>NZ_JBQCCV010000075.1:0-21182 GCF_051961875.1 Intrasporangium sp. | reverse complement strand
CTCGCGCCGGCCGAGCAGCCGGTCACGGTCGCGGCGATCCTCGCCGACTTCTTCCGGATCGAGGTGTCCGATGCCACGGCCTGAGCGCTCCGAGCCCGACCGGACGGCCGCGCAGGCCCACGCGGACGGGATGACCGTCCGCCGGGCCGTGCTCTCCGACGCCCACGTGGACGCGGCCGAGGCGCGCACGAGCGAGTTCACGTCGGACTTCCAGGACCTCATCACCCGCTACGCCTGGGGCGAGATCTGGACCCGGCCCGGCCTCGACCGGCGCATGCGCAGCGCCATCACGATGACCGCCCTCATCGCGAACAGCCACTGGGACGAGTTCGCCATGCACGTGCGCGCCGCCCGCCGCAACGGGCTGACGGTCGAGGAGATCCAGGAGGTCCTCCTGCAGTCGGCCATCTACCTCGGCGTCCCCAGCGCCAACCACGCCTTCGCGATCGCGCAGGAGCAGATCGCCAGATACGAGCAAGAAACCGAGGAATCGTCATGACTGCGCCCACCCCAGCGCTCACCCAGTCCTTCGTCTACGACGCGGTGCGGACCCCGTTCGGCCGCTTCGGCGGAGCGCTCGCCGGGACGCGACCGGACGACCTCGCCGCCATCGTCGTCAAGGCGATCGTGGACCGCTCGCCGGGGCTCGGGGGCGACCCGGCCCGCATCGACGAGGTCGTCTTCGGGGACGCGAACCAGGCCGGCGAGGACAACCGCAACGTCGGCCGGATGGCCGCTCTCCTCGCTGGGCTGCCGACGAGCATCCCGGCCACGACGGTCAACCGCCTCTGCGGCTCGAGCCTCGACGCGGCGATGGTGGCCTCGCGGGCGATCGAGGTCGGCGACGCCGACATCGTCCTCGTGGGTGGAGTCGAGTCCATGAGCCGGGCCCCGTGGGTGCTGCCGAAGACGGAGAAGCCTTATCCAGCAGGGAATCTCACCCTCGCCTCGACGACGCTGGGATGGCGGCTGGTCAACCCGAACATGCCGTCCGAGTGGACCGTCTCCCTCGGCGAGGCGACCGAACAGCTGCGCGAGAAGTATGACGTGGGGCGCGAACGCCAGGACGCCTTCGCCGAGCGCTCGCACCGGCTGGCGGACGAGGCGTGGAGCTCCGGGTTCTACGACGAGCTCACGGTCCCGGTGCCGGGTGTGGCCCTGGCCCGCGACGAGTCGATCCGTCCCGACACCAGTATCGAGCGCCTCGGCGGGCTGCGGACCTCGTTCCGCAAGGACAACGGCACGGTCACCGCGGGCAACGCCTCCCCCCTCAACGACGGCGCCTCGGCCGTGCTGCTCGGCAGCGCCGCGGCGGCGGACCGGATCGGCCTCGAGCCGGTCGCCCGCATCGCGGGTCGCGGGGCGCACGCGGTCGAGCCCCAGTTCTTCGGCTTCGCCCCGGTCGAGGCGGCGAACAAGGCGCTCGAGCGGGCCGGGATCACGTGGGACGACGTCGAGGAGGTCGAGCTGAACGAGGCCTTCGCCGCCCAGTCGCTCGCCTGCATCGACGCCTGGGGCATCGACCCGGAGATCGTCAACCCGCACGGCGGTGCCATCGCCATCGGGCACCCGCTCGGGGCCTCCGGCGGCCGGATCCTCGGCACCCTGGCGCGGAGCCTGCAACGCGGGGGCAGGCGCTGGGGCGTCGCGGCGATCTGCATCGGCGTCGGCCAGGGCCTCGCCGTGGTGCTGGAGAACGTCTCGGGAGCCAAGGCGTGAGGACAGGAGCGAGGTACGAGCGAGGCCCGGAGCGCCGATTCGGCTTCCGAGTCCCAAGGCCCTGCGAAGCAGGCGTGACGGACCGTTTGTGAAGTGAGGGGCCGGGCGCCGGCCTCCTGAGCGGCATACACAACCAAGCGAGGAAACCAGATGGTGCAGATCTCAGAGTCGGTCGAGCAGGCGGTCGCCGACATCCCGGACGGGGCGACCGTGCTCATCGGCGGGTTCGGGCCGGCCGGGCAGCCGGTCGAGCTCATCGAGGCGCTGGTCCGGGGCGGCGCACGGGACCTGACGGTGGTCAACAACAACGCCGGCAACGGCGACGTCGGCCTCGCGGCGCTCATCGCGGCCGGCCGCGTGCGCAAGATCATCTGCTCGTTCCCGCGCCAGCACGACAGCCACCACTTCGATGCGAAGTACCGCGCCGGGGAGATCGAGCTCGAGCTCGTGCCTCAGGGCAACCTCGCCGAGCGGATCCGCGCTGCCGGAGCGGGCATCGGGGCGTTCTTCACCCCGACCGGCTACGGCACCCCGCTCGCGGAGGGCAAGGAGGTGCGCGAGATCGACGGCAGGAACTACGTCCTCGAGTACCCGATCCACGCCGACTACGCCCTGGTCAAGGCGTTCCAGGGCGACGAGGCCGGCAACCTCGTCTATCGCAAGACGGCCCGCAACTTCGGCCCGGTCATGGCGACCGCGGCCGGGACGACGATCGCTCAGGTGCACGAGCTGCTGCCGGTCGGCGGCATCGACCCGGAGGTCGTCGTGACACCGGGCATCTACGTCAGCAGGCTTGTCGTCGTTCCGCGTGAGGCGACGCCCGAGCCGGAGGAGGGACAGTGAGCCAACAAGCACCCGCCGGAAGCTACGAGGGGCGGCTCGGCCGCGACGCGCTGGCCGACATCGTCGCGAGGGACATTCCCCACGGCGCCTACGTCAACCTCGGGATCGGGCAGCCGACGCTCGTGTCGAACTACCTGGACGCCGACAGCGGGGTCACCCTCCACACCGAGAACGGGATGCTTGGGATGGGCCCCGAGGCGCACGGGAACAAGATCGACCTCGACCTCATCAACGCCGGGAAGATCCCCGTCACAGAGCTCCCGGGCGCGTCGTACTTCCACCACGCCGACTCGTTCGCGATGATGCGCGGCGGCCACCTCGACATCTGCGTCCTCGGCGCCTACCAGGTCTCGGCGAAGGGCGACCTCGCGAACTGGCACACGGGCGAGCCGGACGCGATCCCGGCCGTCGGGGGTGCGATGGACCTCGCCATCGGGGCCAAGGACACTTTCGTCATGATGAACCTGCTGACCCGGGACGGGCAGAGCAAGCTCGTGGCGGAGTGCACCTATCCGCTCACCGGGGTGGCGTGCGTGAGCCGGGTCTACACGGACCTCGCGGTGTTCCTCATCGAACCGGAGCGGGTCGTGGTTCGCGACACCTTCGGCATCGGCTTCGACGAGCTGTCGGCACTCGTCCCCGTCCCGCTCGAGCAGGCGTGAGCGAGGGCCTCGAGCGGGGTGAGCGCACCGACTTCGTCCAGTCGGTCGCCAAGACGCTCGACGTCATCCAGGCCTTCGATGCCGACCACCACTCCCTGACCCTGTCCGACGTCGCCCGGCGGACCGGGCAGAGCCGCGCCAGCGCCCGGCGCTTCCTCCTCTCGCTGGAGGCGCTCGGCTTTGTCCGGTCCGACGCCGGCCTCTTCAGCCTGACCCCGCGGGTACTTGCGCTCGGGCACGCGTTCCTCTCCTCGCTGCGGCTGCCGGAGATCGCGGAGCCGCACCTCAAGGCCCTCTCCCAGCGGCTCGGCGAGTCCACCTCGGCGTCGGTCTTCGACGGCGACGATGTCGTCTACGTGGCCCGGATCCCGGCACGGCGCATCATGTCGGTCGCCATCCGCGTCGGCTCACGTTTCCCCGCGTATGCGACGTCGATGGGCCGGGTGATGCTGGCGTTCGCCCCGCAGTCCGCGGTCGAGGCGTATCTGGACCGCGTCGTCCTCGAACCGCTGACGGACCGGACCGTGGTGGAGCCGGACGCCTTGCGGGCCGAGCTGGACCGGGTGCGGCGGCAGGGCTGGGCCGTCGTCGACCAGGAGCTCGCGATCGGACTGCGTTCAGTGGCGGCGCCGGTGCGCAACGCGGCGGGCGATGTCGTGGCCGCGATCAACGCCTCCACCACGTCGCAGCCCGGCTCCGGTCCCTTGGACCCGGCCGTCGTCGACGACGTCGTGGCCACCGCCGACCGGATCTCGGAGGACCTGCGACACGCCAGCCCGGACCTGGAGGGCGAGCAGCCCGGCTGGGGCCAGCCTCGCTGACCTCCCGAGCGCCTGTGACGGGTGGGACCGGGCGCTCACTCGACGTGTGGCGGGTGGGACCGGGCGCTCACTCGACGGCAGGGTCGAGGGAGCGCTCCGTCACTTGCGTCCCACGCCCCCACGCCCCCACGAGCGCTGAGCACGCTCGCAGCGCAAGCGCTCAGCGGCATACGTGATCGGTCAGGTCACCGGCCAGCCGGTGTAGCACTCGGCGAGGTGCGCGGAGGCGTGTCGTGACGAGACGATGTCCGTCAGCTGACCCAGCTGGCGACGGGCGTCGAACGGCGTCTCGTCCGGCAGGGCGTGGAGCATCGTCGTCATGCGGTAGGAGAACTGCTGCGCCTTCCAGACCCGCTCGAGCGCCCGGCCGCTGTAGGTGTCGAGCAGCTCGGTCTTGCCGAGGTTGACGGCCGCGTCGAGCAGCTCGTGGAGGACCTTGACGTCCTGGAGGGCGAGGTTGAGGCCCTTGGCGCCGGTCGGCGGGACAGTGTGCGCCGCGTCCCCGGCGAGGAAGAGGTTGCCGTGGCGCATCGGCTCACAGACGAAGCTGCGGAAGGGCAGGATCGTCTTCTCGGTGATCGGCCCCTCGATGAGCCTGAAGCCGCCACCCTCGACTCGCGTCTGCAGCTCCTCCCAGATCCGGTCGTCGCTCCACCCGTCGATGTCCTCGGTGGGGGAGCACTGGAAGTACATCCGCTGCAGGACGTGCGTGCGCTGGCTGATGAGGGCGAAGCCCCGGTCGTGCCGGGCGTAGATGAGCTCCGGCGCGCTCGGCGGTGCCTCGACCATGATCCCGAACCAGGCGAAGGGATACTCCTTGAAGTAGTGCCGGCGCAGCGACTCCGGCAGCTCCTGACGGCACATGCTCCGGGACCCGTCCGCGCCGACGAGGTAGGCGCACTCGACCTCGTGGTCGACGCCGTCGGCGTCGGTGAAGCTCATGACCGGCCGGGCCGTCACGTCGCGCACGCTCGGGTCGGTGACGCCGAACCGCACGTCGCCGCCGTCCCGGGCGCGCGCGTTGGCGAGGTCGATGAACACGTCGGTCTGCGGGTAGAGCCAGACCGAGGCACCGACGAGCTCCTGGAAGTTGATCCGGTGCCCCTCGCCGCCGAACCGCAGCTCGATGCCGTGGTGCTCGTAGCCGTCGGTGAGGACGCGGCCGTCGACGCCCGTGTCGGTGAGGAGCCGCACGCTGTCCTGCTCGAGGATGCCGGCGCGGTTCGTGTGCTCGATCTCGTCCCGGGAGCGGATGTCGATCGCGACCGAGTCGATCCCGCTCAGCGCGAGCAGGTGGGACAGCATGAGGCCGGCGGGACCGGCGCCGACGATTCCGACGGTCGTGTACTCGGTGGACATGGAGGACCTTTCGCCGGGGGTATGCCGTGTGGCGTGCCCGTCCTTCTCGCCATCCTCCCGCTCGCGCGTCCTCCGCGGGAGGGGCGCCGGTCAGGACGGCTTGGCGGTCGGCCAGGGCCAGGCCGTGCAGCCGTCGAGGCCGTAGCTCTGCTGCAGCATGACGGGGGCCGGCTTGCCCTTGCCCGGGCACGCGGCATGGCCGTGGCCGATGCCGTGCCCCACCTCGTGGTTGACCTGGTAGATCCGGTAGGTCGCGACGTCCTTGCCGTAGGCCTCCTCCACCCCGAGCACCCAGCGCTTGGCGTTGAGGACGGCCCGGCCGTTCGCGAAGCAGCTGACCCGGCCGCGTGTCTCGAGCGGCGCGCAGAGCTTGTCCGTCGTGTCGGGGCTAGCGAGGGTGACCCGGACGTCGACGGGGTCACCGCGCTTGGCCTGGGCCGGCGTGACGTTGACGAACCGGACCTTGTCCTGGGTCTGCCAGCCGCGCGGGTCGGTCAGCACCGAGGCCACCGTCCGGGCGTAGTCGTTCGTGTCGATGCCGAGGCCGCCCTCGGCCTCGACCGTGTAGCGCACCGTCCGGCCCGACTTCGGCGTCTCCTGGACCGCGTCCTCGGGCACCGGCAGCACGGTGAACGTGCCGTCGCCCTCCGGCACCACGGTCGGAGACGCGCTCGGCGTCGGCGTGCTCGGCTGGCCGTCGCCGCGCTCTCGCGGGTCGTTCATGGCGGGGGCCGGCGCGGCAGGGGGAGGGGCCAACGCGCCGGTGCGCGAGCCGACGCTCATCGCCGCGCCGACGGGGCCACCCGCCGGCTGGCGGCCGACGTCCTGCCCGGCGGCCCCCGATGCGACCGCCCAGACATCCAGCACCAGGCAGGCGAGCACGGCGACGGCCGAGAGCGAACGGCGGCGAACCGCCACCTGCTCACGCCTTCGCGCCCTCGTCGACATGCCTCCACGCTAGCCAACGAGGTGCCGGTGCCCGCCGATTTGGCTCGGCGCGCCCGGACAACTACTCTTGACAACGACCAATGACCGCCGGTTGGAGACCGTGGCCACCACGGACTCCCGAAGGTTCCGCACGATGCGGGCAACCAGCGCAGGTGACTCAGCTGAGCGGCATACGTGTTATGTCGTGTGATGCCCCGAGCGCTTGCGCCGGGGCCTTTTTCGTGTGGGCCCTCCGGACCACCACCCGGCGGCGCAACGCAAGGGAAGGAGGCCCAGATGGCAAACGCCGAGAAGACGGCAGCCATCGCCGAGATCGCGGACAAGTTCCGTGAGTCCGGCGCGGCCGTTCTCACCGAGTACCGCGGTCTGACCGTGAAGCAGCTCTCCGAGCTGCGCAGCTCGCTCCGAGGACACGCCACCTACGCCGTGGTCAAGAACACGCTGACGGAGATCGCCGCCAAGGAGGCCGGGATCACGGCCTTCGACGGGCACCACCAGGGCCCGTCCGCAATCGCCTTCGTGACCGGTGACGCGGTCGAGGCGGCCAAGGGCCTGCGTGACTTCGCCAAGGCACACCCCCTCCTCGTGATCAAGGCCGGCGTCCTCGACGGCAAGGCCTTGAGCCCTGAGGAGATCACGAAGCTCGCCGACCTCGAGTCGCGTGAGGTTCTCCTGGCCAAGCTTGCGGGCGCCATGAAGGGCTCCCTCAACAAGGCCGCCTACCTCTTCGCCGCACCTCTCGCGCAGACCGCTCGCGTTGTCGACGCGCTGCGCCAGAAGGTCGAGGCAGAGGGCCCGGTCGCGGCTGCCCCGGCGGCCGAGACGGGCGAATCGGCCGACGCCGCTCCCGCGGCCGAGGCCAGCACCGACGTCGCCGAGGGTGGCGACGAGAGCTGACGCCACTGGCGTGACAGCTCGATCCGATTAACAGCCACTCACGGCATCAGTACGAAAGGAAGCCATCATGGCGAAGCTCAGCACCGACGAGCTCCTTGACGCGTTCAAGGAGATGACCCTCATCGAGCTCTCCGAGTTCGTGAAGCAGTTCGAGGAGACCTTCGAGGTCACCGCTGCCGCCCCCGTCGCGGTTGCTGCCGGCCCCGCTGCCGGCGGCGGCGCGGGCGAGGCCGCTGCGGAGGAGGAGAAGGACGAGTTCGACGTCGTTCTCGTCGCCGCGGGTGACAAGAAGATCCAGGTCATCAAGGAGGTCCGCGCGCTCACGAGCCTCGGCCTCAAGGAGGCCAAGGACCTCGTCGACGGCGCCCCCAAGCCCGTCCTCGAGAAGGTCGACAAGGCTGCGGCCGAGAAGGCCAAGGAGCAGCTCGAGGGCGCCGGCGCCACCGTCGAGCTCAAGTGAGCTGTCCCGGCTAGCCGGGATCTCCAGCACCGCGAAGGCGGGTCCGACTTGGTCGGGCCCGCCTTCGCTGCTTCGTGCCCGCTTCGAGGCGGGTCTCGCTCCGCTTCGCGGGCGGGATGGGTGGCGCTCCCTCCGGTTGCCCGCTTGGCGGCCGGGGTGGGTGGCGCTCCCTCCGGTATGAGCGGCATACGCGTTTCGTTGTCGGGCTCGCTCCGCCGGGAGGTATGCCGCTCACAGTCGGTCGCGCGCACCCACCCCGCCCGCTGGGATGCGATCGGTCGCGCGCACCCGCTCCGCCCGCTCGTGCCGGGCGCTGTCACGCGCGCTCCGCTGTCTACGAGGTCCATCCGGGGCTCGGTTCGGTAGGGCGCGAGCCGGGTCGGGCCTACAAGATCCAGCCGGAGCTGGGTTCGGTAGGGGCAGGCGTCAGAAGGCGGCGCCGGGGTTGAGGATGCCCTGCGGGTCGAGCGCGTCCTTGATCCGGTGCGTGAGGGCCATGACGTCCGGGCCGAGCTGGTCGGGCAGGGCGGCCTTCTTGAGGCGGCCGATGCCGTGCTCGCCGGTGATCGTCCCGTCGAGGCGGATCGCCAGGTGCATGACGGCGTCGAAGGCCTCGGCGGCCCGCTCCTTGGCCGCCGCGTCGCCGCGCGGGTAGAGGACGATCGGGTGGGTGTTGCCGTCGCCGGCGTGCGCAACGGTCGGGATCCGGACGTCGTGCTCCTCGGCGATCGCGGCGATGCCGGTCAGCAGCTCGGGGAGGCGCGGCACCGGGACGCCGACGTCCTCGAGCATCAGCGCGCCGAGTCGCTCGATCGCCGGGAACGCCGCCCGCCGCGCCGCCGCGAACATCGCGCCCTCGACCGGGTCGTCCGTGACGAAGCACTCCTTCGCGCCGACCGCCTCGCACGCGGCCCGCACCGACTCGATCTCCTCGGCCCGTGCCGCCCCGGGCGCGTCCGACTGGCAGATGAGCAGTGCCCCGGCCGTGCGGTCGAGCCCCATCGCCTGGTAGTCCTCCACCGCGTTGATCGAGGCGTTGTCCATCAGCTCCATCATCGAGGGCCGGAGGGTCCTGCCGACCTCGACGACGGCCTGGGCGGCCGCCTCGACGGTGCCGAAGGTGGCAACGAGGGTCGCCGCCGGGTGCTGCGCCGGCACGAGCCGCAGGACCGCGCGCGTCACGATCCCCAGCGTCCCCTCGCTGCCGACGAAGAGCTTGAGAAGCGACAGGCCGGCGACGTCCTTGATCCGCTTGCCGCCGAGGCGGACCAGAGTCCCGTCGGCGAGCACGACGTCGAGCCCGAGGACGTAGTCGGTCGTGACGCCGTACTTGACGCAGCACAGCCCGCCGGCGTTCGTCGCGATGTTGCCGCCGATCGAGCAGATCTCGAAGGACGCGGGGTCGGGCGGGTACCAGAGGCCGTGTTCCGCCGCGGCGGCCTTGACCTCGGCGTTGAAGGCGCCCGGCTCGACGACCGCCGTCCGGGATGCGACGTCGATCTCGATCGCCCGCATCCGCTCGAGCGAGAGCACGATGCACCCGTCCACCGCGCACGAGCCGCCCGACAGGCCGCTGCCCGCGCCGCGCGGCACGACCGGCACGCCGCGCCCGGCGGCCCAGCGCACGGTCGCCACGACGTCGTCCGCGTGCGCCGCGCGGACCAGGCACAGCGGCATACCCGCGGCCTCCGACTGGCTCCAGTCGCGCCGGTAGTTCTCCACGGTGGCGGGGTCGGTCGTCACCGCGCCCTCGGAGAGGGCGGCGCGCAGGTCGTCGAGGTCAGTCGCGGTCACGAGGCCACGGTAACCACAGGCGCCGTATGCCGCTCAGCCTCCATCCCACGTGCGGGCACAGTCAGTAGGTTGTCGCCATGGGATGGCTGTCGCGCGCGAAGAGGTCCGAGGGGGACCAGTCGACGGGGGAGAGGACCGCCGTGCCACCGCCGCCGCCCGCGCCCGGACAGGCGGGCGCTCCGACGCCGCCCACCCCCATGGGGCGCTACGGCCCGCTCGTCTCGGTCACCTCCTTCGACCAGGCGCCTGTCGAGCTGACGTGGCAGACGCCCGTGAACGGTGAGCTCTACCGGCTCGTCCCCGGGCCGGACCGCCCGGACTACTCAGTCATGGTCCTGGAGCGCCCGATCCACTTCTACCCGCCCGAGACCTTCGACACTGGGCGGGTCCCCGACGAGCGCCGCGTGCCGGACCGGAAGGGTCGGCCGATGGTGCGCGTCGATGCACTGGTCGTCTGCTCCCGCTTCGTCGGCCAGCAGCTGCATCCCGGCATGAAGGACCTGCCCGTCAACATCGCCTACGTCATCGACGAGGGCGTCCTGACCGAGCCGAGCCTCGACTTCGCGAAGATCGAGTACGCCGCGATCGGCCTGGTCACGGAGGGCCGGGTCGAGCGCGAGCCGGAGCCGGCTGGCCAGAGCGCCGCGCCGGCATCGTCCGAGGACGACCAGGTGCTCGGCGAGGCGGCGAGGGCGCTGCGGGAGGGTGTCGAAGAGCAGCGCGGCGCCCGCGTCGAGCAGCTCACCGCGACGCTCACCCTCGACGCGGGCCGGGTCGTCGGCCTGACCGGGGTGGCCGACGGGACACCGCCGGTGCCGACGCCCCAGGCCTTCGACCGGATCGGCGCGGTCCTCGCGGCCCTCCCGTCGGGGACGGGTGCCGCTCTGGAGGCGCTGGACGTGACGGTGGTCGGCGACGACGTGACGTGGGAAACGCGGCATCGTATCTGACGGCATCGCACCGCGCGGACGATCCGCGCGATCTCAACGAAAATGTGGGTGCACAAGCCCCATTTCGCGCGTTCCGCTCAGTAAGGTAACCGGCGGGTAACCCCGCGTCCCACCGTGGGGGACCCGTCCGAGTCCCCCGACGGAGAGGTGCCACATGGGCGTGGAGATCGCGGTCACCGGCCTCACCAAGACGTTCGGGTCGCAGACCATCTGGCGGGACGTCACCCTCACCCTGCCGGCCGGCGAGATCTCCGTCATGCTCGGCCCGTCGGGCACCGGCAAGTCGGTCTTCCTCAAGTCCCTCGTCGGCCTGCTCAAGCCCGACCGGGGCTCGATCGTCATCGACGGCAAGGACCTCACGAAGCTGCGCGAGCACGACCTCTACGAGGTGCGCAAGCTGTTCGGCGTCCTCTTCCAGGACGGCGCGCTCTTCGGCTCGATGAACCTCTTCGACAACGTCGCCTTCCCCCTCCGGGAGCACACGAAGAAGACCGAGGCCGAGGTCGCCCGCATCGTCCACGAGAAGATGGAGCTGGTCGGTCTCGAGGGCGCGGAGAAGAAGCTGCCCGGCGAGATCTCCGGAGGGATGCGCAAGCGCGCCGGCCTCGCCCGTGCCCTCGTGCTCGACCCCGAGATCCTCCTCATCGACGAGCCCGACTCGGGCCTCGACCCGGTGCGCACGTCGTACATCAACCAGCTCTTCGTCGACCTCAACGCCCAGATCGACGCGACGTTCCTCATCGTCACCCACGACATCAACACGGCGCGGACCGTCCCCGACAACATCGGCCTGCTCTACCACCGGCACCTCGCGATGTTCGGACCACGCGAGATGCTCCTGTCCTCCGAGGAACCGGTGGTGCGCCAGTTCCTCAATGCGCAGACGGTCGGACCGATCGGCATGTCGGAGGAGAAGGACGCCGACGAGCTCGCCGCCGAGTCGGGCCGGGAGCTGCCCCCGCTGCCGCCGATCGCCCCCCAGCTCGGCACGAGTGACGGCACGCCGCGGCGGGGGCAGCGCCCGGCGGGCGAGTGGTGCCGGCAGAACGGCGTGACCCCGCCGCCCGGCTCGTTCCTTCCCGCCGGGGCGACGACACCCCCAGGGACCACCGAGTATGCCGCGGAGCTGGCCTCCGCCGCAGCGCCCGGTCCCGTCGGTGGTGGCGGGGAGGTGGGCTGAGATGGCCGCGCCCCTGACCGGCGTGCTGCGGCAGTCCGGCTCGCTCTTCGCCCTCGCGCTCGATGTGCTGCGCGCGTTGCCACGGCGGCCCTTCCAGGTCAAGGAGTTCATCCAGCAGTCGTGGTTCATCGCGAGTGTGACGATCCTGCCGACCGCGCTCGTGTCGATCCCGTTCGGGGCGGTCATCGCGCTCCAGCTCGGCACCCTGACCCGACAGCTCGGGGCCCAGTCCTACACCGGCGCGGCGAGCGTGCTCGCCGTGCTGCGGGAGGCCAGTCCGATCGTCACCGCCCTGCTCATCGCCGGCGCCGGCGGCTCGGCGATCTGCGCCGACCTCGGCTCCCGGAAGATCCGCGAGGAGATCGACGCGATGGAGGTGCTCGGGATCAGCCCGATCCAGCGCCTCGTCGTGCCACGGGTGCTCGCCTCGATGCTCGTCGCGGTCCTGCTCAACGGCCTCGTCTCGGTCGTCGGGGTCGTCGGCGGCTACTTCTTCAACGTCATCGTCCAGGGCGGCACACCGGGCGCGTACATCGCGTCGTTCACGGCACTAGCCCAGCTGCCCGACCTGTGGACCGCCGAGATCAAGGCGCTCATCTTCGGGGCGATCGCCGCGATCGTCGCTGCCCACAAGGGCCTGAATGCGGGAGGCGGCCCCAAGGGGGTGGGCGACGCGGTCAACCAGAGCGTCGTCATCACCTTCATGCTGCTGTTCGTCGTCAACTTCGTCATCACGGCCGTGTACTTCCAGGTCGTCCCGCAGAAGATCTGAGAGGCCGACATGACGAACCGTCAGCTGCTCGAGATCGCGTCCCGCCCGGCCCGCGCCCTCGACTCGCTCGGCGAGCAGATGCGCTTCTACGTCCGCTCGCTCGCGTGGAGCGGACGGACCATGCGCCGCTACCGCAAGGAAGTGCTGCGCCTGCTCGCGGAGGTGTCCCTCGGCACCGGTGCCCTCTCGGTCATCGGCGGCACGGTCGGCGTCATCGCGTTCCTCGCCTTCTTCACCGGCACCGAGGTCGGGCTGCAGGGCTACTCGTCGCTCGAGCAGCTGGGCACCGGGGCCTTCACCGGCTTCTTCGCCGCCTACCTCAACACCCGGGAGATCGCGCCCCTCGTCGCCGGCCTCGCGCTCGCCGCCACCGTCGGGTGCGGGTTCACCGCCCAGCTGGGGGCGATGCGGATCTCCGAGGAGGTCGACGCCCTCGAGGTCATGGGCATCCCGTCGCTGCCCTTCCTCGTGACGACCCGGATGATCGCCGGCTTCATCGCCGTCATCCCGCTCTACGTCCTCGGGCTGCTCAGCTCGTATGCCGCGACGAGGTTCATCGCGACGTCGTACTTCGGGCAGTCCAAGGGGACCTACGACCACTACTTCCACCTCTTCCTGCCCCCCGGTGACGTCTTCTGGTCCTTCGCCAAGGTCATGGTCTTCGCCGTCGTGATCATCCTGATCCACTGCTACTACGGCTACACCGCCTCGGGCGGCCCGGCCGGGGTCGGTGTCGCCGTGGGCAAGGCGGTGCGCACGTCGATCGTCGCGATCAACGTCGTCGACTTCTTCCTCTCGCTCGCGATCTGGGGCGCGACGACGAGCGTGAGGATCGCCGGATGACGCAGGCCCCTCCGGAGCAGCCCGCCACCGACGTGTCGACCGACGCGACCCCCGGGCCGGTCACCCAGCACACCCGGTGGCGCCTCGGCACGAAGGCCTACGGCGTCGTCTTCCTCGTGGTGCTTGCCCTGCTGCTCGGTCTCGCGGTGGCCGCCTACCAGAAGCGCTTCACCCCCGTCGTGCGGGTCACCCTCGAGACGAGCCGCCTCGGCAGCCAGCTGCAGGAGAGCTCCGACGTCAAGCTGCGCGGCCTCGTGGTCGGCGAGGTGCGCCACGTCGAGGCGACGCCGCAGGGCGCCCGGATCGAGCTGGCGCTGCAGCCGGACGAGGTCGGCAAGATCCCGGCGAACGTCAACGCCCGGCTGCTCCAGAAGACCCTCTTCGGCGAGCGCTACGTCGACCTCGTCACCGTCGATGCCGCCAGTCCGCGTCCGATCCGCGAGGGCGACGTCATCACCCAGGACCGCAGCCGGGTCGGCATCGAGCTCGAGACGGTCTTCGACAACCTCTACCCGCTGCTGCGGACGGTCGAGCCGGCCAAGCTGGCGACGACCCTCGGGGCGCTCGCGACCGCCCTCGACGGCCGCGGCGACCAGCTCGGTCAGAACCTCGTCCGGCTCGACCGGTACCTGAAGGCGCTCAACCCGCACCTGCCGGTCCTGCAGCAGGACGTCGCCCTGCTCGCCGACACCGTGGGCATCTATGCGGACGCGGCTCCCGACCTGTTCCGGCTCACGGAGTCGCTCCGGGTGACGAACCGGACCGTCGTGGACAAGCAGCAGCAGCTGGCGGCCTTCCTCGTCGGCGCCGCCGGCTTCGCCGACGACGCCGCCGGCTTCCTCCACGACACCGAGCAGCGGATCATCCAGGTCGGCCGCGTGTCCCGCCCCACGCTGAAGCTGCTCGCGCGCTACTCGCCCGTCTACCCCTGCCTGGCCGGCGGCCTCGCGGGATGGCTGCCCCGGATCAACGGGGCGTTCAGCGGCGGCACGTTCCACATCACCGTCGAGGTCGTGCCGCCGCGCCAGCCCTACCGTCCGGGTGAGGAGCCCCGCTGGGCCGACAAGCGGGGCCCGCACTGCTACGGGCTGCCGAACCCCGGTGGCAGCCAGGCGAACCCGTACCCGGGCCTCCACTTCAACGACGGCACCCGGCCGGCGAGCACCGCCTCCCCGCTGTCCTCGCTGCCCGCGGGCCTCTTCGAAGCTGCGGCCGACTCGGGCACGGCGGGGACGGCGGAGGAGCAGCAGGTCGTGGCAGCGCTCCTCAGCCGCGACACCGGGGGCCAGCCCAGCGGCATACAGACGCTCCTGGCGGGACCGCTCCTGCGCGGGACGGTGGTGAGCAACGGATGACGACCCGAGCGAGCCTCGTCAAGCTGCTCATCTTCGCCGCGGTCACCATCGCCGCGACGAGCGTCCTCGCGCTCACCATCGCGAACGTCCAGCGGGGCGACAAGGCGACCTACACGGCGCTGTTCACCGACGCGACCGGTGTGCAGTCCGGCCAGGACGTCCGGATCGCCGGTGTGCGCGTCGGCGAGGTCACCGACGTCCGTGTGTCACCGCACCGGGACGGCGACGGCGCGAGCGCCGAGGTCGAGATCCGGGTGCTCCGGACATCGCCGCTCACCAAGGGCACCGAGGCGACGATCAAGTACCGCAACCTCGTCGGCCAGCGCTACGTCGCCCTGACCCAGGGCGTCGGTGACGCCACGCCGCTGACCGACGGGGCGATCATCCCGCTCCAGCGAACCCACGCGGCGCTCGACCTCACCGTGCTCTTCAACGGGTTCAAGCCGCTCTTCGCGGCGCTCTCGCCCAAGGACGTCAACGAGCTCTCCGGCCTGATCGTGCAGACGCTGCAGGGTGAGGGCGGCGACATCAACTCGCTACTGTCGAGGACCGCCTCGCTGACCTCGGCCATCGCCGACCGCGACGCCGTCATCGGGCGCACCGTCGACAACCTCAACGCCGTGCTCGGCACGGTCGACGAGCACGACACCCAGCTCGCCTCCCTCATCGACCAGCTGCAGCGCTTCACGAGCGGACTCGCCGCCGACCGTGAGACGATCGGCGCCACCCTCGACGGCATCAACTCGCTCTCGGCGGAGACGGCGAAGCTGCTCGTCACGACGAGGCCGGCCATCAAGGACGACATCGCCCAGCTGCGCACCCTGGCCGGGACCCTGACGAAGCCGGACAACGCGAAGCTGTTCGAGGAGTTCATCACGACCGTCCCGACGCGGATCAGCACGCTGACCCGCACCGCGAGCTACGGCTCCTGGTTCAACTTCTATCTCTGCCGGTTCGACACCAAGCGCCCGATCCTGCCCGGGGTCAGCCCGAGCTACAGCGTCTCGTCGGCGAGGTGCTCGTCATGAGGTGGTCGAGCGTGCCGTTCCGCGAGCGGAACCCCATACCGATCGGGGCGATCGGACTGCTCGTCATCGCCCTGCTGCTCGCCCTCGCCTTCAACGCCGAGAAGCTGCCCCTCATCGGCGGGGGCACGAGCTACAGCGCCGCGTTCAGCGAGGCCGGGGGCATCAAGCCGGACGACGACGTCCGGGTCGCCGGCGTGAAGGTCGGCAAGGTCACCGGCGTCGACCTCGAGGGCACCCACGTGCGGGTCGACTTCCGGATCACCGAGGACGTCGGCTTCGGCACCCTCACCAGTGCGTCCATCCGCATGAAGACGATCCTGGGGGAGAAGTACCTCGCCCTCGACCCGCACGGTCCGGGGCGCCTCGCCGCCGAAGCCCAGATCCCGCTCCAGCGGACCGTCAGCTCCTACGACATCGTCAACGCGTTCCAAGACCTGACCACGACGACCGAACGCATCGACACCGACCGGCTCGCGGAGTCGCTGACCGTCCTCGCGACCGAGTTCAAGGACAGTCCGGAGCAGGTGCGGGCCGCGCTCGACGGGCTCTCCCGCCTCTCCCGGACCGTCGCGAGCCGCGACACCGAGCTGTCCCGCCTGCTCGAGCACGCGAACAAGGTGAGCGGACTCGTCGCGAGTCGCAACGAGCAGGTCGGGCGGATCATCAACGACGCCGACCTGCTCATGGTCGAGCTGGCCAAGCGGCGTGAGCAGATCCGCACCCTCTTCAAGAACACGTCCGAGCTGGCGACCCAGCTGACCGGCCTGGCCCAGGACAACCGGGCCCAGCTCACCCCGGCCCTCAAGGCCCTCGACTCGGCGCTCGCCCTCCTCGAGAAGCACGACCGGGACGTCGAGAAGACGATCCAGGCCATGGCCCCCTTCACCCGGGTCTACGCCAACACCGTCGGCACCGGCCGCTGGTTCGACACATGGGTCTCCAACCTCGTCGTGCCCGTCGGCGCCCCCGGGCTGTCCCAGCCCGGAGCGAAGCTGCCCAGCCTGCTGGAAGGAGGACGATGATGGCGCAGTCGGACCCGCACGCTGAGTCCCGCCCGTCCGCCGGTGGCCGGCGCCGTATGCCGCTCAGCCGGCGCCGTATGCCGCTCAGCCGGTCACGCCTGCCTGGCACCCTGATGGCGCGGCTCGTCACCGGTCTCGTCGTCGTCGGGCTCGTCGCCGCGGCGTTCGTCGTGTGGCCCCGGACCTCGCAGACCACGGTGAGCGCCGACTTCGTGCGCGCCGTCGGCCTCTACCCGGGATCCGACGTGCGCATCCTCGGGGTGCGTGTCGGGCAGGTCGACTCCGTCGTGCCGCAAGGCGACCACGTGCACGTCACGTTCAGCTTCGACGACGCCCACCGGGTGCCCGCCACCGCCCGGGCCGCGATCGTCGCCCCGTCGCTCGTGTCGGACCGCTACGTCCAGCTCCTGCCGGTCTACAGCGGCGGTCCCGCCCTCGCGGCCGGAGCGCGAATCCCCTTGGACCGCACGGCGGTTCCCGTCGAGCTGGACCGCATCTCGCAGAGCCTCGACGACCTCATGGTCGCGCTCGGGCCCGACGGGGCCAACAAGGACGGCGCCCTGAACCGGCTGCTCCAGACGGCCGCCGCGAACCTCGATGGCAACGGCGACCGGCTCCACTCGACGGTGCACGACCTGTCGACCGCCCTCACCACGCTCTCCGGGAGCAAGGAAGACCTGTTCGGGACGGTCAAGAACCTGCAGTCCTTCACGTCGATGCTCGCCTCCAACAACGACCAGGTCCGCCGCCTCAACTCCGACCTCGCCACGGTCGCGGTCCAGCTGAGCGAGGAGCGCGAGAACCTCAAGCTCGCCCTGAAGAACCTCGGCGTCGCGACGAACGAGGTGTCCTCCTTCGTCAAGGACAACCGGGCGCTGCTCAAGACCGACGTCGCCCGCGCGGTCGCCGTCACTGAGACCCTCGCGAAGAACCGCGACGCCCTCTCCGAGGTCCTCGACAACGCCCCCGTGGCGCTGTCCAACCTGCAGAACGCCTACCACCCGCAGACCGGCACCCTCGACACCCGCAACAACGCCAAGGGCCTGGATGACCCGCTCCTGCTGATCTGCTCGATCCTCACCGGGCCGACGCACACCGGCAACACGAAGCTGTGCTCCTCGCTCAAGTCCGCGGTCCTGCCGCTGCTGCCGAAGCTGCCAGCCCTGCCCGGCCGGATCGCCCTCGACGGGACGCTCGGCAAGGACCGCCTCGTCGACCTGCGCGGCGCCGACCCGACTCTGGGCGGCCTGCTGGGAGGTGTGCCGTGATGCGACCCGACCTGCCCTCCGCCGCGGTCGCCGCCCCCTGGAGAAGGGCCGGCATCGCCGCGACGGTCCTCGGCGTCCTCGCCCTCGGGGCTGCCGGGTGCTCGGCCTACGACCTGTCCCTGCCCGGGGGAGCCGGTGTCGGCGGCGACTCGTACAGCGTGACCGTCGACTTCGCCGACGTCCTCGACCTCGTGCCGAAGTCGTCGGTCAAGGTCAACCAGGTCACCGTCGGCTCGGTGGAGGAGATCCACGTGACCGGCTGGACCGCGCAGGTCCGCCTGCGGCTCCCGCGCAGCGTCGTGCTGCCCGACAACGCCGTCGCCGAGCTGAAGCAGACCTCGCTGCTCGGCGAGAAGTACATCGCGCTCGGGCCGCCCACGGACGAGCAGCCGGTGGGGCGCCTCGGCGACGGCGACCGCATCCCGATCTCACGCACGAGCCGCAACCCCGAGGTCGAGGAGGTCCTCGGCGCCATGTCCCTGCTCCTCAACGGCGGCGGCGTCGCGCAGCTGAAGACGATCGAGACCGAGCTCAACAACGCCATGCGGGGGCGCAGCGCCGACATCAAGGACGTCATCGGCCAGCTGAACACCTTCGTCGGAGGGCTCGACGCCCGCAAGGCGGACATCGTGCGCGCCATCGACAGCATCGACCGCCTGTCCTCGACGCTGGCCAAGAACCAGGACAAGATCGGCAAGGCGCTCGACGAGCTGCCGGGCGGCCTCAAGGTCCTCGCCGACCAACGCGAGAAGCTGACCGCAATGCTGACCTCGCTGCGGGACCTCGGCGAGGTCGGCACCCGAGTCATCCGGGGCGCCCGCGCCGATCTCGAGGCGAACCTCAAGGCGCTCTCGCCGATCCTCACCCAGCTCAACGCGGCGGGCGACGACCTGCCGAGGTCGTACGAGCTGCTGCTCACCTATCCGTTCCCGGCAAGCGCGCAGGGGGCCATCCACGGGGACTTCACCAACCTCTGGGCCACCCTCGACACCGACCCGAAGACGATCGCGGACAACCTCGGCGTCGGCCGGCTGCCTGGGTTGCCGACGCCGACGCCGTCCAAGCCCGGGCGGCCCGGGCCCACCCTGCCGACGCCCTCGCTGCCGAGCCTGCCGCTGCCCACCGTGACGCTGCCCGGCGTGCCGCTGCCGACCCTGACCTCGCCCACGCTGCCCACCATCCCGCTGCCGCCGCTGCCCCTCTCACAGACCGACGGGCGCACCCAGAGCGAGCCCTCCGCCTGGATGGCCCTCTTCCCGACCGGAGGCGACCGATGATCACCCGCAAGGTCCGCCTGCAGCTCGCGGCGTTCGCGCTGCTCTCGGTCGCGCTCGTCGCCGTGCTGTCCGCCCGCTACGTCGGGCTCACCGACCGGCTCCTCGGCGGCAGCTACCGGGTCTCCGCCGACCTGGCCCAGTCGGGTGGCATCTTCGTGGGGGCGGAGGTGACCTATCGCGGCGTCACCGTCGGCAAGGTCGAGAGCCTGCGCCTGTCCCAGGACGGGGTCCTCGTCGACGCCCGGCTCGACCGGGGAACCGAGGTGCCGAGGGACGCCCGAGCCGTCGTCGAGAACCGCTCCGCCGTCGGCGAGCAGTACCTCGACCTGCAGCCACAGTCCTCCGGCCAGCCGTACCTCCGGGCGTGCGACACGATCCCACGCGACCGGACGGCATACCCGATCCGCGTCGACCAGCTGCTCCAGCACGTCAACAACACCGTCGCGTCGGTGCCGCAGGCCGCGCTCGTCACGACGATCGACGAGCTGGCCCGCGCCTTCCAGGGCGGGGGTGCGGACCTGCAGCGGCTCATCGACTCCGGCGACAGCCTCACCGCTGCGGCGACCCAGGCGCTCCCCGAGACGACCAAGCTGATCGACGACGGGCGCATCGTCCTCGACACACAGGTGCGCAGCGGCAAGGACATCCGGACCTCCATGGCCGGCTTCGCCGATGTCGCCGGCGCCCTGGCGACCGCCGACCCCGACCTGCGGTTGGTGCTCGACCGGGGCACGGTCGCGGTCAAGGAGCTCGACGGGCTCATCAGCGACAACAAGCAGAACCTCGCGGCCCTCCTCGCCAACTTCATCACCATCGGCAACGTCACGACCGCGCACGTCGACGGGATCGAGCAGATGCTCGTGACCTACCCCGACGTCGTCGTGGGCGGGTACACGGTCGTGCCGGGGGACGGCACCGCCCACTTCGGCCTCGTGCTCAACGTCGACGACCCGAAGGCGTGCGAGCAGGGCTACGGGGGGACGAAGAAGACGGACCCGCACCAGACCACGAACCTGCCACCGGTCAACACCGGCGCCCACTGCGCCGCCCCGCGTGGATCCGGGATCAACGTGCGGGGGGCCCAGAACGCCCCGCACGCCGGCTCGGGCCGCGCCCAGAGCTACCCGATGTCGTATGGCGCACAGCCCCTTCCGCTCGGCAGCGCCGGGGCCGGGGTCAACCCTGCCGCCTTCGCCGTCAGAGCCCCTGCCGGGCCGACCGGCGCCACCGGGGCCGAGCAGTGGCTCTGGATGATGCGGGGGGCGCTGCAGTGACCGCTATCACCGACGAGCAGAATGGCGAGCCGCTGACCGAGAACGAGGGGAACCGCGAGATGACCGATGTGACGGCCGACGAGGGCGTCGCCAGGCAGTGGCGACCCACCCCGCGGCTCCTCTGGGTGGTCGCGGCGGTCCTGTTCCTCGCCGCCGTCGTGGTCGCCGCGACCCTCGGTAGGGGCACCTGGGAGGCCAGGGCGCAGGCCGAGAACGAGGCCGAGGCGCTCGCAGCCGGCCGGCAGCTCGCCGTCAACTTCGTGACAATGCACGCGGACTCGTTCGACGCGGATGCGGCACGTGTCCTCGCGGGCGCCACGGGGAGCTTCAAGAAGGAGTACGAGTCGACGTTGTCCCAGCTGAAGCCCGTCGTCACCGCGAACAAGACCGTATCGACGGTCGAGCGCGCCGAAGCGTCGTTGGTCTCTGCCGACGCGGACTCGGCACGCGTCATCGTCGGGGTCGTGGCGCCGACGACGAACACCGCGACGACGACGCCGCAGAAGAAGACCTACCGGCTACGCCTCGACCTGACCAAGGTCGGTGCCGAATGGAAGGTGGGCAACCTTGAGTTCGTCAGCTGACCGGCGCCGGGCCGGCGCGCCGCCGCCCGGCGGAGCCCGCAAACGCGTCGCGGGTTCCCGGCGGCGGGCCGCATCGATCCCGCCCCCACCCCCCTCGGTGCACCCCAGTATCGTGACATATCCGCC
>NZ_JBQCCV010000074.1:0-34586 GCF_051961875.1 Intrasporangium sp. | reverse complement strand
TCTCTTCTTAAACAAAATTTGTTTGTGTCCCCCTTGTGTGGTAGTGTTTTCCTGGTTTTTGGGGGGTTTTGGGGGTTTTTTTCTTTGTTTTTTTCCCACGCACCCCCCCCGTTTCAGACGACCATTAACAACTCAGAGGTCGAGCCTTCTCCGACCCTTCCTCGACTCCGCTCCGGCCTCCTGGACGCGGAAGGGCCGTCCGCTCCGGCCGGGTGCCTCGCAAGCTCGGCCCCCAACCTGCGCTGCATCTTCGTCAGAGGTCGAGCCCTTGCGACCTCCTCCTCGACTCCGCTCCGGCCGGGTGCCTCGCAAGCTCGGCCCCCAACCTGCGCTGCATCTTCGTCAGAGGTCGAAGTACATCTCGAACTCGTGCGGGTGCGGCCGGAAACGGATCGGGTCGACCTCGTTCTTTCGCTTGTACTCGACCCACGCCTCGATGAGGTCCTTGGTGAACACGTCGCCCTCGAGGAGGTAGTCGAAGTCGGCCTCGAGCGCATCGAGCACCTCGGGCAGCGAGCCCGGGACCTGCTCGATGAGGGCGTGCTCCTCGGGCGGCAGCTCGTAGAGGTCCTTGTCGATCGGCTCCGGCGGCTCGATCCGGTTGCGGATCCCGTCCAGGCCGGCCATCAGCTGCGCGGCGAAGGCGAGGTACGGGTTGGCCGACGGGTCCGGCACGCGGAACTCGATCCGCTTGGCCTTCGGCGACGTCCCCGTGATCGGAATGCGCACGCACGCCGAGCGGTTGCGGGCCGAGTAGACCAGGTTGACCGGAGCCTCATACCCGGGGACGAGCCGGTGGTAGGAGTTGACCGTCGGGTTCGTGAACGCGAGCAGCGACGGCGCGTGCTTCAGCAGGCCACCGATGTACCAGCGCGCGAGGTCGGACAGGCCGCCGTAGCCACGCTCGTCATAGAAGAGCGGCTCGCCGTCCTTCCAGAGCGACTGGTGCGTGTGCATCCCGGAGCCGTTGTCGCCGAAGAGCGGCTTCGGCATGAAGGTCGCGGTGTGGCCCTGGCGCCACGACGAGTTCTTCACGACGTACTTGAACTTCATCATGTCGTCGCCGGAGTGCAGCAGCGTGTTGAAGCGGTAGTTGATCTCCATCTGGCCGGCCGTGCCCACCTCGTGGTGGCTGCGCTCGACGTTGAGCCCGACCTGCTTCAGCTCGGTGCAGATCGTGTCGCGGAAGTCGGCGAAGTGGTCGACGGGGGAGACCGGGAAGTAGCCGCCCTTGTAGCGCGTCTTGTAGCCGCGGTTGCCGCCCTCCTCGACGCGGCCGGTGTTCCAGGCCGCCTCGATCGAGTCGAGGTAGTAGTAGCTGGCGTTGGCCTTCGTCTCGAACCGGACGTCGTCGAAGACGTAGAACTCCGCCTCAGCGCCGAAGAACGCCGTGTCGGCGATGCCGGTCGACTTCAGGTACTCCTCGGCCTTCTTCGCGATGTTGCGCGGGTCGCGGCTGTACGGCTCGTCGGTGAACGGGTCGACGATCGAGAAGTTCATGATGAGCGTCTTGGCCGCGCGGTACGGGTCGACGTACGCGGTCGCGACGTCGGGGACGAGCTTCATGTCCGACTCGTGGATCGCCTGGAAGCCGCGGATCGAGGACCCGTCGAACATCTGGCCCACGGTGAAGAAGTCCTCGTCGACCGTCTCAGCCGGGATGTTGAAGTGCTGCATGACGCCCGGCAGGTCACAGAACCGGATGTCGATGAACTGGACGTCCTCGTCCTTGATATAGGCGAGGACCTCTTCGGCTGAGCTGAACATCCAACCTCCTGGTAAGGAAGAAGGTGCCGTCCGCTGATCGGGCAAGCACCTCCGTGCTGACAGGCCCTGACCTTACGCGGTCGCCGTTTCCCGGCCATGACCCGAATGTTTCGTGGGCGTTACGCGGGCGGTCACGGACGGCCCGTGCGCGGTCGTGGGCGGGCCGCACGTACGCTGGTCGCGTGATGGATCGTAACGACATCGGCTCGTGGCTCGAGGGCCCTCGGGCGCGCACCAGCGCGCCGGGGGAGCACCGCGGCCAACGACTCGGTATGCCGCCCAGCGGGCCGGGCTCGATCGCTCACTTCGGTCGCCGGATCGTGGCGGTCGTCATCGACTGGGTGCTCTGCATGTTGATCGCCAACGGCCTGTGGGGCGTCGGCTGGCAGGAGACCGGCGGGCGCAGCTTCATCCCGCTCGCGATCTTCGCCGTCGAGAACCTGCTGCTCGTCGGCACGCTCGGGACGACGGTCGGCCACCGGATCGTCGGGATCCAGGTCCACAACGTTGCCGGGGGACGGGCTCACCTGCTGCAGGTCGTCGTCCGGACCGTCCTGCTGTGCCTCGCGATCCCGGCGCTCATCTGGGACCGGGACGGCCGCGGCCTGCACGACCGCGTCGCCAACACCGTCATCGTCAACACCCGCTGACGAGGTCTCAGCCGATGGGTCTTAGCTGACGCGTCTCACTTGCCGCGCAGCGCCCTGCGGTCCATCCGCGCCCGCGTCGGGTCGATGCCCTGGGGGATCGGGGGACGGATGCCGCCGAGCGCCTTGAGGCGCTTGTTGACGAGGGCCATCTCGTCCTTGGTGATCGCCGGCTTCAGGCGCTGGACCTTCGAGGCCACCTTGCTGAGCGGCACCTGGCCCTCGCCCTCGCCGACGACCAGGGTCGTCACGGGCACGCCGGGGGCGACACGCTCGACGCGCTTCTGCTCCTTGACCAGCAGCTTCTGCACGCGACCGGTCGGGCCTTCACCGACGAGCACGACACCGGGGCGGCCGAGCGCGCGGTAGACCATGGCCGCGGAGTTGACGTCGCCGGGGCGGGCGACGTCGGCAGCGACCGGCTCACGGTCGGTGTACCAGCCGCGGCGGATGGAGGTGAGCGCCGCACCGGCGGCGCCGGCCTGGCCCTCGATCGAGCGATAGGCGGCGCGTTCGGCCCGGCGGCTCATGATGATCGTCGCGGCGAGGACGCCGAAGAGGACGCCCATGATGCCGAAGAGGAGGGGGCTCTTGAGAACGAACCCGATGATGAGGAAGACGGCGACCGTGGCCAGGAAGCCGAGCAGCATCCACCGCCCGATGTTGGGGTCGGCCTGCTTCGAGACCTGGTAGACCTGCTTGATCTGGGAGAGGCGACCCTGCTTCTTCTGCGAGGGCGCGCTCGAATCGCCGTCCGTCTTCCGTGCCATGTGGTTCAGGATACGGCCCGGTCGGCCCGGGCCACCAATGACGCCGCCTCCTGACGCGCGGGCGACTCCGCAGCCTCCGCGAGGTGGGCCAGGTGCTCGGGGATCGGACGACCCCACTTCGTCATCGCCGAGGCCCAGAGACGCCCCGCCCGATAGGACGACCGGACGAGCGGGCCAGCCATGACACCCTTGAACCCGATCTCCTCGGCGAGCTCGGACCAGTGGACGAACTCCTCCGGCTTGACCCACCGGTCGATGGGGTGGTGCAGCTTCGACGGGCGCAGATACTGGGTGATGGTGAGGATGTCGCAGCCGGCGTCGTGCAGGTCGCGGATCGCGGCGTCGATCTCGCCATCCGTCTCGCCCATGCCGAGGATGAGGTTGCTCTTCGTCACGAGCCCCGCCTCGCGCGCCATGGTCAGCACCCGCAGGGACTTCTCGTAGGTGAATGCCGGACGGATGCGCTTGAAGATCCGGGGGACGGTCTCGAGGTTGTGGGCGAAGACCTCCGGACGGGCATCGAAGACCTGGCCGACGAGCTCGGGCCTCGCCCCGAAGTCGGGAGGCAGGATCTCGACCCCGGTGTTGGGGTTGAGCAGGTGGATCTGGCGAATGGTCTCCGCGTAGAGCCCGGCAGCGCCGTCGGGCTGGTCGTCGCGCGCGACCCCTGTCACCGTCGAGTAGCGCAGCCCCATCCGCTGCACCGACTCGGCCACGCGGCGCGGCTCGTCGAGGTCGAGGGGACCGGGGCGGCCGGTCGCGATGTCACAGAAGTCGCAGCGGCGGGTGCACGTGTCGCCACCGATGAGGAAGGTCGCCTCCCGGTCCTCCCAGCACTCGAAGATGTTGGGACAGCCCGCCTCCTGGCAGACCGTGTGCAGGCCCTCGGTCTTCACCATCGACTGCAGCTCGGTGTAGGCCGGGCCCATCGTCGCCGTGGTGCGGATCCAGGACGGCTTGCGCTCGATCGGGGTCTCGGCGTTGCGCGCCTCGACGCGCAGCAGTCGGCGGCCCTCCGGTGCGACGGTCAAGGTGGTCTCCTCCAGTGGCGGCGGTGCTGCCGGTCAGCCTACGCGGCTCGCGCGACCCCCATGAACACGAGTATGCCGCTCACCGGCCCCTCAGCCGTCCGGCCGGTGCCACGACCGGTGGCTGCTCCACCGAGCAGCCGGGCGACACCTCCGATAGCGTCACCCCATCGCGACAGCCCGCACACGTCAGGGAGGAGGACTGTCCCGTGCCCACGACCGGCGAGCGTGAGCGGTTGGCAGCGCTACAGGAGCTCGACATCCTCGACACGCCTCCCGAGGAGCGTTTCGACCGCATCGTGCGTCTCGCCAAGCGGCTCTTCGACGTGCCGATCGCACTGATCAGCCTCATCGACGAGGACCGCCAGTGGAACAAGGCCTCCGTCGGCGGCGTCCCCGACCAGGTGCCGCGGCACGAGACCGTCTGCGACCACACGATCCGCCAGGACCACGCCCTCGTCGTGCCCGACCTGCTGCTGGACCCGCGCTTCGAGCGGTTGCCCCTCGTGCGGGAGCAGCCGGGCCTGCGCTTCTATGCAGGCCATCCGCTCAGCGCGGCCGGGCAGCGCGTCGGTTCGCTCTGCATCGTGGGGACGGAGCCACGGGAGCTGAGTGCCGCCGAGCATGAGGTCCTCGCCGACCTCGCCAGCTGGGCAGAGAAGGAGCTGGCGGACCAAGAGGAACTGACGCACGCCGGTGAGGTGCAGCGCAAGCTGCTGCCACGTCATACGCCCGATCTGCCCGGCTACACGATCGCCGGCAGCTGCGTGACGGCTCGGCAGGTCGGCGGGGACTTCTACGACTGGTTCGAGCTCGACGACGGGGTGCAGCTCGAGCTGGCGGACGTCATGGGCAAGGGCATCGCGGCGGCGATCATCGCGGCGGGCGTGCGCGCGGTCCTACGAGGCGCCTCCCGGTTCAACGACCTGGCCCGGGCGGTCACCCGGTCCGCTGCGAGCCTCGAGGACGACCTGGCCGAGACCTCGACGTTCGTCACGGCGTTCTGCGCACGGCTCGATCCCGGGTCTGGCCGGCTCGACTACGTGGATGCCGGGCACGGCCTGGCGGTCATCCTCGACTCCGACGGGGCATACCGCCGCCTCTCCGGGGGCGGGCTCCCGCTCGGGGCAGTCCCCGGCGAGACCTGGCGTGCCGACAGCACCACGCTCGACCGGGGCGAATGGCTCGTCGTTGTCAGCGACGGGTGGGCGGAACTGTTCGACACGCCACGCCAGGGGCTCGAGGCGGTGCGCGCCGTGGCCGTCGGCTGCTCCGACGCGCCCGGTCTCGTGGAACGGATGGCGAGGGTGGCCGACGAGCGGGTTCCGACCGACGACGTGACGATCGTCGTCCTGCACCGGGACGGACCCTGACCATGGGACCGGACCCGGCACCCGACGCCGTGACGGCGGGGCAGGAGCTGGAACCACTTCCGACGAGTAGGGGACCGGCGCCCGCTAGTCGCGCGCACAGCGGCCGGCTGCTCCTCATCCGGCTCCTCGTCGTGCTCACCCTGACGCTGGGGACCGTCTACGTCGGGTGGCGTTGGGTCTTCTCCGTCAACTGGCCCAACTGGTGGATCGCCGTGCCCCTCGTCCTCGCCGAGACGTACGCACTGGTCGACGCCTACCTGTTCGGGCTGACGATGTGGCGGTTGCGGTGGCGAGGCGATCCGGGGCCGCCGCCGCGTGGTGCGACCGTGGACGTCTTCATCACCACGTACGACGAGCCCGTCGAGCTGGTTTTGCGCACCGCGCTTGCCGCCGACGCGATCCGGTACCCGCACACGACCTGGGTGCTGGACGACGGCGACCGCGCCGAGATGCGCCAGACGGCGGCCGATGCGGGGATCGGCTACATCACTCGCAGCGACGACTGGACGGACCGGCCGCGCCACGCCAAGGCCGGCAACCTCAACAACGCCCTCTTCCGCACGGAGGGCGAGTTCATGCTGATCCTCGACGCCGACCAGATCCCCGACCCGGCGATCCTCGACCGCACCCTCGGCTACTTCCGCGACCCGAAGGTCGCGCTCGTGCAGACGCCGCAGTGGTTCACCAACGTCACCGACGCCGAC
Source organism: Intrasporangium sp. (assembly GCF_051961875.1). Taxonomy (GTDB): domain Bacteria; phylum Actinomycetota; class Actinomycetes; order Actinomycetales; family Dermatophilaceae; genus Intrasporangium_A. Next base: position 28,297 of record NZ_JBQCCV010000074.1, on the reverse strand, counting down.
CCCCTCGGCAGCCAGGCACCGCTCTTCTACGGACCGGTCCAGCAGGGCAAGGACGGGTGGAACGCGGCGTTCTTCTGCGGCTCCAACGCCGTCCTGCGGCGCGACGCGCTCATGCAGCTCGGCGTCGTGGGATACGTCCGCGAGGTGGAGGAGGCCGTCTCGGCGGCCCTGCGGACGGCGGCGCGCATGTTGACGCGGGCCGCCCGCAACGCGGATCGATACGGCCCCGGAGCGGCGGCGGCCGTCGCCGAGCTGCGCGAGGCCGTCCGCCGCGCCCGGCGACAGCTCTCCTCTGGGGAGCCCGTCGCCGACGTCACGTATGAGTTCCAGCAGCGGGTCGACCAGGCCGCTCGGATCGTGGTCGACCAGGACCTGGCTGACATCCGGGCCGACCTCGAGGAGCTCGCCGCACTCCCGGTCCAGACCGACCAAGAGCTGGGCCTGCCCGTGGTCGACGACGTCTCCATGGAGCGCCTCGCGGCGCGCGACTGGTCGCCGCTCGCCGCGATCGAGTCCATCCGCGAGCTGGTCCGCGCGGTCGACGTGGACCGTTCGGACGAGGCCCAGCCGATGATGCCGATGGCCACGGTGTCGGTCACCGAGGACATGGCCACCTGCATGCGGCTGCATGCCATGGGCTGGGGGTCGGTCTACCACCACGAGGTGCTCGCCCACGGGCTAGCGCCCGATGACCTTCGGACGATGCTCCAGCAGCGCCTGCGGTGGTCACAGGGCACGATGCAGGTCATGCTGCGTGAGAACCCGCTCCGGCAGCGGGGCCTCAGCCTCGGCCAACGCCTCATGTACTTCTCGACGATGTGGAGCTATCTGTCCGGCTTCGCGGCCGTGGTCTTCCTGCTGGCCCCGGTGTTCTACCTCTGCTTCGGGGTGCTCCCCGTCCGCGCCTACGGGGGGGAGTTCGTCGCGCACTTCCTGCCCTACTTCGTCGTCAACCAGCTGCTCTTCCTGGTCGTCGGCTATGGCGTGCGCACCTGGCGGGGTCACCAGTACAGCGTCGCCCTCTTCCCGCTCTGGATCAGGGCCTGCTGGACCGCCGCGGCCAATGTCTGGTTCGGCAAGCCACTCGGCTTCGTCGTCACTCCCAAGACGCGGCAGGCCCGGGGCTCCTTCCCGTGGCGCCTCGTGCTGCCCCAGCTCGTGGCGGTCGTCGTCCTCGTCGTGGCCTGCGTCGTCGGGGCCATCCGTCTCTGGGCCGGCACGACGAACACAGTCCTCGGCACCGCGGTCAACGTGGCCTGGGTCGGCTACGACCTCGTCGTGCTGAGTGTCATCTTCAAGGCGGCGCGATACCGCGCGCCCGAACCCAGCGAGGAGCTGTCCTGATGGAGATCCACACGTCCACTCTCGGCTCGGCGGCGGTCCTGCGCTGCGAGGGCCGGCTCAACATGGTCTCGGCGTCACAGCTGCGCAGCGCCATCGACGGGACCGTGAAGGACGGCACGAAGCACGTCGTCGTGGACCTCAGCGGGACGAGCTTCATCGACTCGTCCGGCCTCGGGGCTCTCATCGCCGGGCTGAAGCGGGCTCGCCAGGCCGGTGGCGACCTCCGGATCGCGGCCCCGGGCAGCCAGGTGCGGACGGTGCTGACGCTGACGAACCTCGACCGGGTGCTGCGCCCGCACGAGCGCCTCGAGGACGCCGTCCATGGCTGGTGACCATCGGGTCTCCGGACTCGCCGTCCCGGAGTCCCTGAACCTGCTGCACGGCCTCCTCGAGAGCGTCGCGACGGAGCATCCGGAGCTCTCCGTCGAGGACATCATGCTCTTCGAGACCGCCGTGATCGAGATCGCCGGAAACGTGGTCAGGCACGCTCGGCCCCGGGGTCAGGTGCTGTACGAGTTTTGCCTGCAGGTCCTGCCCGATCGGCTCCAGGCGACGTTGTCCGACGCCGGAGAGGCGGCATTCGCCGGCGCGACGATCCCGGTGGAGGCGGAGCGGACTCTCGACGAGGAGGACGATGGGGCCCTCGCCGCGCTCCCCGAGAGCGGGCGAGGACTCGACCTCGCCAGAGCCGCGCTCGATGAGCTGCGCTACACGCGCGAGGACGGGCGGAACGTCTGGCACATGATGCGTCTGCGTCGCTGAGGCCCTCGGTGGAGGGGCGGGACGTTACCCCCCGAGGTCAGCCGAGGTCGCGCCGGCGGAACACCGCAGAGGCGACGACGACGAGGGCGACGCCCGCGACGAGCAGATAGACCCACCCATGGGTGTAGGTCACCGTCATCTGCTCCATCTGGCAGCCGTTCGCCCCGCAGACCTCCGCGAAGTAGGTCGAGCCGCGCTCGACGAAGGCCTCGACGTTCTTCAGGGGCAGCCACGGCAGGAGCCGGCCGTGCGCCAGCCCCTGGGCGAGCAGGCCTTCCACGATGACGCCGTAGCCGAGCACGATCCCGACGATCGCGCCGGTGTTGCGGACGATGAGGCCGAGAGCCACTCCGGCGATGCCTGCGACGACGGCCGCGACGACGCACCTGATGAGCAGCTGCGTGAGGGAGTCGCTGCTGGCGGCCGCCGGCAGCTGCAGGGTGGGGTCCGGCTCGTTGACGCGGCTGATGAACCATGCCCCGAGGGAGGTCAGAGCGAGGCCTAGGACGGCGATGGCGCCACCCGCGAGCCCGGCGGCGACCAGCTTGGCCGATGCCACCCGGAGCCGGCGTGGCTCGAAGGTGAGCCACGTGCCGAGCGAGCCGGCGGAGAACTCCGCCCCGACGAAGCTGGCGGCGAGGACGAAGGCGAGAAAGGCATAGAAGTAGGCGTTCGTCCCCGACAGGCCGGCGGTGAGCGCACCTGCCTCGGGCGACACGAGGCCCCAGTCCTGCGCGTTCGGTGCCGGCATCCGCGAGCAGCCGAAGTCCGCCGCGGGGTCTCCGCTCTCGCGGGCCTGCGCCTCGGCCTGCTGGCAGTCCTTCACCATCTGCGGGAACTGGGCGGTCGACTGCCGGAAGTTGTCGATCCGCTCGGCGATCGTGTCCGGTGACGTCGACTGGTAGGTGCCGTAGAGGGCAACCCCGGTGAGGAGCACCGCCATGGCGAGGACGACCTTGGTGAGGCGGCGCCACCAGAGGCGGCGCAGCTCGACCCCGACGAGTGCCGGGTAGGGCGTGCCGGTGGGACGGGACGGTGCGGGGGCCACGTAGAGCGTCATGCGACTCCTCCCGTCTGCTCGTCGGACGATGCACCGGCCGGAACCCGGTCAGCGGGAGCCGCGTCGAGACCGCTCTCACTCGTGAGGCGCAGGAAGGCCGACTCGAGGTCGGGCCGCATCGGCGTCAGCTGGCTGACGAAGAGGCCGTGCCCGGCAAGGACTCGTGAGACCTGCTCGCCGTCGTCGGTCGTGACGCGCAGGAAGGCGCCGTCGTGCTCGGTCTGAAGACCGGCCTCTCGGAGTACGCCGGCGGCGCGCTCCGGGTCGGGGACACCCACCCGGAACTGCGTGCTGCCCCCGAGCAGGTCCGAGACGTGCCCCTCCGCGAGCAGCTCGCCGCGACCGATGATCGACACGGTGTCCGCGACGTGCTCGACCTCGGCGAGGATGTGCGAGCTGACGAGGACCGTCTTGCCCTGGTCGCCGAGCGCCCGCATCGTGTCCCGGATCTCGCGGATGCCGGCCGGGTCGAGGCCGTTTGTCGGCTCGTCGAAGATGAGCAGGTCCGGGTCCTTGAGCAGGGTGGCCGCGATGGCGAGGCGCTGCTTCATGCCCAGGGAGTAGCCGGAGTAGCGATCGTCGGCGCGGTCACGCAGGCGCGTGGCCTCGAGCACCTCGTCGATGCGGCCTCTCGGGGTGCCGATCGCGTCCGCGAGGAGGCGCAGGTTCTGGCGAGCGGTGAAGGCCGGGAAGAACTTGGGCGACTCGACGATCGCGCCGACGCGGCCGATCACCGCGGGCAGGTCGCCGGGCACCTTGTGGCCGAAGATCCAGGCCTGACCGGAGTCCGGCCGGATGAGGCCGAGCAGCATCCGGATCGTCGTGGTCTTGCCCGACCCGTTCGGCCCGAGGAAGCCATGCACGCCTCCCGCCGGGACGGTCAGGTCGAGCCGCTCCACGGCCGCCCGCCGCACGCCCCGATGGAGGTAGGTCTTGCGCAGGCCGACAGTCTTGACGGCGACGTCCATTGGGCTCCCCCCGCACTGGTTGCTGTGCGCAGCGTACTGGCGGGGGAGCGCGGGTCAGGGCTGGACGCGCCGGTTCGGCTGGAGCGTGGGCAGGATGTCGGCGAGGTGCTTCTCGACATGCGGGAGCACTTCGCTGACCGGGACGTCCCGGCCGAGCTCGCGCGACAGCGACGTGACGCCGGCGTCGGGGATGCCGCAGGGGATGATGACGTCGCCCCACGACAGGTCGGGGTTGCAGTTGAAGGCGAAGCCGTGCATCGCCACCTGCCGGCTGACACGGATGCCGATCGCGCCGATCTTCCGACGCGGCCCACGGCCGTCGGCGGCGATCCACGTGCCGCTCTCGCCCTCGGAACGGCCGGCCTCGACGCCGAAGTCGGAGCAGACCCGGATCATCATCTCCTCGAGCGCCCGGACGTAGCCGATGACGTCGATGGGCGCGGGCAGCCGCACGATCGGGTAGCCGGTGATCTGGCCCGGTCCGTGCCACGTGATCTTTCCGCCGCGGTCCACGTCGACGACCGGGGTGCCGTCCGTGGGGCGCTCCTGGGGCTGGGTGCGCTTGCCGGCTGTATAGACGGCGGCGTGCTCGAGCAGGTAGACGGTGTCCGGCTCTTCGCCGCTCACGACCTTGGCGTGCGTCTCGCGCTGGATGTCCCAGCCTCGCTGGTAGTCCACGAAGTCCGGGTCGAGGCCGAGGTGCACGAAGCGCATGGCGTCAGGGTACGACAGCGGTCCCGGGCGTCCGTCCGCCCGCTGTGCCAAGGTGTCCGTATGCCGCCCACCGCCTCGCGCTCGTCGGTCCCCCTCCGCGTCGGGCTCGTCGGGTATGGCGCGGCAGGGCGCGGGTTCCATGCGCCGCTCCTGCGGCGCGCCGGACTCGAAGTCGCCGCCGTCGCGACCGCCGACCCGACCCGGGTGGCGGAGGCATGCCGGGACCTGCCCGACGCCGCGGTCGTCCCGGACCTCGACGGGTTGCTCGAGCGGCCCGGCCTCGACCTCGTGGTCATCGCCTCGGCCACCGCCGCCCACGGGGAGCAGGCGGAGCAGGTCATCGACGCAGGGCTGCCCAGCGTCGTCGACAAGCCGCTTGCCCTCGACGCCGACGGTGCGCTCCGGATCGTCGACCTGGCCGCCCACAAGGGAGTGCCGCTCACCGTCTTCCAGAACCGGCGCTACGACCCGGAGCACCTCGGCCTCGCTGCCGTGATCGAGGCGGGACTGGTCGGGGAGGTGTGGCGGGCGGAGTACCGCTGGGACCGGTGGCGCCCGGTGCGGCGCGACCGATGGCGGCAGACCGCCACGCCGGAGCAGGGTGGCGGACTGCTCCTCGACCTGCAGGCACACCTCATCGACCAGGCCGTGCTGCTGCACGGCGAGGTGGAGACGGTGTACGCCGAACTCGACTCAAGGGTGGCCGTGGCAGAGGACGACACCTTCCTGGCCTGCCGGCACACCTCGGGGGTCGTGAGCCACCTGTTCGCGAGCGCGGTCAACGGCGCTCCCGGACCGCGGGCCCGGCTGGCAGGGTCGACGGGCGCCTACGTCATCGGCAAGCAGGTCGACGACGTCAGTGTCTTCCTCGAGTTCGCCAACGAGGCCGATGCGGTGGGCTGGGTCGTCCGAGGGGGCGACCGGGAGCCCGGCCCCGTCGTGCATGCTGCCGACCAGGCGGACTTCTACCGGGGTGTGGCCACGGCGCTGCGCTCCGACGATCCGCAGGCCGCGATGCCGGTCGACCCTCGCGACTCGATCCACGTCCTCGCCGTCGTCGATGCGGCCCGGACGAGCGCACAGGGCAACCGGGTGGTGCCGGTCGTGACACCTGGGGAGCCTCCCGCCTGATCGAAGGGGGACGAGGGCCGCGGCGCGCAATCGGTGGAGGCGGCCCTCGCCATCGACAACCGCCGCACGGGACGGCCTGTGGATGACGCCCGACGGTCGACCCGGCGAGTTGCCACGATGGTGAGGTGGACGACGACAGGGACGAGAGGGACGGGCGAGACGACGACCGGGACGAACCTCCCGAGGTGCCCGGTCACCGGCTGCTCCACGTCATCGGCTCGGGCTCGACGAGCGTGGTGTGGGCGGGCACGGATGCGGCGGGCGCGCCGGTCGCGGTCAAGGTGCCGCGGGCCCGGCCCGACCCCGTCGCCGTGCGTGAGGCGCAGATCGAGCGGCACGTGCTCATGGCGGTCCGGCACGAGCACCTCGTCGCCTTGCGGGACGTCGTCCCGCTGTCGGACGGGCGGGTCGCCCTCGTCTTCGACCTCGTCATCGGGGCGACGCTCGCCTCGCTGGTCGCCAGCCGGGGCCATCTCCGGCCGGGCGAGGTCGTCACCGTCCTGACGCCTATCGCGGAGGCCGTCGCCGCGCTCCACGCTGCCGGCGGCACGCACTGCGACATCTCGCCCGGCAACGTCATGCTCACGGCTGCCGGCCGTCCACTCCTGATGGACCTCGGCGCCGGGCGGCTTGCCGGCGCCGGGGCGGGCGCGGTGGTCGGAACCGCCGGCTTCGTCGCCCCGGAGGTCCGCTCGGGTGAGCAGCCCACCGAGGCGAGTGACGTATTCTCCCTCGGGGCCCTCGCGTGGTTCTGCCTCACCGGCAACGGCGCGCCCGACACGTTCCTCCGGCTGGCAGGGGAGACAGTCGCCAGCCATGTGGGCCCGGAGCTCGGCCCGGTGGTGGGCCGGTGCCTCGACCCGGAGCCCGAGGTCCGCCCGTCATCGGCGGCGCTTCCTGCCCTGGTCTTCGACGCCGCGGCGGGGGAGCCGGTCGAGGTCGTCGTCGGTGCCGACGAGGCATCGGCGCTCACCCACCGCATCCGCGCCGACGCGGCCCTCGGACGCCCGCCGGCGACGGAGACGCCGCGTCCCTGGTTCCGCAGGGTGCCCGTCTCGCCGGCCCGGTGGTCCCATCGCCTCGCCGTGCTCGCTGGCATCGCCGTCCTGGCCACGCTCCTCGGGTGGTTCGCACACCTCGGGTTGGTCCCGGGCACGGGCGGGACCGAGCCTGCGTCCGGACACGGCGTCAGCGAAGGCACCGGCGGTGACGGTCGACCGCCCGCCGCTCGGGTCACCACCACCCCGACGCACTCAGGTTCCGCTGTCGCTCCCTCGCCCAGCCCGGCCGTGTCTGGAACGCCGGCCGGACCGCTCGAAGCGCGGGCGATCCTGCAGGACCTCACGGACCGTCGGGTCGCGGCCCTCACGGGACGCAAGGTCGGATCTCTCGGCGCAGTCCACCGGCCCGACTCGCCGTCCTGGCGGGCCGACTCGGCCGTCATCGACGCCCTGACCAGTGGGCACCTGCACTACGAGGGGTTGCGGATGACGGTCTCGGTGGCGCAGTTCGCCTCCCGATCCGCCTCGGAAGCGGTCGTCCGGGCCCGGGTCGCCGTCGCGGCCTACGAGGTCGTCGACGACCGCGGACGCGCGACCGCCAGGGAGGCCGTCGAGGGCGAGCCGCTCGACTTCCACCTCGTCCGCGACGGGGCGGGCTGGCGGATCGAGTCGATCACGGCGCCACGAGCCAGCTGACGCCGGACTCGAGGTCTGGGTGCTCGAAGCCGAAGCCGCTCTCGAGGAGCCTCCGGGGCTGCACGCGCTGGCTGTCGAGGATCCGGTCCCCGAACTCGCCGATGAGCACCCTCAGGGCGAGACGCGGCACCGGCACGAGCGCGGGGCGATGCATGGCACCGGCCAGGCCCCGGGCCAGCTCGACCTGGCGGCGACCATCGGGGGCGGCCGCGTTGAACGCACCGCTCAGGTCCGGACGGTCCACCAGATGGGCGATGGCGCGGACCTCGTCCACGAGGGTGATCCACGGCCACCACTGCCTACCCGAGCCGAGCGCGCCGCCGAGGCCGAGCTTCGTTGCGAGCAGGAGCGGTGCGAAGGCACCGCCGCTCCTGGCCATGACCAGGCCGGACCGCACGAGCGCGACCGGTACCCCGGCCTCGACCGCCGGCTGGGTCGCCGCCTCCCAGCGACGGACAACCTGCGCGAGGAAGTCGTCGCCCAGGTCGCTGGACTCCGTGAGCACCTCGTCGCCACGGTCACCGTAGATGCCGACGGCCGACGCATTGACGAGTCGGATGTCACGACCGGTCCCTGCCTTGACGTCCGCGAGAGCCATCGCGATCGTCCCCGTGGAGTCGACTCTGGACCGCTCGACTGCGCGCTTGTGGGCGGGGGTCCACCGGTGGTCACCGATTCCCACCCCGGCAAGGTTGACGACCGCATCGACACCGTCGAGGGCCTCGAGGGAGAGCCGTCCCGCCTCCGGATCCCACCGGACCTCGTCGGGTGCGGCGGCCGGCCGACGCACGAGCCGGACCACGTCGTCGCCGCGATCGCGCAGATGACGACGAAGCGCGCCGCCGATGAGGCCGGAGGACCCGGCTATCGCGACGCGCTTCGTCATGTCACCTACGCCTTGGCTCAGACGTCGAAGTTGCCTTCCTCCAGGCGACCCTTCAGGGTGGCGAGGAACCGGGCCGCGTCGGCGCCGTCCACGATCCGGTGGTCGTAGGACAGGGCGAGGTACATCATCGAGCGGATCGCGAGGGTCTCGCCGCCGTCGGCGTCGGTGACGACGACGGGCCGCTTGACGATGGCGCCGGTGCCGAGGATCGCGACCTGTGGCTGGTTGATGATCGGCGTGTCGAACAGTGCGCCGCGGCTGCCGGTGTTCGTGATCGTGAAGGTGCCGCCCGCCAGGTCGTCCGGCGTGATCTTGTTGCTCCTCGTGCGATCCGCGACGTCGGCGTTGGCCCGGGCCAGGCCGGCGATGTTGAGGTCACCGGCGTTCTTCACGACGGGGACGATGAGGCCCTTGTCCGTGTCGACGGCGATGGAGAGGTTCTCCGAGCCGTGGTAGACGATCTCGTCGCCCTCAACGCTCGCGTTGAGGTTCGGGTGGGCCTTGAGAGCCTCGCAGGTCGCGAGCGCGAGGAACGGCAGGTAGCTGAGCTTCGTGCCCTCGCGCCCCTCGAAGTCCTTCTTCGCCCGGGCGCGGAGGCGGGCCACCTTCGTCAGGTCGACCTCGACCACCGTCGTCAGCTGGGCCGAGACCTGGAGGGACTCGACCATGCGCTGCGCGATGACCTTGCGCAGGCGCGACATCTTCTCGCGCGTGCCTCGCTTGGGGGACACCTCGGCCGGAGCCGACGGCGCCGGGGCGGACGCGCCGGCGGGAGCGGCTGCGGCTGCCGGCTGCTCGGGCTGGGGTGCCGGCTGCTTGGCGGCCTCGGCCGCGTCGAGCACGTCCTGCTTGCGGATCCGGCCGCCGACGCCCGTGCCCTGGATGCTGCCCAGGTCGACGCTGTGCTGCGCCGCCAGCTTGCGAACGAGCGGCGTCACGTAGGCGGCGGCGTCGCTCGTCTCGCCAGCGCCACCGGCGACGGCCGCACCGATCGGCTCCGGCTGGCGTGCCGGCTGCTCCTGCTGCGGCGCCGGTGCGGAGGGCTGGGCCGGGGCCTGCTCTGGAGCCGGCGCCTGCTGCTCGGCCGGGGCGTGGGCGGCAGGTGCCTCCTGCGGCGCGGGGGCCTGGGCCGGCTGAGCCTGCTGGGCAGGTGCCTGCTGCTGTGTGGGGGCCTGGGCCGGCGCCGACCCGCCGATGACGGCGAGCTCGCCGCCGACAGGGACGACCTCGTCCTCGGCCACGAGGATCTTGGTCAGCTTCCCGCTGAAGGGCGAGGGGATCTCGGTGTCGACCTTGTCCGTCGAGACCTCGAGGAGCGGCTCGTCCGTCGCGACGTCGTCGCCCTCCGCCTTGAGCCAGCGGGTGACGGTGCCCTCGGTCACGGACTCACCCAGGGCCGGCATGACGACCGTCTGGCCCTCACCGGAGCCGGAGGCGGCCGCCTGCAGGGGCGCGGCCTGGGTCTCGGGCTGCTGCGGCTGGCCGTCACCCGGGGTCTGCGGCTCGACGGAGCCGGGCTGGTCCTCCGGCTGGGCCTGCTCGGCCGGCTGCGCCTGCTCGGTCGGCTGCGCCGGCTCCGCGGGAGCGGCCTGCTCCTGGGCCGGGGCACCACTCGAGGGCGCTGCCTCGCCGTCACCGATCACTGCAAGGTCGGCGCCGACCGGCACCGTGTCGTCCTCCTGCGCAAGGATCTCCTGAAGCGTGCCCGCGACCGGCGACGGGATCTCGGTGTCGACCTTGTCGGTCGAGACCTCGAGCAGGGGCTCGTCGACCTCGACCCGGTCGCCGACGTTCTTCAGCCAGCGGGTGACGGTGCCCTCGGTGACGGACTCACCCAGGGCTGGCATGGTCAAGCGTTCAGACCTGCGTTCTTATCCTCGTTCCTTTTCTGGCTGTGCTTCACGAATGCGCGTGCAGCGGCTTGCCGGCCAAGGCCAAGTGTGCCTCGCCGAGTGCTTCGTTCTGGGTCGGGTGGGCGTGGATGAACGCGGCGACGTCCTCGGGGAAGGCCTCCCAGCCGACGACGAGCTGTGCCTCGCCGACCTGCTCGCCGATCCGGGCGCCGATCATGTGGACGCCCACGATGGGGCCGTCGGCCCGGCGCACGAGCTTGACGAAGCCCTGGGTGCCGAGGATCTGTGACCTGCCGTTGCCGCCCAGGTTGTACTCGTAGGTCGCGACGTCGCCGTACTTCTCGCGCGCCTGGGCCTCGGTGAGGCCGACGCTGCCGATCTCGGGGTCGCAGTAGGTGACACGGGGGATGGTCGTCTCGTCGATGACCGCCGGGGTGAGCCCGGCGATGTCCTCGGCGACGAAGATGCCCTGCGCGAACCCGCGATGCGCCAGCTGGAGTCCCGGCACGATGTCGCCGACGGCGCGGACACCGTCGACATTCGTGCGCAGCCGCTCGTCCGTGGGCACGAAGCCGCGCTCGACGTTCACTCCGGCTTCCTCGTAGCCCAGGCCCTCGGTCACCGGGCCACGGCCGACGGCGACGAGGAGCAGGTCGGCCTCGATCGTGTCCCCCGACTCGAGTGTCATCGTCACGACGTCACCGGACTGGGTGGCGCCGGCGAACCGAGCTCCCGTCCTGACCGTGATCTTGCGCTTGCGGAAGGCCCGCTCGAGCTGCTTCGAGACCGCCTCGTCCTCGCCGGCGACGAGCCGGGGCAGCGCCTCGACGATCGTGACCTCCGAGCCGAAGCTGCGGAAGACCGACGCGAACTCGACGCCGATGACGCCGCCGCCGAGCACGACGACCCGCGCCGGGACGTGGTCAAGGCGCAGCGCGTCGTCGCTCGTGACGATGCGGCCGCCGATCTCGAGGCCGGGCAGCGACTTGGCGTAGCTGCCGGTCGCCAGCACGACGTTGCGCCCGGTGAGGCGACGGCCGTCGACGACGACGGTGTGCGGCCCGTCGAGCCGGCCCTCACCGGTGACGTACTCGATCTTGGCGGCGGCGACCAGGCCCTGCAGCCCCTTGTGGAGCCGGGCCACGACACTGCTCTTGTAGGACATGACGCCGGCCATGTCGACGGACTCGAACGTCGTCTTGACGCCGAACTTCTCGCCCTCGCGGGCCGTGTCGGCGACCTCGGCGGCGTGGAGCAGGGCCTTGGTGGGGATGCAGCCTCGGTGCAGGCAGGTGCCGCCGAGCTCCGCCTTCTCGACGAGCGCGACGCGCAGGCCGAGCTCGGCCGATCTGAGGGCGCAGGCATAGCCGCCCGAGCCTCCTCCGAGGATGACGATGTCGTAGTCGTCCGCGGCGGTCGCCGGCATGCGGGGTGCTCCTTGCAAGGCTCGGGTTGTCCTGTCCAGACTGCAGTGCCCGTGGTTCCTTCGTGGGGATCACGCGCATGTGCATCTTGTCATTGATCGGGACCGACGTCACAAGCAGGTCTCGTGCCGAGATCTGCCGGGCAAGTCGTCGTACAGTTCGGCCATGGGTTGGTTCTCGCGGCGCAAGGCCGCCCGCCGAGAGGCAGCCGCGCGATCCGATGGTCCCCAGATGGAAATCGACAGGAAGGCCGTCGAGGACTACCTGAAGCAGTTCGTCGAGGCCCATCGGGGGGTGGAGGCCTACGTGGAGCCTCCCACGAGTGTCACCCCAACGACCGTAGTGCTCATCGCCTGGGACGGTGAGTGGACTCGGCGGGCGATCGGGTCGCAGAAGGACGCCTACGACCTCAGCCAGCGTCTGGGTGTGCCGGTCTACGACGTCAACAAGACGGGCTACCCGAATCGGATGCGGGCGTGGAACACCCGGAAGCGGAGGGGTGACGCGTGAGGCACGGCATACGGACAAAACGACTGGAAGGTATGCCGCGCACCTGACAGGGTGGAGTCGTCCCCGGCCGCGTCGACGCAGGAGGTTTGAGGCATGTCCAAACAGGATGGAGCGGGTCCCAGCGAGGAGACCCGGGCGAAGTTCCGTGCCGCCCTCGAGAAGAAGCAGGCGCACGGCGGCAAGAACGTCTCCGAGAACGGCGACCGGTCCAAGGTGCACGGTGCCCACGGCCCGGCCAAGGCGCAGCAGATGTTCCGGCGCAAGTCCGGCGGCTGACGGGGCTCGGCACCATCGGGCGCCGCGATCAGTCAGCACAATCAGTCAGCAGAGAGGAAGGGGCCGGTGTCCGCAGTGGACACCGGCCCCTTCGTCGTCAGAGGGTCGTCGTCAGAGGTAGGACTCGGCGAGCCCCACGAGGGTGCGCACGCCGAAACCCGTGCCGCCCTTGGGGGTGTAGCCGCGAGCGCCCTTCTCGTTGAAGGAGGGGCCCGCAATGTCGATGTGGCTCCAGGCGACTCCCTCGGGCACGAACTCGCCGAGGAAGATCCCGGCCGTCAGCATCCCGCCCTCGCGGCCGCCCTTGTGCGCGATGTCGGCGTTCTGCGAGTCGAGGGCGGGACGCAGCTCGGCCGGCAGCGGCATCGGCCAGACCGCCTCGCCCATGATGCCCGCCGTGTCGACGACGCGGCCCCGGAACCCGTCGGTGTTGGCCATGACGGCGGCGGTGTCGGCGAGCGCGATGACCTGCGCACCGGTCAGGGTGGCCACGTCGACGATCGCCTCGGGCTTGCTCTCCGCCGCGAGGGCGATGCAGTCGGCGAGGACCATGCGTCCCTCGGCGTCGGTGTCGAGGATCTCGACCGTCTTGCCGCCGCGCATCGTGACGACGTCGCTGGGCCGCTGGGCCGAACCGCTGGGCATGTTCTCGGCGATGCCGAGGTAGCCGGTGACGGCGACCGGCAGCCCGAGCTCCGCGATCGCGAGGACAGCCGCGGCGACCGCCGCGGCCCCGGCCATGTCGGACTTCATCGTGCTCATGCCGGCCGGGGGCTTGAGGCAGAGGCCGCCGGAGTCGAACGTGATGCCCTTGCCGACGAAGGCGAGCGTCGCCTTGGGGCGCGATGGGGCATAGGTGAGGACCGCGAGGCGGGGTTCGTTGACCGAGCCCTGCCCGACGCCGACGATGCCGCCGAAGCCCCCGGCGCGCAGCTGCTTGAGGTCGAGGCTCTTGAGCTTGACCTTCGTGCCCTTGACCCGCTCGGCCAGCGACGCGACGAAGGACTCGGGGTAGAGCAGGTTGGGCGGCTGGTTGACGAGGTCGCGCGCGTAGGCCACGGCGGCGCCGATCGCGCCGGCGCGCTTGACCGCCTTGCGAGCCGGGCCGTCGGTCGGGCCGAGGATGCTGACCGTCTGCACCGTCTCGGTGTTGGCGGCGCCGGCCTTCGGCGGCGCGTAGGCCCCGAGCGCCGCTCCCTCGGCGACCGCGGCAACGAGCTCGGTCGAGGCACCGGGGACGACGACGGCGATCTTCTGCTTCTTGTCCAGGCCGCGCACCGCGGCCCCGACGGCCTGCCGGAGGTTCTCCCGGGTCGTCGAGTCGGGCCGCCCGCCCAGCTCGCCCGCACCCGTGAGGACGACTCGAGGAGCCTTGACCTCGGGGACGGCCGCGAGGGTCGTCACCTCGCCGGGGCGGCCCTTCAGCTCGAGCTCGGCGATGACCGCCTTGAGGTGGTTGACCGTGCGCCGGGAGAGGCCGTGACCGTTCGTCAGGGCGACCCCGTCACCGTCCTTCGCCAGCGCGAGGACGATGGCGTCCGCGTCGATGTCGGCCGCCGAGCGACTGGAGCTGGTGAGGTTGGCCACGAGGTGAACTCCCTTGTCCGAGATGGGGTGACGGCGCGATCATAACGAGGCCTGCTGGCGCCGCTAGGTTTGCACCATGACGAACTCGACTCCGGGACGCACGTCCCCCCTGCACGACCGACACGTCGCCCTCGGGGCCAAGATGGCCGACTTCGGCGGCTGGGACATGCCGATCGAGTATCCGGGCGGTGGGGTGGTCGCCGAGCACACTGCGGTCCGTGAACGGGTCGGCATCTTCGACGTGAGCCACCTCGGCAAGGCGACGGTGGCGGGCGCGGGCGCGGCGGACTTCGTCAACCGCTGCCTCACCAATGACCTCCGACGCATCCAGACGGGTTCGGCGCAGTACACGCTCTGCTGCAACGAGACCGGGGGAGCGGTCGATGACCTCATCGCCTACCTCCGCTCGGAGGAGGACGTCTTCCTCATCCCGAACGCCGCGAACACCGCTCAGGTCGTCGACCTGCTCTCTGCCGCGGCCCCGGACGGGGTCACGGTCTCGAACCGGCACGACGAGTTCGCGATCATCGCGGTCCAGGGGCCTCGCAGCGACGACCTGCTCCGGGCCCTCGGCCTGACGACCGGGCACGACTACATGTCCTACGTCGACGCCCAGAGGAGCGGCCAGCAGCTCACCGTCTGCCGAACCGGCTACACGGGGGAGCGGGGCTACGAGCTCGTCGGCCCGTGGGACGGCGCGACCGAGATCTGGGACGCCCTCGTCGAGGCGATGGGCCCCATGGGCGGCCTGCCCTGCGGCCTCGGCGCCCGGGACACCCTCCGGACGGAGATGGGCTACGCCCTGCACGGGCAGGAGCTCTCACCGGAGATCTCCCCGGTACAGGCGCGGGTCGGCTGGGCCGTCGGGTGGAAGAAGGACACGTTCTGGGGCAAGGACGCACTCGCAGCAGAGCGGGGCAACCCCACGCGCATCTCGCACGGCCTCCTGGTCACCGGGCGCGGCATCCCCCGGCCGCACTGCGTCGTCTCCCGCGAGGGGGCGCCGGTCGGGGACGTCACGTCCGGCACCTTCTCGCCGACCCTGAAGCAGGGAATCGCACTGGCCCTGCTCGCGCCCGACGTGGCCGTCGGCGACACCGTGACCATCGACGTCCGTGGTCGCGCCGTCGAGGCGACCGTCGTCAAGCCGCCATTCATCGAGGTGAAGCCGTCCTGACCGTTCCCCTGGTAAGGGGCCCGGTGACGGGTCGGGGCCGCCCAGGACACGGCCCCGACCGGAGTCACACGGCGGAGAGCACCGTCGCGGCGACGAGGCCAGCCCCCAGTGCGGTCTCGATCGCGGCGCCGACGACGTCCCCGGTCACGCCGCCGAGCCTACGAGCCGCGCGGCGCGTGACGACCCAAGCGCCGAGGAGGGCGGCGAGGGGGACGAGCACAGCGGCATACCACCTCGTGCCGGAGGCCCACGTCGCGAGGACACCGACGCACACGACGAGCACGGCCGCGGCGGTGAGCGCGAGCGGTCGCACCGATCCAGCCACGGTGTGGCCGAGGCCGTCGGACCGAGCAGCCGGCAGGCGACAGCAGGCGACGGCCGGGGCGAGACGGCTCGCCACGAGGGCGAGGCCGGCGAGGACTGCTCCGGAGGTGGACGGCAGGAGGGCCGCGAGGCACCCCAGCTGCACGAGCAGCATGAGGACGATGGCCGCGACGCCCGACGGGCCGATGTCGCTGCGGCGCATCACCTCGAGGGCGCGGTCGCGGTCGTAGCTCGCCGAGAGCCCGTCCGCCGTGTCGGCCAGCCCGTCGAGGTGCATCGCCCGGGACAGCAGGACGGGCGCACCGAGGGCGAGTGCGGCCGCGACGAGCGGAGGCAGCCAGCCGTGCACGGACGCGGCAGCGAGGGATCCCCAGACGACCAACGCGGGCACCGTGGTGGCCGGGGCCAGGAGCATGGCCCAGCCGGCCGTCCGACGGTCGACACGACGCGGCGCAGGCACGGGCAAGGCGAGGAAGGTCCCGAGGGCGAGGCGCCACGCGTCAGGCACGAAGGGTCCTCGGTCGCGGGTGCTCCGGCACGACCGGTGCCGAGGTGAGGTCGAGGACGCGGCCCGCGACGACGAGATGCACGGCGTCGGCCCGTCCACTCACGGCGGCGTTGAGCCGGCCGAGCTCGTCCGCGAAGAACCGCCCCGAGGCGGTGGGCGGCACGACTCCCCAGCCCACCTCGTTCGTCACCAGGACCACCGGCACGGCTGCCGTGGCCAGCGCGGACAGCAGGGCGTCCCGGGCCGCCGCCAGGGCCAGGCCAGCGGCGGCGAGGTCGTCCCACCCGACATCGTCGACGAGCCGGGTGACCCAGGTGCCGAGGCAGTCGACGAGGACGGGCTGCTCGGCCCTCCGGATCACCGCGGCGATGTCGAGGGACTCGACCGTGGTCCAGCCCGAGGGACGCCTGGCGCGGTGCTCGGCCACCCGCGCCGTCCACTCGGGGTCGGTCCCCGGTTGCGGTCCGGTGGCCAGGTAGACGACCTCCGGGTGAGCGGAGAGCAGGTCCTCGGCGTGCCGGCTCTTGCCGCTGCGGACCGGTCCGGTCACGAGGGTGACGGTCATGGGACGGCGTCCTCCGTCGGGACGGCCCGGGCCGGCTCGTCGAACTCGGCCCGGGCACCGAAGGCCGCCCGACGGGCCGCCCGACGGAAGACCTTGAGCAGAGCGGGGCCGGCGAGGAGCACGAGCGTGGCGTTGAGGACGCCTCGAGGCAGGTCCCAGCCCAGCGAGGTCGCGAGGTAGAAGAGGCCGTAGTGGTGCAGGTTCTCCGCCAACGGTGCGCCGGGGACGAAGCTCATGCCCACGGATCCGCTCGTGCCGAGGAAGGGCCAGAACCAGAGGTTCATGACGAGGCCGAAGAGCAGGCCCGTGACAAGGGCGTATCCCGCGAGCGCCCATCGCTCCGGACGCGACCCCGGGCGGACCGGCAGGAGCGCGGCCCCCAAGCCGACGCCGCCGGAGCAGAGCATCTGGTAGGGCAGCCACGGGCCGACGCCCCCGGTGAGGAGTGCACCGGTCAGCAGGGCGAGGCAGCCGGACACGAAGCCCACCCCGGGCCCGAGCACCCTCCCGGCGACGATGATGACGAAGAAGACCGGCTCGAGACCCGCGGTCCCCGCGCTCAACACCCGCATGCCGCCACCGGCAGCGGCCGCGACGCCGAGGACGGCGATCGTCTTCGGGTCGAGCCGACCGGAGCTGACCTCGGCCAGGCACACGAGGCAGAGCAGTCCGAGCAGGACGGCGAAGAGCCATGGAGTGTCGTTGCCGTGGGACGTCACGAACTCCGCGGAGGCGAGGAACGGCCAGGTGAAGCCGATGAGCCCGACGACTCCGACGAGCAGGATCGCGGCGGTGCTCGGCCAGCGCAGCGCGATGACCGATCGAGCCGACGGCCGGTCGGCGTGGCCCCGTCGGCGGGGTGTCATGCCGATCTCCCGAGAGCGGCGGCGACGTCGTCCACGGTCAGCCACGGCTGCGGGTGCAGCACCTTCGTCACCTGGGGCGCGAACGCGGGGGAGGCGGCGAGCACCTCCCGGACCGGGCCGTCGGCGACGAGTTCTCCGTCGGCGAGGATGATGACCCGGTCGGCGCACTCCGCCACCATCTCCACGTCGTGAGTCGCGAGCACGATCGTCGTGCCCGCCTCGGCGAGCCGGGCGAGCACGACCGCGAGTCGCCGCTTCGCCCCGTAGTCGAGCCCGCGGGTCGGCTCGTCGAGGAGGAGGACCTCCGGACCACCGGCGAGGATGACGGCCAGGGCGAGCTCGAGCCGCTGGCCCTCGGAGAGGTCCCGCGGGTGCCTGGCCCGCTCGATCGGACCGGCGATCGCATCGAGGAGCTCGGCGGTCGTGCCGGCCGGGACCTCGAAGTCGCGGTCGGCGCTCGCGCACTCGTCGGCGACGGAGTCGGTGTAGAGGAGCAGCTCCGGCTGCTGCGGCACGAGGCCGACCACCCGGACCCGGTCGCGCGCCCGCAGGGCATGCGGGTCGGCACGCTGGGTACCGACTCGCACCCTGCCGCGCGCGATCGCCAGCTGGGCCCCGACGGCCCCGAGGAGCGTCGACTTGCCGGCGCCGTTGCGGCCCATCAGTGCGGTGACCGAGCCGCGCTCGATCGTGAGGTCGACCGCGTCGAGGACGACGCGGCCGCCGCGCAGCACCCGCAGCCCGTCGAGCGCCAGCGCCGCGTCGGGTCCGGTCGTCCGCGGTGCCGAAGGTTCGATCCCCGTGAGGCGGCGGCGCAGCTCGCCCACCCGGCGGCGGGCGTCCCGGATCGACAGGGGTGGGGGGTCCCATTCGGCGAGGTGGGCGAGGGCAACCACGGGTGGGTGGATCGGCGACGTCCGCATCGCCTCGGCCGGGTCGAGGAGGGCGCTCGTCCGGCCGTGGTCGAGCAGGACGACCCGGTCGGCGTGGTGGATCACGCGTTCGAGCCGGTGCTCGGCGAGGATCACCGTCGTGCCGAGGTCGTGCACGATCCGGTCGAGCGAGGCGAGCACCTCCTCGGCGGCCACGGGGTCGAGGGCCGAGGTCGGCTCGTCGAGGACGAGGATGCGGGGGCCGGCCGCGAAGACCGCGGCGATGGCCACGCGCTGCTGCTGCCCCCCGGACAGGCTCTCGAGGGCCCGGGTCCGCAGCGGGGTCAGCCCGAAGAGGTCGAGCGTCTCCTCGACACGGCGCCGGATCGTCGTCGGGTCGAGGCCCATCGTCTCCATGCCGTAGGCGATCTCGTCCTCGACGACATCGGTGACGAAGGTGGAGACCGGGTTCTGCTCGACGAGGCCGACGACGGTGGCGAGGTCGCGGGGCCGGTGCTGCCGGGTGTCGAGCCCGTCCACGACCACCGAGCCGGAGAGCAGGCCTCCGCTGAAGTGCGGGACCAGGCCGTTGACGCACCGGAGCAGGGTCGACTTGCCGCTGCCGGTCGGGCCGATGACGAGGACGAGCTCGCCCTCGGGGACCTGGAGCGTGACGTCGTCGAGGGCCGGTGCGGCGGACTCGGGGAACCGGACCGTGACGTGGTCGAAGGTGATCATGCGGACGCCTCGGCTCGGGGTGGGGGAGTGAGGAAGGCGGGCGCCGCGGCGACCACGATCGCGAGGACGGCGGCGAGCGGTAGGTGCGGGAGGCTGGCGGACTGGGCGGGGACGATGCCGTCCCAGCCCTGGATGCTGCCGAGCAGGAGCGCCGCCCCCGGCACGGCACCGGCGGCGACGGTCGCGGTCTCGGTCCACGACCAGGGGTCGCGGCGGTGGCCGGTTCGCTCCTCCCTCGAGGCGCCCACGACCAGGCTGGCAGTGGCGAGCACGACCCCGACGAGCAGGAGAGGGACGCCGAGGACTCCACCCGCCGAGGTGTCGAGCAGCCCGTAGAGGCCGGCAAGCACCCCGGCCAGGCCGGCGAGGGCAAGGCCGCTGGCCAGCCACCGCGACGCGCGCGTGGAGCGAACGGCACGGCCGTAGCCGCGCGACTCCATGGATGCCGCGAGGCCGAGTGACCGCTCGAAGGCGGTCTCGAGGACGGGCACGGTGAGCCGGGCGACCTCGCGCACCCCCCGGCCGTCGTGGCCGCGCAGTCGCCGCGCGTCGCGGACCGCACGCGCGTCGCCGAGGAGCCGCGGCGCGAAGGTCAGGCCGACGACGACGGCGGTGCCGACGTCATACAGCGTCGCCGGCAGGTGCCGCAGCAGCCGACGGGGGCTCGCCAGGGCGTTGGCGGCGCCGACACAGGCGAGGATCGCCGTGAGCCGGAGCGAGTCGTACACCGCGTAGAGGATCGGCTCGAGGGCGACGGGACCGCCGAGCCGCACCCCCGCCGCCCATTCTGGCAGCGGCACCCGGGGCAGCGTGAACAGGACCGTGTCGCCGTAGACACCGTTGCCCAGCACCACCGTGACGAGCAGGCGCAGGACGATGATCCCGACGCCGATGAGCAGGAACGCCCGCAACGGGTTGGGGGCCGACGGGTCGCGACGCTCCGATACGACGAGGGCGCAGACACCCACGACGAGCAGGAGCAAGGCGGGGTTGGTCGTGCGGGACGCCGCGGTGGCGAGGCCCAGCCCCCACAGCCACCAGGCTGCGGGGTGCTGGAGCCGTTCCCGCTGCAGCATCGACTCAGCGCTGCTGCCGAGCGCCGGCGCGCGAGCGGACGAAGAAGTAGGCGATCAGACCCACGACCAGGAGGGCCACGACGATGTATGCCGCCCACGTCCCTGCCGAGGTCGCGTTGCCCGCCGCCTTGGCGGGCTGCTCCGCCTGGGTCGGCGCGGCTGCGGCGTTCGCGGTCGGGGACGCCGTCGGCGCGGCGATGCTGACCTGGCCGTCCGGGGCGGCCGCCTCCGCGCTGACGGTCTTGACCGCGCCGCCGCACCCGGTGGCCGGGTAGCCGTCGACGCCGCAGACGAGGCCCTTCTCGACGCGCAGCTCACCGGCGGTGCGCAGCACGTCGAGGCTCGTCGCGTCGGTCCCGACGACCGCGCACTTGGCGGTCGGGGCGGGCGGCGTGCCGCCCTGGTCGGCGTCGGCCGGCCGGCCGAAGTCGACGACGAGGCCGACGCGCTTCTTGCCGCTCTCGGCGGGCGTCGTGCCGCAGACCTGCTCGAAGGTCAGGACCGCGCGCGGGTAACGGGCGCCGTTCTCGTCGCTGACCGCGAAGCGCCAGCCGTCGACGGCGCCGTCCTTGGGGACGGTCTGCTCGGGGCCCTTCTGGGCGAAGTCCCAGGACCCGTTCGCGAGCTGGTAGAAGCCCCAGAAGCGATAGGCGGCGGCATGCGCCGGGGCGGTCGTCATCAGGCCGAAGGCGGCTGCGAGCAGCGCGACGAGGGCGAGCCGCACGGAGCGACGGTGGGCGATGGGCATGATCTCCTCCTCACGGTCGGAGACCGAGGAAGGGCAACCTGCCTCTGCAGCTCCGGTCCGTATTCCACGACAGACGGATTGTGTATGGATCGAACGGGGAGGGTTTTCCGGCTGGCCGGCGGTTCGCGTTGGAGCGGACCGTCGACATCACGGTTGCGGGTCAGCGCCGGAGTCACACCGGCTTACCCCTGGTCCTGTTCGGTACTTGCGAACCGTGGCACGCGGGCAGCCCACCCGTCAAACGCGTCCCGCCGGCCGTAGGGTGCTCCCATGAGCGCGGACTGGACCTGGGCCTACTTCGACGCCGCCGGTGACCCCGTGACGGCGGACTCGCTGCCATCGGTGCCGTTCCCGACGCAGAGCGACGCTGAGAGCTGGCTGGGTGAGACCTGGCGCGACCTGCTCGCCAGTGGCGTGGAGTCGGTGACCCTGCGCGAGGGTGACACGGTCGTCTACGGGCCGATGAGCCTCCGGGCCGCGCAGTGACGCAGGTGACCTCGCCCGCCTCCGTCGGGCCGGCCCTGTCTGACGGCCTGGCTCGCCGCCTCGAGACGCGGGTCCGCAGCGCACAGCGCGAGTGGCAGGCCCCCGGGGTCAGCGCCGGCGTCGTCCGTGACGGAGCTCTCGTCTGGTCCGGGCACGTGGGCTGCGCGCGGCTCGGCGACGAGCCGCGCCCCGCGGCGGACGACACGCAGTTCATGATCGGCTCCGTCACCAAGACGTTCACCGCCCTCGCGGTGATGTCCCTGCGCGACGAGGGGAGGCTGACGCTGGACGACCCCCTGGAGGCGCACCTGCCCGGGCTCCGGCACGCGCGCGTCCCGATCGGGCAGATGCTGGCCCACGCGTCCGGCTTGCAGCGCGAGCCGGTCGGCCGCATCTGGGAGAGCCTGGAGGCCCCGGACCGCGACGCGTTCCTCGCCGGCGTGGACGAGGCGGAGCAGGTGCTGCCGGCCCACCACGCCTTCCATTACTCGAACCTCGCCTACGGCCTGCTCGGGCAGGTCATCGAGCGGGTCACCGGCCGTGACTGGGAGGACGTGGTGCGAGAGCGCATCCTCGATCCGCTCGGCATGACCCGGACCGGCCTCGTGCCCGCGGACGACCGGGCCCTCGGTTACCAGATCGACCCCTATGCGGGCACCGCGACGGTGGAGCCCCTCTTCATCCTGAACGCGACGGCGCCGCTCGGTGGACTGTGGTCGACGGTGGCCGACATGGCGCGCTACGCCGCCTATGTCGCACGCCCCGACGACCGCGTCGTGCGGCCGGAGACGGTCGAGGAGATGTGCCGGCCGATCATCCTCACCGACCCGGATGGCTGGACCGGTGGCTACGGACTCGGCTTCGGCATGGGTCGACGCGGCGAGCGGGTCTACGTCGGGCACGGCGGCGCAATGCCGGGCTTCCTCACCGGCCTGCGGGTCCGCCGCAAGGACGGCGTCGGCGCCGTCGTCTTCGCCAACAGCACGTCGGTGGCGGAGCCGCTTCGCTGGCGACCGACCTCCTCGAGACGGTCCTCGACCACGAACCGAGCCTGCCCTCGACCTGGCGCCCCGAGAGCCCCCGGCCGGAGCTCGCGCCGCTGCTCGGCCTGTGGTGGTCGGAGGGCTCGCCGATCACGTTCTTCGTCCGCGACGGTCAGCTCTGGTCGCGTCTCTCGGAGCGCGACCCGCTGTCGGAGACGCGGTATGCGGCTGACGGCCCCGACCGCTTCCGGGCCGTCGAGGGCCGCGAGCGCGGCGAGGTGCTCGAGGTCGTCCGTGACGACTCGGGCGAGGTGGAGCGGCTCTACTTCGCGACCTACGCGGTGACGCGGCAGCCGCTTGCCTTCGCCGACCTGCAGGACTGACGAGGGCCGCCACCGCCCTCACGTGCCTGCGCCGACGCGGCGCCACCTCTTTCAGGCCGGGTGCTGACCGCGAGCCACCTGCGGCTTCGGCATCCGGGTGCGCCGCATCTGGAACGCCCGCATGATCGCGTACATGGCGTCACCGCGCTCGGCGCCGCCGAACTTCTGCGCGATCTTCTTCTTCGTGCGCATCCACATGAGCAGGGCGTCGATGACGGCGAGCGCGATGAGCCCGTAGACGAGGATGAAGACGGCGAGCAACGCCCACGGCGTCTTGATGAAGCTGAGCAGCAGGACGAGGAGCATGACGGGGAGCATGAACTCGCCGAGGTTCCACCGGGCGTCCACGGAGTCACGGATGAACCGCCTGCGCGGGCCCTTGTCGCGGACCGGCAGGTAGCGCTCGTCGCCGGTCAGCATGCCCTGGCGCTGCTTGGACATCGCCGCGCGCCGCGCCACCTTGTCCTGGGCCGCGGCCGCCTTGCGGTCGGTGACGATGAGCGGACGCTTGTTGGCGGCCTCCTGGTCGCGCCGCTTCGGCGTGGGGCGGTTCTTGGCGCCCTCGCGCTCCGGCCGGGCCGTGGCCTCTGCGGCGAGGTCGTCGTTGAGAGTCGTCTTCTTGCGTCCGAACACGGGCACAACTGTAGGTGAGCAGCGGCTCACTCCCCAATCGCTCCTGTTCCCGCGTTGCCCCTTAGCGCAGCGGAACGAAACGGTAGGGTCCGTGCTCGCTGGTGCGGACCTGCCCGCCCGTGCGTTCGACGAGGGTCAGCCAGCCGGCGACGGGGGCCACCAGCCGCCCGTCAGCGGCGAGCTGGTCGACGAGGGCCTGCGGGAACCGGCCGGCGTCCGCGGACACCAGGATGCGGTCCCACGGTCCGTCGTCCGGGGCCCCGAGTACGCCGGGCCGTGCCTCGCGGATCGTCGCGGCGCAGCCGGCCCGCGCGAGGTTCTCTCGTCCCCACTGGACGAGCTCGGGCTCGATCTCGAGGCCGAGGACCGCCCCGGTGGGCCCGGCCAGCCACGCGAGCAGCGCCGTCGTCCAGCCGGAGCCGGACCCGATGTCGAGGACGCGGTCACCGGGACGGACCTCGAGCAGGCGCAGCATCGCCTCGACGGTGCGGGGCTGCGAGCTCGTCTGACCGTGCCCGATCGGGATCGGGCCGTCCGCGTCGGCGCGCCACCGGTCGGACGCATGCAGGAACGCGGCGCGTGGCACGGCCGAGAGCGCGTCGCCGGTGCGGTCCTCCATCTGGCGAGTCAACCACGGCCGGCCCGGGCGTCAACGCCGAGCTCGTTGCGGTAGGCCACGTCGCGGCCCGCCACCCGCGCCGCCTCGACCTCTTCGAGCATGGTGAGTGTCGCAGCCCAGTCCCTCCGCAATGCCGGACGCCAGGCCATCGCGTCACCGTTGCGGGCCACCAGCGACAGGAGCCCCCCCGGGAGCCAACCGGCTCGCGAGGGCGCCGACGGCCGGCCCTGCCGCCGGGAGGTACATGAGCACCCCGTGGCAGAGCACCGCGTCGTATGCCGCTGAGCCCGTCGTGCGGTCGAGCGCGGTGACGTCCCCCGCGAGCAGGCGGACGCGGACCCGCGTCTCCGCGGGAAGCAGCTGAGCGGCATCCGCGAACGCCGCACGCATCCGGGCGTCCGGCTCGACGGCAGTCACCTGGTGGCCCATGGTGGGCGAGGTGAAGGGCCTGGGTGCCCTGCCCGGCACCGACGTCGAGAACGCGGGAGGGGGCCCCGGGCAGGTGCGCGGCGAGCTGGCGGGCGCCCAGCTCCTGGCGCCCGACGTTTCGCAGGTTGCCAAGCCCTGCGAGCCACGGGTCCCGGCCCCCGACGAACGTGCCCGCCCCGTTCACAGTCGCGACCCTACTCACGGGACTCCACGGATAGGGTCGGTCTCAGTGTCAGGGTGATGGCACCGCACTCGCGGTGGTTGGATCCTGAGCATCTGGTGTCTGGCTCTTCGGGTCGCTGTCGCCTTCGGGTTGATGAGCACGCGTTATGCCGGCACCGGGTGTGAGGGAGCCGGCCGGCGTGACTTGATAGGAGCGTGGCATCGCCCCCACTGAGATGTGTCCGCCGACCGGCCCAACCGTCCAGTCACTGATCAGGTGAAGGAGGCAACCACCATGGTTGTTGTTGGGGCCGATGTGCACGAGCGCACGCACACGTTCGTCGCGGTCGATCAGGTCGGCAAGCAGGTCGGGCAGTTGACTGTCGCGGCCACGAGCACGGGCCACCTGAAGGCGTTGGGGTGGGCGCGTCGCGAGTTCAGTGAGGAGCTGACCTGGGCCATCGAGGACTGCCGGCACCTGTCCGCCCGATTGGAGCGGGACCTGCTCGGCGCCGGGCAGCGGGTGGTGCGGGTGCCGCCGAAGATGATGGCCGAGCAGCGCCGGGTCGCGCGGACCCGGGGCAAGTCGGACCCGATCGATGCGTTGGCGGTGGCCCGGGCGTTCCTGCGCGAGCCGACGCTGCCGGTCGCCTCGCACGACGAGGTGTCCCGCGAGGCCAAGCTGCTGGTGGACCGGCGCGAATCCCTGGTGAACACGCGGACCAGGACGATCAACTCGTTGCTGTGGCGGGTCCACGAGCTGGCGGCCAAGCTGCTAGGCGAGTCCGCGGGGATCACCCGCTCCCGCGGGGAGGCCGCGTTCGCGCGGCATGCCGGGTTGGCGCCGATCCCGGTCTGGTCCGGCAACACGGCCGGACGGGTGCGGATGACCCGCAGCGGAAACCGACAGATCAACTGCGCGATCCACCGGATCGCGGTCACCCAGCTGCGGCTGCACGAATCGCCGGGACGGGCCTATTACGACAAGAAGCTCGCCGAGGGCAAGACGAAGACGGAAGCGCTGCGTTGCCTCAAACGCCGCCTCGCCCGCACCGTGTTCAACCTTCTGACAACAGACCACCACAACCGTCACACCGCTTGCCTCCCAGCAGCGGCTTGACATAGGAGTAACACGTGACTGCTGACATCCTCACCACCGACCAGATCCAGGCGATCCGCGACCGCGTCGCCGACCTCATGCCCCAGGTGCGTGCGGACCTCGAACGGCTCGTCCGCATCCCGAGCGTCTCCGCCGCGAGCTTCGACCAGAGCCAGGTGGCCCGCAGTGCGGAGGCCGTCGCCGAGCTGCTCCGTGCTGAGGGGCTCGACACCGAGATCGTCGTCGAGGGCGGCAGGCCCGCGGTCATCGGCCACATCGTGGGGCCGGAGGGCGCGCCCACGGTGACCCTCTACGCCCACCATGACGTCCAGCCGCCCGGCGACGACGCGGACTGGGACAGCAAGCCGTTCGAGCCCGTGGAGCGGGACGGCCGCCTCTACGGGCGGGGAGCCGCCGACGACAAGGCGGGCGTCATGGCACACGTCGCGGCGCTCCGCGCGTTCAAGGGCGAGCTCCCGGTCAGCGTCACCGTTTTCGTCGAGGGCGAGGAGGAGTCGGGGTCGCCGTCGCTCGGGACGATCCTGGATCGTCACGGCGACCGGCTGGCCGCCGACGCGATCGTCCTCGCCGACTCCGGCAACTGGCAGATCGGCACGCCGGCGCTCACGACCACCCTCCGGGGCGGGGTGCGCGTCATCGTCCGCGTCCAGACCCTCGACCACTCGGTGCACTCGGGCATGTACGGCGGCGCCGCTCCGGACGCCGTCACGGCGCTCATCCGCCTGCTCGGCACGCTCCACGACGACGAGGGCAACGTCGCCGTCGAGGGGCTCGACGAGGGTGTCGCCGCCGACCTCGACTACGACGAGGCGCGCTTCCGCGAGGAGTCCGGCCTGCTCGACGGCGTCTCGCTCATCGGCACCGGCTCGATCCTGACCCGCCTCTGGACGAAGCCGTCGATCACGACGATCGGCATGGACGTCACCTCGATCGAGAAGGCCTCGAACACGTTGGCGGCCAAGGCGGCGGCCAAGGTGTCGATGCGCATCGCCCCCACGCAGGACCCGAAGGCGGCGTTCGAGGCGCTCAAGCGCCATCTGGAGTCTCACGCCCCGTGGGGTGCCAAGGTGAGCGTCTCGCTCGAGGAGCTCGGCTCCGGCTTCGCCGCCGACGCCAACGGCCCGGTCTACGACGAGGCGCGCGCCGCGTTCGCCGACGCCTGGGGGACCGAGCCCGTCGACATGGGGGTCGGCGGCTCGATCCCGTTCATCTCCGACTTCGCCGCCCGGTTCCCCGACGCCGCGATCCTCGTCACTGGCGTCGAGGACCCGGACACCCGCGCCCACGGCGCGAACGAGTCGCTCCACCTCGGCGAGTTCGAGCGCGTCTGCGTCGCGGAGGCTCTCCTGCTCGCGCGGTTGGGCGCCCGCCAGTCGAGGTAATCGGCGGACGCCACTGACCGGTAAATACCTCGACCGGGCGCAACACCTCGACCTACGGGGCGGCCGGGGCGGGTGCGAGGATGGCCGCCGTGCACGTGCTCATCGTCCCGGACTCCTTCGACGACCTCGGCAGCCCGCGTGCCGCGGAGGCCATAGCCCAGGGCTGGCGGGAGACCGCTCCGCACGATCTCCTCGCGGTGGTGCCCGCCTCCGACGGGGGCGTCGGCTTCGTGGCCGCCGTGGCCCGGAGCGTCGAGGGCGCCCTCGAGGCGGTCGTCACGACCGACCCGCTGGGGCGCGACGTACCGGCGACGATCCTGCTCGTGCCGGGGGAGATCGGCCCCATCGCCTACGTCGAGGCTGCCGAGGCGGCCGGCCTGCACCTGCTCGACGACACCGAACGCGACCCGACCCGCACGACCTCGGCAGGAGTCGGGCGGCTTCTGCTGGCGGCACTCGACCTCGGGGCTCGCCGTGTCGTGGTGGGCGTCGGTGGACTCGGGACGAACGATGCCGGCGCCGCTCTGCTCTCCACCCTCGGTGTCGGTGGCCCGGACCGGCTGGGGCGCGGGGGCGCGGCTCTCGCCGATCTCACCCTCGACGACCTCACCGGACTGGACGCAGCGCGGGAACGGTTCCGGGATGTCGACCTCGTCGTCGCGACCGACGTCGCCTCCCCGCTGCTCGGCCTCAAGGGCACCAGCGCGGTGTTCGCCCGCCGGATCGGCGCGAGCGAGGAGCAGGCGCAACGGCTGGAGGGCGCTCTCGGGCACTTCGCCAGTCTCGTCGCCCGGGCGTACCCGCCGCGCCGGGACCTGCTGAGCGGCGAGGCGATCCGTCCGGAACGTGCCCCGGGGGCTGGAGCCGGCGGTGGGGTGGGCTACGCCCTGCACCTGCTCGGTGGCCGCCACGTCGACGGGGTCGACGCCCTGCTAGACACCGTAGGGTTCGAAGCCCTCGCCGCGTAGTCGGACCAAGTCGTGACGGGCTGTGTCGGCTTCGAATGGGAGTCGC
>NZ_JBQCCV010000073.1:0-2287 GCF_051961875.1 Intrasporangium sp. | reverse complement strand
CGGCGAAGTCGTTGCCCTTGCCGAACACTTCACGGGCGGTGGTGACGATCTCCTCGGCGTGTGCGTCGTCCTTGGCGAAGATCAGGGTCTTGGGGACGGTGGAGCGGCCGGGGAAGATCTCGGTGAAGAGCCGGTCCCGGTAGGTCTCGAGGACGAGCCGGATCTGCGACTTGGCGGTGACGGCCCGGTCGAGCTGCCTGTGCGTGTACTCGAAGGCCTCGTCCAGCTGCTGAAGCCGTTCCTTGCGGGTGCGGCGGTCGACCGTCGGCACGACGGTGCCCGCGTCGATCGTGCCGCCCTGTTCGCCGATCTGGGTGCGGATCCGGTAGATGTCGAAGTCGACGTTGACCCGGTCGGCGACGGACTGCGGGTAGGTGTACTCGGAGACGAGGTTCTGCCGGAAGAACGCGAAGGTCTGCTTGCCGGGGGTCGCGGTGAGCCCGACGATGTGCGCGTCGAAGTACTCGAGGACGCCGCGCCACACCCCGTAGATGGACCGGTGGGCCTCATCGACGATGACCAGGTCGAACGCCTCGGGCGGCAGATCCGGGTTGTAGGCAACGGTGACGGGCGCGTCCGGAACGTAGTCGTCCAGATTCGGGTCGTCGCCGGTGGTGACGTCTTCGTTCCGCAATGCCTTGAAGACGCGCTGGATGGTCGAGACGACGACGTTGGACGAGCCGAGCATCCCGGCGGAGGAGAGCTTGTCGACGCCGTAGATCTCGGTGAACCGGCGACCGTCGCCGGGGGTGCGGTAGTTCTGGAACTCCGCGATTGTCTGCTCGGCCAGGTTGTTGCGATCGACGAGGAACAGGATGCGCCGGAACCCGCCGAACCGCAGCAGCCGGTAGGCGCTCGTGACGGCGGTGAACGTCTTGCCGGCGCCGGTGGCCATCTGCACGAGGGACCGGTCGAAGTGCTGGCCGGCGAGGCTGTCCTCGATGCCGGTGATCGCGGTGATCTGCGCGGGCCGTAGCGGCGCGACCTCGAGCTCGGGCAGGGCCCGGACCTTGGCCCGCCAGGTGGGCCGGTCCGGGTCGGCTTCGGCGTCCCGGAGGATCCGGGCGAGCGTCTCGGGCTGGGGGAAGTTGAACAGGCGCCGGGCGCGCGGGTCGGGGTCGTAGCCGTTGGTGAAGTGCGTCTCCGTGCCGCTGGCCTCGAACACGAACGGCAACCGGCCATCGGTGGTGGTGGCCGCGAGCCGCACCTCGGGCGGCAGCCCGGTGGCGTACATCGCGGACTGCCACTCCACTCCGGACAGGGGGGTGCCGACGGGTTTGGCCTCGATGACGCCGACGACCTTCCGGTCGACGTAGAGCAGGTAGTCGGCCCGGCCGTGACCGGGAGCCATGACGACCTCACGGACCGCGACCCCCGTCGAGGCGAACAGGTTCAGGTTCCGGCGGTCCTGCACCGACCAGCCGGCGGCGGTGAGCTGCTCATCGATCAACGCCCGCGCCCGCTGCTCGGCAGCGACGTACTGCAGGTCCTGTCCGCCGGTGGCCCCCATGGGCCGCACCATACCGACCGACGTCCGGTTTGTGACCACTTGTAGCGGGTTCCGCCCAGAGAGCGCCGGTTCACGTTCCGGTGCGTGCTGGCGAATGTCAGGCGACAGGCCGGCCGTGTCACCGGTGCTGCCTATCTTCGGCTCATGGACATGATGGGGGTCATTTCAGTCGGTTCTGGAGTCCTCGGGCTGGCAGCGCTCGGTCTCGGCATCCCAGCCTTCGTCTGGGTGCGGCGGGGCGAGCTGCGCGCTCCGGAACGCCATGAGGTGGAATGGGAGCTTTCGTGGTGCGGGTCCGGCAACTTCCATGTGACGAACGTCGGCAGCGACACCGCGAGGGCCGTGACCGCTCGGGTCGAACCAAGTCACGGCGGCACCGAGGACTCCGGGGAGCCGCGGGACGTAGCGCCGCACGAGATGTTCACCTTCGAGCTTCCTGACCTGCCGGGGTCCGGCCTGGGCGGCTTCGCGCATGCGTCGCTCTACTGGGAGACCGACCTTGGCACGGCCAAGTCGGTGTGTCAGACCCTGGAGCGGTAGCCCTTGTATCTCGGGCAGCAGCGGGGCTGGAGGTCGATGCTGTTGTTGTCGGGCGCGGGGAGACGGGGGCAGCGAGCCGGCTGTTCACCTCCTTGGCTCGCTGGGACGGTGCCCGTCTTCTTGCGCATGATCCGTCGATCGAGGCTGGGCAGCGGACCGGTGCCTTTTCACCTCCTTGGGGTCCGCTGTGCTGGTCGGGGTGCCGCGGGTGCGGCACGTTCTTGATTGGTGTTCGTT
>NZ_JBQCCV010000072.1:0-4009 GCF_051961875.1 Intrasporangium sp. | reverse complement strand
GGGTCGACATCGGGGCGTGGAAGCGTCATGCCAGAACCCTGCCACACGAGGGTCACGATCCGGTCAGCATCGTTCCGGAATCCAGTTCCGCTCTGTAGTGTCCTGACCACTTGAGTGTCCCCAGGCCACTTGCCAAACCGGAGGTCCACGCATGTCACAGCTCACGTCTCGCGTCTCCCGCTACGCGGCCGTCGTCTCCCTCGCCTCGCTCGCGCTGGCCGCCTGCGGCTCGAGCTCGGGCAAGGGCGCCGCGAGCGCCCCGTCCGGCGGCCCGCAGCTCGTCAGCGCCAACACCCTGACCGTGTGCACGCACCTGTCCTACAAGCCGTTCGAGTTCAAGGACAGCTCCGGCAACGTCATCGGCTTCGACATGGACCTGGCACAGGCCACCGCGAAGCAGCTGGGCCTGCCGAACGTCACGATCGTCGACATCGACTTCGCCTCCCAGACCTCGGGTGCGGTCTTCGCCGCCAAGAAGTGCGACATGGCGATGGGCGCAGTCACGATCAACGACAAGCGCAAGAAGGCGGTCGACTTCTCGACGCCGTACTTCAGCGCAACCCAGGCGCTGCTGACGAAGAAGTCGTCGGGGATCACCGACCTGGCGTCCCTCAAGGGCAAGAAGATCGGCGTGCAGACGGACACGACCGGTCAGGAGTATGCCGAGAAGAACAAGGGGGCCAACGGCTACGAGACGGTCGTGTTCGACGACCTGCCCACCCAGATCACGGGTGTCCAGTCCGGCCGGGTCGACGCGATCATCAACGACAACGGACCGCTCCTCGACTTCGCGAAGAGCAACCCCGACTTCGCGGTCGTCAAGGAGTTCGACACCGGCGAGCAGTACGGCTTCCTCTTCCAGAAGGACAACGCGAACGCGGCCAAGATCAAGGACGCCTTCAACACGGCCCTGAAGAAGTCGATCGACGACGGCTCCTACAAGGAGAGCTACAAGAAGTGGTTCGGCTCCGAGCCCGCGGTGATGCCGAGCGTCTCCTGAGGTCGATGCCATGACTTCGCCTGCAGCAGCTGCGGGGCGAGCACGTCTCTCGCCCCGCAAGCGGGCCCAGCGGATCCGATGGGTCCAGTACGCGATCCTCGTCGCGATCGTCATCCTGCTCGTCTCGATCGCCGACTTCCCGCAGATCCAGCAGGTCTTCTTCCGCGGTGACCTGATTCATGACGCCCTGACCCAGGGGCTCGGCCGGGCCATCCTCAACACGATCATCTACGCGATCGGCGCCTTCGTGCTCGGGCTCGTGATCGGGACGATCCTTGCCCTGATGAGGCTGTCCTCGGTCGGGCCCTACCGCTGGCTCGCGGGAATCTACATCGAGTTCTTCCGAGGTCTGCCCGCGATCGTCGTGCTCATCGCGTTCGGGTTGCTGCCGCTGGCCTTTCCGGGCTTGGAGATCCCGTTCGGGACCTACGGCACGGTGTGGTCCGCCCTCGGCATCGTCGCCGCCGCCTACATGGCCGAGACGATCCGCGCGGGCATCCAGGCCGTCCCGAAGGGCCAGGTCGAGGCGGCCCGGTCGCTTGGCATGCCGGCCGGTGCGGCCACGCGGAAGATCGTGCTCCCACAGGCCTTCAGGATCGTCACGCCACCCCTGACGAACGAGCTCATCCTCGTCGTCAAGGACAGCTCGCTCGCCTACATCATCGGGCTGTCATCGACCGGCTTCGACCTGACGAAGTACGGGCGGGACATGGCGAGCACCAACGCCAACCTGACGCCCCTCGTCGTCGCCGGACTCTGCTACCTCCTCATCACCTTGCCGTTGACCTTCCTGGTGCGGCGCATGGAGCGGAAGGCGGCGAAGGCCCGATGACATCGAACCCAGCTGAACGGCATACCCGCTCGTCGGCCCGCGGGCCCGCCGTCGTCGAGATCACCGACCTGCGCAAGTCGTTCGGCTCGGTGGAGGTGCTGACCAACATCACCACCTCGATCAAGCAGGGCGAGGTCGTCTGTGTCATCGGCCCGTCCGGGTCCGGCAAGTCGACCCTGCTCCGGTGTGTCAACCTGCTCGAGCAGCCGTCCGGCGGACGGATCCTCGTCGACGGCGTCGACGTCACCGACCCGGACTGCGACATCGACCGCGTGCGCAGCAAGATGGGGATGGTCTTCCAGCAGTTCAACCTCTTCTCGCACCTGACCGTGCTCGAGAACTGCACGGTCGCGCAGCAGGTCGTGCTCAAGCGCGGCAAGGTGGAGGCGGAGAAGGTCGCTCGCGCGAACCTCGAGAAGGTCGGACTGGCGGACCGCAGCGGAGCCTTCCCGGCCCAGCTGTCCGGGGGGCAGCAGCAGCGGGTGGCGATCGCCCGGGCGCTGTCGATGGACCCGGATCTCATGCTCTTCGACGAGCCGACCTCGGCGCTCGACCCCGAGCTCGTCGGGGACGTCCTGTCCGTCATGCGGCGGCTCGCGTCCGAGGGCATGACGATGATCGTCGTGACCCACGAGATGGCCTTCGCGCGCGAGGTGGCCGACCGCGTCATCTTCATGGACGGCGGGGTCATCGTCGAGGAGGGCAAGCCCGAGCAGGTCATCGGCGATCCCCGGCACCGGCGGACGCGCACGTTCCTCAAGCGCGTCCTCGACCCGACGCACGTCGGATCAGACAGGGACGACGACATGGAGGGGCGCCAGCACCCTCAGGACCCGAGGGCGGCGGGACAGCCGTCGACGGACCTGCCCGAGAGCGTCAAGCGGCAGCGGTTCTGATGACCGGCCCGAAGGGCACCGAGGTCGCCGTCGTCGGCGCCGGGCTCATCGGGCTGTTCAGCGCGCACTACCTGCTCGATAGGGGGTATGCCGTCAGCCTCGTCGAGGCGGGTGCGCCGGGTGGCGGGGCAGCAAGGGTCAATGGCGGGTGGGTCTGCCCGGCCCGCAGCGACCCCATGCCGTCGTGGGGTGTCGTCCGGGACGGGATGCGGGCCTTGGCGTCGCCTTCGGGCGGCAGCTTCTTCCTCCACCCGGCGGCGGTGCCGGGGGTGGCTGGCTATCTCGCTCGTTTCGTCGCGAACGCGCCGGCGAGCCGGTTCGCCCGGTCCTGGGACGAGCTCGACGTGCTGAACCGGCAGACGGCCTCGCTCGTGGACCGGCTCGTCGAGGCCGGGATCATCAGCGACCTGCAGGACGAGGGCTTCCTCATGCTCCACTCGACGCGCGAGGAGGCCGAGGCGTCGTGGGCGTCGCTGGCCGCCGTGTCGCGACGCGGGCTCGCGCCGGCACCGGAGCCGATCGTCGGACGCGAGGCGCTGCTCGAGCTGGAGCCGGGTCTCGGGCCTGCGTCGCAGTTCGGCTTCCTCCATCGCGGCGACCGGTGGCTCAACCCGTCGCGGCTTGTCGACGCCCTGGTCGAGTCGGTGCTCTCCCGCGGCGCGCGGCTGGTGACGGAGGCACCGGTGCGGGCGGTCCGCCAACGGGCTCAGCGGGTCGAGCTCGACACCCCTGCTGGTGTCGTCGAGGCCGAGCACGCGGTCGTCGCGGCGGGTGCATGGTCGGAGAGCCTGCTCCGTCCGCTCGGCGTCCGGGGCTACGTGACACCGGGCAAGGGCTACAGCTTCAGCGTCCACCCGGAGCACCCCCCGACGCATGTGCTGCGGCTCGGTGGCACCCATGTCGGCCTGACGCCGATGGGTGATCGGACCCGCGTCGTCGGCATGGTGGAGTTCGACGGGAAGCGTGATGGCGTCCACCAGGGGCGCATCGACCTGATGAAGCGCCTCGCTGCTCCCTACCTGGCCGGGATCGACTGGGAGGCGAGCACCGACGAGCGCGTCGGACCCCGGCCGATGACACCCGACGGCAAGCCGCTCATCGGGTCTGTGCCCGGCTCGGACCGCGTCGTCGTCGCCACCGGTCACAACATGCTCGGCCTGACGCTCGGTGCGGCCACCGGGAGGCTCGTCGCCGATCTCGTGGCGACCGGTCCGGCCGCTGCGGTGCGGGCCTTCGATCCGATGCGTTTCAGCCGAGGGCCGCTCCGCCGCGGTTAGGTTG
>NZ_JBQCCV010000071.1:0-15275 GCF_051961875.1 Intrasporangium sp. | reverse complement strand
TTAGGGGGACCTGGAGGTGATCAGCACCCCTATCTACGTGCTGGGGGTCACCTACTACCCCGGCCAGGTCGTGAGCCATCGGGCCCCCCCCCTCGCGGCCGCGGGCGGCGCGCCGGGGCCCGCCACCGAGCGGCCACGCCGCTCCCCGTTCCCCGCCGCGGACGGCGTCCACTCCCACCCGAGCGGCCTGCCGACGACCTCGATGGGCTGGCCGATCCAGCCGGATGGCCTGACGCGCCTGCTGGTTCGGCTGCACGAGGACTACACCGGGGACGCCGGCGTGGACCTGTGGGTCACCGAGAACGGCGCCGCCTTCGAGGACCACCCCGACGAGCAGGGGTTCGTCGACGACCGCGGGAGGACGGCATACCTCGTGTCCCACGTCGGAGCGGTCCTCGACGCGATCGACGCCGGCGTCCCGGTGCGCGGCTACTTCTACTGGTCGCTGCTCGACAACTTCGAGTGGGCATGGGGCTACGCCAAGCGGTTCGGGCTCGTCCGGGTCGACTACGGGACGCAGGAACGGGTGCCCAAGACGAGTGGTCTCACCATGGCGAGGCTGATCACGAACGGGCGGCTGCCCACGGCAGAATCAGGGGACGATGCATAACGGCACCCCCACGAGCAACGGTGTCGGGCGGCCGACCCTCGAGGCGGTCGCCCGGGTCGCTGGTGTGTCCCGTGCGACCGTCTCCCGCGTCATCAACGGCTCGCCGAAGGTCAGCCCCGAGGTCGTCGACGCCGTCGAGAAGGCCATCGGCGAGCTGAACTACGTCCCGAACCGTGCCGCCCGGTCCCTCGTCGCCCGGTCGACGATGGCGATCGCGCTCGTCGTGCCGGAGGACGCGCACCGGTTCTTCGGCGACCCCTACTTCGCCGACGTCGTCCAGGGGATCAGCGACCGGCTCGACGAGAGCGAGTACGTCCTCTCGCTGCAGCTCGCCCATCCCCGGCAGCCGTCCGACAAGGTGCGCCGATACCTGCTCGGCGGCAACGTCGACGGGGCTCTCGTCGTGTCGCACCACTCGGGCGACCACTTCCTCGCCTCGCTCGGCGCGGCCCTCCCGGTCGTCTTCGGTGGCCGCCCGCTGGGCGAGCTCGCCGACCCGGCCGGCTGGTACGTCGACGTCGACAACCGGCACGGCGGGGAGGTCGCGACCGAGCGGCTCGTCTCGATCGGACGACGCCGGATCGCGACCATCACGGGGCCGCCCGACATGCCAGCGGCCGTCGACCGCGAGCAGGGCTGGCGCGAGGCGCTGTCCCGGGCCGGTCTCGACGCGGGCCGGCTTGCGCATGGCGACTTCACGGAGGCCGGCGGGGTCCGGGCAGCGCTGGCCCTCCTCGACGACCACCCCGATCTCGACGCGATCTTCGTCGCGAGCGACCTCATGGCGAGCGGCGTCCTGCTGGCCCTGCGCGAACGCGGCCTGCGCGTGCCTGACGACGTCGCGATCGTCGGGTTCGACAACAGCCCTTATGCCACCAGGGGTCCGGTCGGCCTCACCACCATCGCCCAGCCCTCGAAGCAGATGGGCGTCGTCATGGCGGACCTGCTGCTGCGCCGGCTCGCCGGCGAGCCGGTCGACACGGTCACCCTCCTCGAGACGAGCCTCGTCGTGCGCGAGTCGGCCTGACCGGCAGGCCGAGCCGCGCCCCCGGGACGACCGCGACCCGACCACCCACCGACGGGGCTGGAGGGCAGGCGGCCCGGGCGGCATACCGCTCGATGCTTGACGCCGGGACGGTGCAGGACGAGGGTGACGGGACGTGACGCCACTCCTCCGCGCCCGGCTGGCTGCCGGATCGGCTTTCTTCGTCCAGGGACTGCTCTTCATCAGCCTCACCACCCGGCTGCCGCAGCTGCAGGTCCGTTGGCACCTTGACGACCTCGAGACGAGCGGACTGCTCCTGCTCGTCGTCCTGCTCGCGGGCGGCGGTTCCCTGCTCGCCGAGTATGTCGCGACCCGCCGGCAGAGCGCGACGGTCGTGCGGCTCGGCTTCGTCATCGCCACGGCCGGTCTCGCCACCGTATTCGTCTCGGGGACCCTGCCGGGCTTCGTGGCCGGGCTCGCCGCCTACGGGCTGGCGCTCGGCCTCGTCGACGCGAGCAGCAACATGCAGGCGGTCACGGTCGAGCACCTCTATGGCCGGCCGCTGCTGCCGTCGTTCTACGCCTTCTGGACCGGTGGCGGACTGACGGCCACGGTGCTCGCGCTCCTCTTCGCCGACACCCCTGTCGGGCCGCGGCTGCTGCCGCTGCTGGTCGTGCCTGTGGCGGTGCTCTTCGCGCCGTTCACGTCGAAGGACCGGCGCCCCGAGGCCGAGGCCGCCGCCGACATCCCGTGGCGACGGATCATGGTGCTCGGCGTGGCGATGGTCCTCTTCTACATGGTCGACACCGCGGCCGAGACGTGGGGGCCGACCTACCTGCACGGTGTCCTCGACGCACCGACCGGCCGGACGGCGCTCGCGACGCTCCCCTACCTGCTGGCAACGTTGCTGGCCCGCGGACTCGGCGACCAGCTGGTCGACCGGCTCGGCGCGGTGTTCGTGCTGCGGCTGGGTGCCGTCGTCGCCGCGTGCGCGCTCGCGGCCATCGTCTTCGCGCCGAGCTGGCCGGTGGCCGTGGTCGGGTTCGCGGTGCTCGGCGGCGCCGTCGCGACCATCGCGCCGCTCAGCTTCTCCGCGGCGGGCGCGATCGCGGGCGGGGGCGACTTCGCGTCCCAGCAGGACCGGGTCGACCAGGTCATCGCCCGCTTCAACCAGTTCAACTACGTCGGTGCGCTGCTCGGCGCGGTGCTGACCGGGGCCGTCGGTGCCAACGACCTGCGGTTCGGCTTCGCCGTGCCGATGGTGCTGATCCTCGGGATCATCCCGCTGGCGGGGCGGTTCGCCATCGTCCGGCGGGACAGCCTGCAGGCCCACCGGTCCCCTGTCGAGCAGGGATGACCGGTGGGCCGGCACGGCGTGCCGGGCGGGTCGGTGTCAGGCAGGGGCCCCGACGGGCTCGCGGTCCTCGGTCCCCGCGTCAGCCGCAGCGCTGTGCGGCGCGACAGCCGACACCGCATCCGCCTCGTCGTCGTTGAAGAGGTCATCGGCGTCCGCCGAGTTGAACTGGTCCACGTCGAGGATCCCCTCCCGCTTGGCCACGATGACCGGCACGAGCGCCTGCCCGGCCACGTTGACGGCGGTCCGGCCCATGTCGAGGATCGGGTCCACGGCGAGCAGGAGGCCCACGCCCTCGAGCGGAAGGCCCAGGGTCGACAGCGTGAGGGTCAGCATGACGAGGGCCCCGGTGAGGCCCGCGGTGGCGGCCGACCCGACGACCGAGACGAAGGCGATGAGCAGGTAGTCGGTCACGCCCAGGTGCAGCCCGAAGAACTGGGCGACGAAGATCGCGGCGACGGCGGGGTAGATCGCCGCACAGCCGTCCATCTTGGTCGTCGCGCCCAGCGGCACCGCGAACGACGCGTACGCGCGCGGCACGCCGAGGTTGCGGTGCGTGACCCGCTCCGTGACGGGCAGCGTGCCGATGGACGACCGGGAGACGAAGCCGAGCTGGATCGCCGGCCAGGCGCCCCGGAAGTAGCGGCTCGGGCGCAGCCCATGCGACCGGAGGATGACCGGGTAGACGACGAACAGGACGAGCGCCAGGCCGACGTAGATCGCCGCGGCGAAGACGGCGAGGCTCGCGAGGGAGTCCCACCCGTAGGTCGCGATGGCGCGCCCGACGAGCCCGATGGTGCCGAGGGGGGCGAGCCGGATGATCCACCACAGCACCGTCTGCACGACGGAGAGGACGGAGGCGTTGAGCGTGAGGAACGGCTCGGCCTTCGCGCCGACCTTGAGGGCGGCGAGCCCGATCACGATGGCGACGACGATGAGCTGCAGGACGTTGAAGCTGAGACCGGTCGTCACCCCGACGACGGCGTCGCCCTCGTGAGCCAGCGACGAGGAAGCCTGCAGGCCAAGGAAGTTCGTCGGGATGATGCCCTGCAGGAAGTCGAGCCATGACCCGGTGTGCGACGGCGCGGAGGCTGCGGCCTTGGTGACACCGGTGTGCGCCCCGGGCTGGAAGAGCAGGCCGAGGCCCAGCCCGATGCCCACGGCGATCAGCGCGGTGATCGCGAACCAGAGCAGGGTCTGCCCGGCGAGTCGCGCCCCGTTCGCGACACCCCGCAGGTTCGCGATCGAGGCGATGATGGCGGTGAGGACGAGCGGCGGCACGACGGCCTTGAGCAGGGTGACGAAGGCCGAGCCGATCGTCGACAGGGCGACGGTGAGGCCGTTGTCGTCGCCGCTGGCGGTGGGCCCGAGGGCCAGCGCGAGCCAGCCGAGCGCGAGTCCGAGCAGGAGGCCGAGGAGGATCTGCACGCCGAAGGACGGCAGTCGCCGCTTCTGCTCGG
This sequence comes from Intrasporangium sp., assembly GCF_051961875.1. Lineage (GTDB taxonomy): Bacteria > Actinomycetota > Actinomycetes > Actinomycetales > Dermatophilaceae > Intrasporangium_A. The sequence goes on along the minus strand of NZ_JBQCCV010000071.1, from coordinate 10,866 downwards.
GTGCGGGCGTGGTGGTGGACACGGGCGAGGAACACCTTTCGATGGGAGGCCATGGGTGAGTTGCAGGCGCAACCATAACTCGATGTTGGCATATGACCAACATTCAGGCTGCGTTGATGACCGCGCCCCATCCGCCGAGATGCCGCGGTTCCCGAGCCGACGGGGTGGGTGGCGGCGTCCCGTGGACGAAGGTCAGCGCAGGACGGAGCTGAGCAGCAGGCTCGTCTCGCTGTTGACCACGCCCTCGATCCGGCGGATCCGACCCAGGACCCGGTCGAACTCCGTCAGGGTCTCGGTGCGCATCTCCGCGACGAGGTCCCAGCCGCCGTTGGTCGTGTGCAGGGCGATGATCTCGGGGAAGCCGCGCAGCTCGCGGATGACCCGGTCGGTGGTGCGCCCCTCGACCTCGATGAAGGCGACCGCGTGGATGGCGAGGGGGTCGAGCTCCTCGCGGACCCGCACGGTGAAGCCGATGACGGTGCCGGAGGAGATGAGCCGCTCGAGCCGGCTGTTGACGGTGGCCCGAGCCACGCCGAGGTCGCGCGCCAGGCTGGCCACCGACGCCCGGCCGTCCTCGCGCAGGGCGGCGATGAGGCGGCGGTCGAGATCGTCGAGGGTCACCATGAGCAGAGCGTAAGGCGCGACCTGTCAAAATGTGCAGCAAGTCGTCATAACTTCGTCATCCTGCCAATCGACTGTGCATATCGCCGAACCTTACGCTGCGGATACACAACACCAGAGTGGAGGGAGAAGGACGCAGATGACCCGTTTCGTCGACGTCAGGAACATGGTCCGGTGGGCGGCTGCGGCGGGCCCCGAACGGATCATCGCCGGCATGGTCGGCTACCTCGAGGACGACTTCCGGCGGTGGCCGGCCTTCGACAAGTCGCCCCGCGTCGCCAGCCACACCCCCTTCGGGGTCATCGAGCTGATGCCGACGAGCGACTACGAGACCTACGGGTTCAAGTACGTCAACGGACATCCCTCCAACCCGGCCCGCGGCTTCCAGACCGTCACCGCCTTCGGCGTCCTCGCCGACGTCCACAACGGCTATCCGACGTTCCTCGCCGAGATGACCCTGTTGACCGCGTTCCGCACCGCCGCCACCTCCGCGATGGCCGCGAAGTACCTCGCCCCGCGCGGTGCCCGCACGATGGCGATGATCGGCTCGGGCAGCCAGGCCGAGTTCCAGGCGCTCGGGATGCGGGCGGTCCTCGGCATCGACACCCTGCGCATCTGGGATACGGACCCACTCGCCATGGACAAGGCGGTCCGCAACCTCAGGCCGCTCGGCTTCGACGTCACGGTCGCCAGCAGCGCAGCCGACGCGGCCCTGGGCGCCGACGTCATCACGACGTGCACCGCGGACAAGGCGCTTGCAACGGTGCTGCGTGACGCCGACGTCCGTCCCGGCGTCCACCTCAACGCGATCGGCGGCGACTGCCCTGGCAAGACGGAGCTCGAGGCCGCGATCCTGCACCGCGCCGACGTCTTCGTCGAGTTCACGCCCCAGACCCGCATCGAGGGCGAGATCCAGCACCAGGCGGCGGACTTCCCGGTCACCGAGCTCTGGGAGGTCGTCGCGGGGCAGCGGCCCGGCCGCTCCTCCGACGGCCAGATCACGCTCTTCGACTCGGTCGGCTTCGCCATCGAGGACTTCTCCGCGCTGCGCTACCTGCGCGACACCGTCGACGGCAGCGAGTTCTTCGACGAGATCGACCTCGTCGCCGCCCCCGACGACCCGAAGGACCTCTTCGGTCTGGTCATGTCCCCGCTCCCGGTCGGCTGACCGTGTCACCCCAGGCACCGGGGGCGGTCCTGCTGATCCGTCCCCGGCACTTCACCCCCAACCCGCAGACCGCTGACGACAACGTCTTCCAGGCGGCCGGCCAGGCACCCGGGGCGCCCTCGTCGGCGCTCAGCGCAGCGGCATACGACGAGGTGACCCGGGTCGCGGCGGCGCTGGAGGCCGAGGGCATCCCCGTCCACCTCTTCGAGGACGACGACCCGACCCGGCCCGACAGCGTCTTCCCCAACAACTGGCTCTCCACCCACGCGGGCGGCCGGATCGCGGTCCACCCGATGTATGCCGAGAACCGGCGCCGGGAGCGACGCTGGGACATCATCGAGGAGCTCAAGCGCCACTATCGCGTCCAGGACGTCATCGACTCCTCGGGGCTCGAGCTCGACGGCGTCTTCCTCGAGGGCACCGGCGCGATGGTCCTCGACCACGCCTCCCGGATCGCCTATGTCGCCCGCTCACGCCGCGCGGATCCCATCGCGCTGGAGCGGTTCTGCACGGCGTTCGGGTATGAGCCGATGGTCTTCGACGCGGCCGACCCGGGCGGTGTGCCGATCTACCACACGAACGTGATGATGTGCGTCGGGACGGAGTTCGCCCTCGTCGGGCTCGACCTCATCTCCTCGACGCAGCGCCGGATGGAGGTGGCGGAGCGCCTCGGGCAGTACGGCCGCGCGGTGGTCGACCTGACCTACGAGCAGGTGTGCGCCTTCGCGGGGAACGCCATCGAGCTGCGCTCCCCCACCGGCCGGGTGCTGGCGATGTCGAGCCGAGGCCTGGCGAGCCTGCGTCCGGAGCAGCGTGAGGCGATCGAGGCGAGCTGCCGGATCCTGCCGCTCGACGTGCCGACGATCGAGCTCGCCGGCGGCTCGGTGCGCTGCATGATCGTCGGGGTGCACCTCGATCCCCGGCCGACGGCCGGCCCGGCACCGGCCCGGGAGCCTGCGGTGGCGGCGCAGGCCGGGATCACTCCCGCAGAGGTCGTGGCGGCTCCGGCCACACCCGGTCAGGCGCTCTCCGTCACGACCTCGCGCAGCACGCCCAAGTAGTCCTCCACGCTCTGGAGGTCGGAGGCACTCGCCGTCCGGTTGGCGACGAGGAACGGGACCCGCGTCGCGCCGAGGCGGCGTCCCGCCTCCTCGTCGGCACGGACGTTCGCCGCGTAGTCGTCACTCGCGAGGACCGCGGCCACCCGTCGCTCGTCGAGCCCGGCCTCGGCGGAGATCCGCTGGAGCACGTCGTGGTCATCGAGGGCGAGTCCCTCGGTGAAGTGCGCCGCGAAGCACCGCTCGACCATGGCGGACTGCAGTGCGGGTCCGCCGAGCTCGAGGGCGAGCGCGCAGAGCCGGTGGGCGTCGAACGTGTTCGCCCGCACGGCCCGGGCCCACTCGAAGCGGATCTCGTGGTCGACGGCCGCTTCCTCGATGCGGACGCGCTGCTCGCCGGGGGCCACGGACTCGCCGGGGACCCGGGCGTCGTGGTCGACCGGTCCGCCGGTGCCAGGCTGCAGGTCAGGGTGCAGCTCCCAGGATCTCGTCACGAGGGTCACGTCGTGCGGGCGCTCGAAGAGCCCGATCGCGGCCTGGACGCGGCGTTTGGCGATGTAGCACCACGGGCAGACGACGTCGAGCCAGAGGTGCAGCGTGATCGTCGTGGTGGATTCGGCGGCAGGCTGGTCGGTCACCATGCCAGTCAATCATGGGAGCGGGGACGAGGTCGGCGAGCAAATGTCGCACGAGGGGAAGCCGCGCGGCTGGACGCTAGGGCCCCCATACATGCGTGTGGCCCCCACCGAAGCAACGGTGGGGGCCACACGAGAGACGTCGTCGGGCTCCTTGACGCAGGCGTCAGGCCCGACCGGTCAGAAGCGGCCGTAGCCGGAGGGCGTGGTCCAGATGGAGTGGTTGCCGACCGTCGTGCCGGGACGCTGGGCGTCGATCATCCGGCCCGGGCTGACGTAGATGCCGACGTGGTAGGCCGGGTAGCCGAAGAAGACGAGGTCGCCCGGCTGCGGGGAGGAGACGTGGGCCGCGGCGGACTGCTGCGCCGACGCCGTGCGCGGGATGGAGATACCGGCCTGGCGGTAGACCCAGGAGGTGAAGCCGGAGCAGTCGAAGCCGCTCGGGCTCGTGCCGCCATAGGCGTAGGGGACCCCGAACATGGACTGGGCGATCCCGACAATGCCGGAGGCGGACGGGGCCGGGTCGCTCGCCTGCGGGGCGGGAGCGGTCCCGGACGTCAGCGCCATACGCTCGCTGGAGCGCGAGGCGGCCTGCGCGGCGGCACGCTGAGCAGCGGCGCGCTCGGCGGCGGCCTGCTGGCGGGCCTCCTCGGCCTTGGCGGCGGCCTCCTGCCGCTGCTTGGCGACCAGGTCCTCGATCACGATCGGCTTGGCCTTGGGGGCCGCGGCCGGCTTGAAGCCGATCGTGTTGAGGGCGTTGCTCGCCTCGGTGACCGCGGCCTCCGGGCCGACGGCTGCGGGGGCACCGGCGACGGCGGCGTTGACGGCAGCGTCAGCGACGACCGGCGGCTTGGAGTCGCTCGCGCTGGCCGGGTTGGCCACCGTTGCGATGAGGCCGCCCGAGGCCGCGACGATGGCGGCACCCTTGACGGCCGGCTGAGCCGACTCCTTGGCGATGACCTTGAGTTCTGCGAGGGGGTTGTACCGACCTGGGGCGCGGTGACGCCCCGTTGCGTTCTGAGCCACGAGTACCTCTCCAAACGCCTGCGGGGTGAGCTGTCGGGTTCGGGCTGGGAGGTACTTGCCCGGCCCTCGCTCGTGGCCATTCGGCCGCGCTCGAGGACTTCACCCCTAGGGCGTCTCACGACGCCCGGGAAACGTGGTTCCCCCGCTCCTGCCATACGGAATCTCGGAGCCTCGGGGCCGACGGCAGGATTGGGCGAGCCGACCCGAGGCGCTCCCCCGACATCCGAGCGAGCTCGCTCAAGGTATCGGAAGAGGGGCGCGAATGTCACGTCCGGGTCACGCCGAGTTGTGGACGATCTCATGCCTCGGTCAAGGAAGGGTCAAGACCGAGCCGGCTCGGGCCGCCGCTCAGAGCTCGGTTCAGTTCGCCGGTTCAGGCAGTCGGCTCGCTGAAGACGTGGGCGGCGATCTCGTCGGGGAGCGACACCCCCGCGCTCGGGTCCGCACCGGACCGGACAACGGTGATCCGGCCAGCCTCGCGGCGCAGCTCGACGTGGGCGCCCGGGATGACACCGGCACTCGTGAGCAGGCCGAGGGCCTCGGGGTCGACCTGGACCGGCTCGCCGATCCGGCGGATCGTGACGACCACCGGGGACTCGCGCGCCCCGTCGTGCGACGCGGCGGCGGTCGCCTCGGGCAACGTGACCAGGCCCTCCCGGAAGCTGCCGCCGCCCTCGACCCCGAGCTCCTCGAGCCCCGGGATCGGGTTGCCGTACGGGGACTCGCGACCCTCGCCGATGAGGCCGAGGATCTTGCGCTCGACCTGCTCCGACATGACGTGCTCCCACCGGCACGCCTCGTCGTGCGCATACTCCCACTCGAGCCCGATGACGTCGACGAGGAGCCGCTCGGCCAGGCGGTGCTTGCGCATGACGCGCACGGCCCGCAGCCGCCCCTCCGCCGACAGCTCGAGGTGCCGGTCCCCCGTCACCCGGACGAGCCCGTCGCGCTCCATCCGCCCGACCGTCTGGGACACCGTCGGGCCGGAGTGCCCGAGCCGCTCCGCGATACGGGCGCGGAGGGGCACGATGCCCTCCTCCTCGAGCTCGTAGATCGTGCGGAGGTACATCTCGGTGGTGTCGATGAGGTCGGTCACGGTCCTACCTTCTCAGAGTTTCGGGGCAGCTCCGGAAGGGTTTCGCGTCAGGCTCGACGGGGTCGCGTCGGGTCATGGCGCGGCACCCAGATCCGGAGCCAGACGGCCCCGGCCAGTGCACCCACTCCGAGCACGACGGCCGACGCGCCGAGGGTCACGGCCGCGGTCAGTGCGGACAGCGCGAGCGGCCCCGCCGCGCGGCCCACGTCGGCGCAGAGTCTCCAGCCCCCGAGGAACTGCGACCGGCCCTGCCTCGGGGAGGCATCGGCGCCGAGCGTCATGATGAGCCCCGCCCCGATCCCGTTGCCGATGCCCAGCACGGTGGCGGCCAGGGTGATGGCGACGAGCGAGGTGCTGAGCGGCAGCACCGCCATGCCGGCGCCGAGGATGACCATGCTCGGCACGGCGACGGCGACCCTGCCGAAGCGGTCCATCGCCCACCCGGACGGATAGAACAGGAGCATGTCGATGGCACCGGCGATGCCGAAGACGAGGCTCGTCTGCGACGGCGTCAGCCCGATCGACTCCGCCCACAGCGGCACGAGCGCCTCGCGCACGGCGCGCGCCCCGGCGACGCACATGACCCCGGTGCCGAGGGTCAGCAGGACGAAGCGATGGTCGTGCAGCACCGACATCACGGTGGGGTGCGTCGTCCCGGCCGTGCCGTCCATCGGCGCGGTGATGTCCTGGGTCATGAGGACGAGCACGAAGGCGGCGGCCGAGGCCGCGCCACCGACGGCATACGCGGCGTTGGTGCCCCAGTGCGCGACGACGATGGAGCCGAGGAACGGGCCGATGAAGTAGCCGATCCGGTAGACCCCGCCGAGCGTCGAGAGCGCCCGGGCCCGCATCCGGACCGGCACCGCCTCGGTGAGGTACGCCTGCCGGGCAAGCCCGAACAGGGCGCCCGCGAGGCCGATCACAAGGATGCCGATGAAGAGCATCGCGAGCCCGGTCGCGAGGGCGCAGCAGAGCATCCCGAGGCCCTCGACCACCGCGGCGACGAGGAGCGCCCGCCGCTCGCCGATCCGGGCCGCGAGCGCCCCCGACGGCAGGTCCCCGAGCAGCTGCCCGACGCCCATGGTCGCCACGAGCAGGGCGGCGACCCCGAGCGAGGCGCCGTGCTCGCGGGCGGAGAGCGCGATGATCGGCGCGACCGCGCCCGCTCCCGTCGACCCGAGCAGGGTAGGACCGTATGCCGCCACGGCGATCGTGCGCAGCAGCCTGCCATCCGCTTGGGCGGGGTCGCTCACCCCGCGAGCGTAGGCCAGCGCGGGGCGCCATACGGCGTGGGTGGCCGCGCCCGGCCGGGGAACACCGCGGACAAATTGCTTGCCCTCGCTCGCACGCCGACGTAGCGTCGACACCAAGAGCAAGGAAGGGAGGTGATCCGAGAAGTGATTTCTTCCGGAACGTGTGAGGTGGCTGCCCGATAGTCGGGTCCCCACCCGCACCAAGGACAGAGGGAGCGGGGCGACCGTTGGGTCGTCCCGCTTCTCTTGTCTTCGGTGCTCCCGCGAGCCTCAGGGCTGGCGCCGGCTCACCATCCACGAGTCCGGGTCGGCGAGGGTTCCCTCACCGTTGCGCGTGAAGACGATCCGGTCGTGGAGACGGTTCGCGCGGCCGGCCCAGAACTCCACCTCGTCGCAGCGGATCCGCCACCCGCCCCAGAAGTCCGGCACCGGCACGTCCTCGGGGTCGCCCGTGTCGGGGAAGCGCTCCCGGGCCTCGTCCCAGCGCCGCTCGAGCTCGCCGCGGCCGGAGGCTGGACGGGACTGCTCCGAGGCCCACGCGGAGAGGCGGGCGCCATACGGACGGTGGTCGAAGTAGGCGTGCACCTCCTCGCGGTCCAGCGGCTCGGCCCGGCCGCGGAAGCGGATCGCGCGGTAGAGCCAGGGCCACGTCAGCGCCGCCGCCATCCGGGGGTTGGCGCGGATCTCCTCGCTCTTGGTGGAGTGCAGGTTCGTCACGAAGCCGGGGCCCCGTTCGTTGAAGAACCGCATCAGCACGGTCCGGACGTTCGGGTGGCCGGCCGCGTCGACGGTGGCGACGCTGATCGCGGTCGGCTCGGCGAGGACGTCGCTCTCCCTGGCTCGCTCGATGGCCTCCTCGATCCAGGTGCGGGCCTGCAGGAAGGGCGACGGCTCGAGCTCCGTCTCGTCGAGACCATGGCCGACGTAGTCCACGCGAGGCACCGCTTGTACATCACCTTCCGTCATGGGCAAAGACTAGGGTGAGCGCGTCCGGGCCGTCGGCGGCCGGACGGCAGCGACGTGGGCCGGCGAGGATCAGGACCAGCGACACGAGTCCCAGGAGGAGACGGATGGCACGCAAGGGCAGGCTCGTCAAGGGCGCGGTGCTCCTGGGCGTGAAGTACGGGCCCCAGCTCTGGGTCGCGAGCAAGGCGCTGCGCGAGCCCGCCAAGGAGGCCGCGCAGAAGGTGATCGCGAGCGAGCAGGCCCGGCGAGCGGCATACGCCCACGCCCGCACCCTGTCCGAGGGCAGCATCCTCAAGGTCTACCGCGGCGACCGGGCCTACTGGGTCGTCTTCACGGGCGACACCGCCGTCACGGTCCACCCGATGACCGACCTGCCCCTGTCGGACCTCATCCGGGGCGTCGACCTGACCAGACGGGTCCACACCGACGAACGGGTCTCGCCGAAGGACCGGCTGAAGGACCACGCCGCGACCGCGCTGCGCCGGGGCCGCTGACTCCGGCGGGCCTTCACCGCTCGGCGGAGTCGGCCACGTCGATCCCGGCCTCCGCCGCGAGCGCCGGGCCGAGGTCGAGCAGCTGGAGCCGGCTGACCCGCGCGCCGCGCAGCCCGGCGACGCCCCGGGGCGAGACGAGCTCGGCACCGGTGAGGTCGAGCTCCTTGTAGCGGCCCCTGCCGAACTGCGGCTCGACGAGGCGGCAGCCATCGAACCGCACCGACTCGACGGTCGCCTCCTGCAGGTCGAGCTCGATCACGGTGCAGTCCTCGAAGGTCACGTTCTTGAGCGTCGCGCCGCGGAGGTTGAGGAAGTCGATCTTGCCGCCGCGCACGGTCACGCCGCGCCAGTGCGATCCCCATGCCGACACCGCCCCGAGCCGGCTCTGCTCGATCCGCACGTCCTGCAGGCTCGCCTCGGCGAGCGAGATCCCGGCGCCGACGACGCGTTCCCAGACGCACTCAGACCAGCGCGAGCTCTGCAGCACCGACTCGCTGAGGTCGCACCCGACGAGCGTGCACTCGAGGAACGTGCGGCCCTCCGCGTGCGCGCCCGTGAAGTCGGTCGCCTCGAACCGGTAGCCGTCGAGGTCGAGGTCCTGCCCCTCGAACGCCGCGTCCGGGAAGGGCCGCTGGTCAGGGATCTGCGTCATGGCCCGAGTCTCGCAGCACGCGGGGACGCTGGGCGCCCGCCCTGGCCCGAGCCGGCCCCCAGATGCGTCGCCTTGACGGCATCGGTGGTTGTCCACAGGGCCGGAACGACGAGCGCCCCCGACTCCGCCACCATGTCCTCATGCCGGCATCGGGCCGGTGCGCGCAATCGTCGCGGAGGCGGATGCCCGGATCGAGTCGCCCGGAGAGAGCGTCCCCGGCCACCGGGTCCGGTCGCTCGGATGGGACCTGGAGCCGCAGTTCGCCGTCCCGACCGACCTCGGCGTCAAGGAGGTCGACTTCCGCGTCAGGGGAACCCGGCTGCTGCTCGAGTTCGACGGAGCCGTGAAGTACCGCGGCGAGAACGGGCCGGAGGCCGTCTTCCAGGAGAAGCGCCGCGAGGACGCGATCCGGCGCCGGCGTTGGCTCATGGATCGGTTCGTCTGGTCCGAGGTGGACGATGTCCACCTCATCGACGAGCGCATCAGCAGGGCGGCCCGCGACGCCGCCGCATGACCAGATGCGTCGTCTTGACGTGGATGCGCTGCCTCAAGGCGACGCGACGGCGTGAACGCGACGCGGACCCGCCGGCGGTCCGAGTGTGAGCGTCCACACCATGATCGGGGGGCTGCATCCCCTTGGAGTTGCGCTTCAATGGTGGGCACTGACAACGGCGTCGCCCCCTGCATCCCCGAAGCAAAGGCAACAATCGTGACCGATGCACCTGCCGTGACCATCCCCCAGGACCTCCTGCCGAGCGACGGCCGTTTCGGGTCCGGACCGAGCAAGGTCCGCCCTGAGCAGGTCGAGTACCTCTCGTCCATCGCCCGCACGGTGCTCGGCACCTCGCACCGTCAGGCACCCGTCAAGAACCTCGTCGGCGCCGTCCGCGAGGGCATCGGCTCGCTCTTCAACCTGCCCGAGGGCTACGAGGTCATCCTCGGCAACGGCGGGTCCACCGCGTTCTGGGACATCGCGGCCTTCGGACTCGTACGTGACCGTGCCCAGCACCTGTCCTTCGGCGAGTTCTCGAGCAAGTTCGGCAAGGTGACGAGCCAGGCGCCGTTCCTCGGGGAGTCGACGATCATCGAGGCCGCGCCCGGCACGCTCGCCGAGCCCAAGGCCGAGGCCGGCGTCGACGTCTACGCGTGGCCGCACAACGAGACGTCCACCGGGGTCATGGCTCCGGTCAAGCGGGTCGACGGCGCCGACGACGACGCGCTCGTCCTCATCGACGCGACCTCCGGCGCCGGCGGCCTGCCGGTCGACGTGCGCGAGGCCGACGTCTACTACTTCGCGCCGCAGAAGTCCTTCGCCTCTGACGGCGGCCTCTGGCTGGCGCTCTTCTCCCCCGCGGCGCTGGCCCGGGTCGACGAGATCACCGCAACCGGCCGGTGGGTCCCCGACTTCTTCGACCTGCCGACCGCAATCGACAACAGCCGCAAGAACCAGACCTACAACACCCCGGCCGTGGCGACGCTCGCGATGCTCGCCAACCAGCTCGAGTGGCTGAACGGCAACGGCGGCCTCGACGGGGCTACCGCCCGGACGAAGGACTCGTCGACCCGGCTCTACGACTGGGCCGAGAAGACCTCCTACACGGCGCCGTATGTCGCTGACCCCGCCGCCCGCTCGCAGGTCGTCGGCACCATCGACTTCGACGACGCCGTCGACGCCGCGGCCGTGGCCAAGGCGCTGCGGGCCAACGGGGTCGTCGACGTCGAGCCGTACCGCAAGCTCGGCCGCAACCAGCTGCGGGTCGCGATGTTCCCGGCCGTCGAGCCCGAGGACGTCACGAAGCTGACCCAGTGCATCGACCACGTGGTGTCGCAACTCTCCTGACACCTCGTTCGTTCACCAGTCGGGGGGGTATTTATTTGTCACCCCACCCCATATACC
>NZ_JBQCCV010000070.1:0-11531 GCF_051961875.1 Intrasporangium sp. | reverse complement strand
GGGGTGCTCGCTCCGAACAGCGGCGGCGCACTCGCGCTCACACCCTCGGTTCTCTTCAGGGGCGCCGCCGCCGAATCGCTCGCACTCCCCGACCCCGCTCGGCCATTACGCCTACTTCATCAGTCAGGTCGAACCACTTCTGCCCGTTTCACGTGAAACGTGCGACTCCTCCCAATGCCCCGTCCCCGTTTCACGTGAAACGCCAGGTGAGTCGAACTCCCTAGCGTGCTGGCGTTCGTCGGCGGAGGTGGTGTGTCGGTGGTGCCTTAAGGGAGCGGCCTGCGGCGCGAGGGACGTTTCACGTGAAACACGCTCAGCCAACGACCGACCGCATCCGTGCCGGGGGTGCCGCAGGCAGGGCGTCCGGGCCTGGATGGGTTCTGCGCTTTGGGTGGTGTTTCACGTGAAACGGCTTGCTGGCACATGGGCTGGGAGGCGGCGCGGAGCGCGAGCGACTCAGCGGCGGCACCCCTCAGGAAAACGAGCCGGCAAGCAAGAGCGTGCCGCCGATGCCCGGAGCGAGCGTCCGAGCGACCTCCCAGCCCGCCAGTCGAGTGGTGCCCGAGCAGCCTCCTGGCCCGCCGGGGGCCAAGAGGCCCACCCCGGCGGGGGTAGGCCACTCAGACGTTGCCGGCGGCTCCACGGTCGGCCATCTCGCTGGCCGCCTCGAGGTACGCGAGCGCGCCGCTGCTCGAGGCGTCATACGTCATGACGGTCTCGCCGAAGCTGGGCGCCTCGGAGATCCGGACCGACCGGGGCACGGTCGTCCGCAGCACCTGCTCGGGGAAGTGCTCACGCACCTCATCCGCCACCTGGGCCGACAGGCGGGTCCGCCCGTCATACATGGTGAGCAGGATGGTGGACACGTGCAGGGCCGGGTTGAGGTGCGCCCGGACGAGCTCGATGTTCTTGAGCAGCTGCGAGAGGCCCTCGAGGGCGTAGTACTCGCACTGGATCGGGATGAACACCTCTGTCGCGGCCACCATCGCGTTCACGGTGAGCAGCCCGAGGCTGGGCGGGCAGTCGATGAGGATGTAGTCGAACTCGTGGCCCTTCGTCGCGGCGGCCTGGACCGCGCGCTGCAGTCGCGACTCGCGTGCGACGAGCGAGACGAGCTCGATCTCGGCGCCGGCCAGGTCGATGGTGGCGGGTGCGCACCAGAGGCCCTCAACGGTGGTGCAGGGCTGGACGACCTCGTCGAGGGGCTGTCCGTCGACGAGGACGTCGTAGATCGAGGGCACCTCGGCGTGGTGGTCGATGCCGAGGGCGGTGCTCGCGTTGCCCTGGGGGTCGAGGTCGATGACCAGGACGCGCAGGCCGGACTGGGCGAGCGCGGCGGCGACGTTGACCGTCGTGGTCGTCTTGCCGACGCCCCCCTTCTGGTTGGCGACCGTCAGCACCCGGGTGCCGCCGGCGGGCTTGGGGAAGGCCTGACCGGTGAGTCGGATCCGGCGCCGCGCGTTCTCCGCGAGCTCGCGTGCCACTGGGGTGTCGAGGCCGGGAGTGGGGAGGGACTCGGCCAGGGCGGACCGCTCATGCGGGTCGCCGCCCTCCCGGCGAAGCCGATCGGACGGCCGAACCGGAGCCGCGAGCGACGCGTCCTCCACCAGTCGGGTCGCCTGGCCTGCCCCCATTCCGACTGCTTGGGTCGCTTTGTCCACACCGTCGTCCACAGGGGGGTCGGAGGGGGTTTCACGCATGGAATTCAGGCATTCGGGTCCTTCCGTCCCCAAGTTGTCCACAGACCTCGTGGACGCGGAATGTGCCGGCGACTCGCCCCAGGTGACGCCGGCGGGCGCTGCCGTTTCACGTGAAACGTCATCGTCGCCGGCGAGCTCAGGCCATCCCAGGTGGCGCTCTAGTCGCTTCTCCGGCTCATGACCGGGCCAGCCCACGTTGCTCGACACGGTCACTGGCGCAGCACCTCCGGCAGGTCGATCAGTTCGGGCGCTGCGTCGCAGCGGCCACGGACAGAGCAGGGCGACGATTCGGTCACGAAGACCCGGACCTCCCGCCACGATCCGAAACCTTACCGCCGCGGGGCGCTCGTGGGCGGTCCCCGCGTCGCCGCGCCGAGCCGGCGCTCGTGGTCCCCGCGGCTCGGAACCTGCGCAGGTCGACCAGTCGCTCGACCACGAGGCGAAGCACGGTCGTACCTTCATCGCCCGAATCGCCGAACGTGACGGCATCCGAGCGGACGACTCCGAGGCGCTGCAACGCCCGCTCGGACTCGGCGAGCTCGGTACGGCCGCGGCTTCCCTTGAGGGCGAGGACCTGTCCGGGTACGGACAGCAACGGCAACGTCCACTCCGCGAGCCGGACGATTCCGGTCACGGCGCGGGCCGTCACCCAGGGCGCACTGAGCGTGCCCCACAGGGACTCCGCCCGCGCAGTGTGGACCGTGGTGTTGCTGAGGCCGAGCTCGCGCACCGTGTCGCTGAGCCAAGCCGTGCGTCTCGCGAGCGGTTCGACGAGGTGCACGTGCAGGTCGGGGCGCGCGATGGCCAGGACGACGCCGGGCAAGCCGGCCCCCGAACCGACGTCGATGACCGCCTGACCGGTCCCGGCGGCGGGGATGAGCTCGCGGACGACGGCGCAGTTGAGCACGTGCCGGTCCCAGAGCCGCGGTCCTTCCCGAGGCCCGATCAACCCATGCGCGATACCGGTCGTCGCAAGCAGGGCGACGTAGTGCTCGGCGAGGTCGAGCCGCTCCCCGAAGACGTGTTCGGCCTCCGGGGGTGTCGACGGCAGCGCGGGGATCGCCGGGTCGTCACCCATGCGTTCCTCCTCCTCATGCCCGGACCAAAAACAGCGACCGTCCGAGCCCCTGTGCGTGGGGCAGCCGGACCTCAACGCCGTTTCACGTGAAACGGCGGCTGGAATCAGTGAGGCAGGATGACGATGTACCGGTTGGGCTCGACACCTTCGGACTCGGAAACGAGCCCGGCCGCGGCGACCTCGTCGTGCACGACCTTGCGCTCGAAGGCCGACATCGGGTCGAGCTCGCGGCGCTTACCGCTCTCCTGGACAGCGCTGATCGCCTCGTGGGCCAGATCGACGAGAGCGGCCCGACGAGCCGCGCGGTGACCGGCGATGTCGAGCATGAGGCGGCTCCGCTCGCCGGTCTCGACCTGGACGGCGAGCCGTGTCAGCTCCTGCAGCGCATCGAGGACCTTGCCGTCCGTCCCGACGAGCCGGCGCGGCACGCGTCCCTCGTCCGAGTCCACGATCGCGACGATGGCGCGGTCTCCCTCGACGTCGACGTCCAGGTCGCCGTCGAGGTCGGCGATGTCGAGCAGGGTCTCGAGGAAGTCAGCCGCCACCTCGCCCTCGCGCTCCAGCTGCTTCACCCGGGAGCCACGACGCGACGTGACGCGCTGCTCGCCCGACTCCTCAGCGTCCGAGCTGTCCGCGTCGCCCGAGTCGTCCGACGCGGTCGACTCCGTGAGCGGGCCACCCGCCTGCTCGGGCTCGATGACACCGGCCACCGGTCCGTCGGAGACGTCCAGGGGCTGCGCTCCCGCACCAGCGGCCAAGGCGTCCGCGGGCGCGGCGTCCGCCACGGCGCTCAGGTCGTGCTCAGCGCCGGTCCCGTCGTGGCCCGCGTGCTGCGCGCTGTCGCTCATTGGTACTCCTTGTTCCGCTGCGGTGACCGCCTGGGCACCATGGTGGTGTCTGGCCACGGACGCAGCCCTGAGATGGATCGGGGGCAACCGCTAGGAGCGGCCCTTCTTCTTGTTGCGCTTCTTGCTCACGGGTTGCTGGCGCTGGCGCGGCTTGGCCTCTTCGACCTCGACAGCCTCGGCCCCGCCACCATTGCCCTCCAGACCCGGGACGGTGACGTGCTTCGTGGCACGTCCCTTGCGCTTGTTGCGCTCCTCCATGGCCTTGTAGGCGGCGGACCCGGGAGCCGGCATGTTGCGGATGACGTAGAACTGCTGCCCCATCGACCAGAGGTTCGTGGTCAGCCAGTACAGGAGGACACCGATCGGGAAGTTCACACCGGAGATCGCGAAGAAGAGCGGCATGAGGTAGAGGAGCACCTTCTGCTGCTTCGCGAACGGGTTGTCGAGCGCGGCCGCCGGCATGTTCTTGCGCATCAGCTGGTGCTGCGTCGTGAACGTCGTCGCCGACATGAGCACGATGAGCACGGCCGTGAGGATCTTGGTGTTCGTGACCGTCGAGCCGAGGAAGTGGTCCGACAGGCTTGCGCCGAAGATGCGCGACGTCTCGATCTGGTGCGCGATCTGCTGCGTGATCGGCCCGATCGCGCCCATCCTCCCCTCGGACTGCGCCTTGAGGTTGTTGAGCAGCTGGAACAGCGCGAAGAAGAACGGGCTCTGGATCAGGATCGGCAGACAGCTCGCGAACGGGTTCGTCCCGGTCCGCTTGTAGAGATCCATGATCTCCTGCTGCTGAGCACGCTGGGACTCCGGATCCCGCTTGCCCTTGTACTTCTTCTGGATCTTCTGCATCTCCGGCTGGATGAGCTGCATCCGCCGGGAGGAGTGGATCTGCTTGACGAAGAGCGGGATGAGCAGGACCCGGACGATGACCGTGAGGCCGACGATGGACATCGCCCAAGCCCAGCCGGTCGGCAGGCCGATCAGGTCGAAGAGCCAGTGCCAGGCGTACATGACCCATGCTTCACCGAGCTTGATCGGGTAGAGCAGGGTCTGGAAGAAGTCCATCAAGGGGGTGTGTCCTCGGGTAGCTGGTGAGAGGCCTCACCGGGTTTGTTCAATCGGACCGCCGCTGAGTATGTCGTACGGCGGCCGGGGCGGTCAGGCTGTCGTGCGGACCTGATGCAGCTCCTCGGAGTGGCGTTCCTCCCACGTCCGCGGAACGTGGTCGATGCCTCCCGGGTTCCACGGGTTGCACCGGCCGAGCCGCCGCGCCGCGAGCCAGCCACCCCGGAGGGGGCCGAACCGCGTGAGGGCGGTGACCGCATACGCGGAACAGCTCGGGTAGAAGCGGCAGGTCGCGGGCCGGAGCGGCGAGATGAACTGCTGGTAGAGCCGGACGAGCAGGACGAGCGGGGCCGACAGGATGCGGTTCATCGTGTGCTCACCTGCTCGCACACTCGGCCCAGCTGTCGCTCAAGAGCAGAGTCGAGCTCGACGTACGTCGCCTGCGCCGCGGATGGGTTGGCGCGCACGACCACGTCCAGACCGGCAGGTATGCCGCTCAGCCGCGTCGCGACGCTGGCGCGCAGGCGGCGCTTGGTCCGGTTGCGGACGACGGCGTTGCCGACAGCCTTGGACACAACAAAACCGACACGCGGCGGTAGGCCCGCACGCGCATCGGTCTGGTTGGCATGCACGACGAGGAGTCGTCCGCCCGCTCTGCTGGCACCAGGGCCACGCACTGCCGCCGTGAACTCCCCGCTCTCTCGGAGCCGGTGACGCGCCGGCAGCACGTCGCGACCTCAGGCCGACAGCTCGGTGCGACCCTTGCGGCGACGGGCGGCGAGGATGGCGCGGCCGGCGCGGGTGCGCATCCGCAGGCGGAAGCCGTGCGTCTTGGCCCGGCGACGGTTGTTCGGCTGGAACGTGCGCTTGCTCACGAGGTACTCCGTGTGGGTCGCGGGCGAACCGCGGTGCATGATGCGGCGGCCACCCGTTGGACAGGGCTGTTGGGCGGTCGGCGACCCCAATCGGCAAGCCCATGGAGGCGAGGCCCCCGAGGGGGGATCCCGGCCACGGGCATGCGAAAGAGGTCGCCGACAGGCTGGCTCCACGATACGGGAGCCGGAGAAGCAGGGTCAAACCAGCGCGGCCGGTCCTTGCCTGGAAGATCAAACGCTCTATCATCCGGAGAGCGGCGTGTAGCGCAAGGCGACACGCCGAGGTCGGCTGATCTTTCGCTCGGTGCAGTTGTCAGGGGCTTACAGGAGACGTTAAGTTTTCGACTCTCACGGTCCCTGCACTCGCTATGCACAGTTGTGGACAACCGTGTGGACAACGGGGAGCGGTGCGGCACGATGCATCAGTGCAGCCCCGCTGACAGGGGAACAGCTAGTCAGGGACGGTGACAGTGACGGTGGCAGCCGAGGACGTTGATTATGGACGGGTCTGGCAGCTCACGTTGACGACGCTCGACGGCGTCGGGCTGCCGAACCAAGAGCGCGCCTTCGTCCGGCTGTGCAAGCTCGTCGGTGTGCTGGACCAGACGGCCCTGGTCCGGGCCCCCAACACCTACACCAAGGAGTTCCTCGAGAACCGGGTCCGCGAGCACGTCACCAACGCCCTCGCGCTCCATCTCGAGCACCCCGTCCAGCTCGCCGTCTCCGTCGACGAGACCCTCGAGCAGGACCTCGGCCTGCTGGTCGACGAGCCGGCGCCCGGCCCGGACACCACGACCGACACGTTCGGCCGGCGCGACGGATCGCACCTGCATCTCGTCGAGAACGGCGGCGACCGGCTGCGTGACCTGGACGCGAGCGCGCCGGACCTCAACGGCGCGGACCTCGACGAGCCGGCCTCGGTCGGCGAGAGCGGGCCACTGCGGCTCCGGCCCGACCCGGCCACACCGAGCGACACCCGGCTCAACCCCAAGTACACCTTCGACACGTTCGTCATCGGTGCGAGCAACCGCTTCGCGCACGCCGCGGCGGTCGCGGTCGCCGAGGCCCCGGCCAAGGCGTACAACCCACTCTTCATCTACGGGGAGTCCGGGCTGGGCAAGACCCACCTGCTTCACGCGATCGGGCACTACGCCCGCACGATGTACCCGAACGTCAAGGTGCGCTACGTCAACTCCGAAGAGTTCACCAACGACTTCATCAACAGCATCCGCGACGACAAGGCCAGCGCCTTCCAGGCCCGGCACCGCAGCGTCGACGTCCTGCTCATCGACGACATCCAGTTCCTCCAGGGCAAGCTCCAGACCCAGGAGGAGTTCTTCCACACGTTCAACACGCTCCACAACGCGAACAAGCAGATCGTCATCACCAGTGACCTGCCGCCCAAGGAGCTGTCGGGCTTCGAGGATCGGATGCGCACGCGGTTCGAGTCTGGGCTGCTGACCGACGTCCAGCCCCCCGACCTCGAGACCCGGATCGCGATCCTTCGCAAGAAGGCGATCCAGGAGCGGATGTCGGTGCCCGACGAGGTGCTCGAGTACATCGCGAGCAACTTCTCGACGAACATCCGCGAGCTCGAGGGCGCGCTCATCCGCGTCACCGCCTTCGGCAACCTCAACCGCCAGCCCATCGACCGGGCCATGGCCGAGATCGTCCTCAAGGACGTGCTGCCGAACGAGACCCCGAACCAGGTCACCGCGGCGACGATCATGGCGGTCACCGCGCAGTACTACGCGGTGACCCTGGACGACCTCTGCGGCTCGTCCCGCTCGCGGCAGCTCGTGACGGCCCGACAGATCGCCATGTACCTGTGCCGCGAGATGACCGATCTGTCGCTGCCCAAGATCGGCCAGCACTTCGGCGGCCGAGACCACACGACGGTCATGCACGCCGACCGCAAGATCCGCGAGCTGATGGGTGAGCGGCGCGCCATCTACAACCAGGTCACCGAGCTGACGAACCGGATCCGCCAGCAGTCCCACTGACGGCCACACGGGGCCCTAGGCCGCCGGGGCCGACGGGGCCGCCCACAACACACCGACCACTCACAGGGTCCGACGGTTGCAACCGTCGGACCCTGCTGCTTCTCGGCCTGTTGGCGGAACGCAGAGGCGCGCCGTGCAACCCCATCGCGCACCTCGTCGCCCTCGTCCGTCACTTCGTCCGACACCTCCTCCGTCTCCTCGTCGCCGGTCGTGCACAGGTCCGCCGCACCGGGTCGTGCCCGTCGCCGGCGTTCATGCCTGTGCACACCTCTGCACAGGCCGGCCGCACCGACTCCACACACTGTCCACAGCGCGGCGCTCGAGGCCCTGAGCACGGCCGGCGACGCATCGAGCACGTGCCCCACGGATTCCTCCACAGCCTGTGGAAAACTCTGTGGAGATGTCGTCCCCAGCCGCGAGGCATCGGCGACGGCGGCTCGAGACGCCTGCCGAGCCTGTTCTTCCACAAGCCCTGTGGACAACTGTGGAAGAACGGCCCGAACGTGGTGAAAACCCCACCGGAAAGCGCCACCCGCCTGTGGATGAACGACGGTTGTCCACAGCCTCTCGTCGAACGGGCTCGACCATCCACAGGTTCGTCCACACGGCGACACGCACCGCGACGTGCAGCGGCGCTTCTCGTCCACATCTTCCACAGCACCGATGACGATGACGAGACCCCAGAACAAGGGGCGAGCCCCGACAACGAGGGTGGAAAGCGCCCGACACGACCGGTTTGTCCTCGCTCTCCCGATCCGGTGGTGCTAGGGGCTTGTGGGCGACTAGTGTCTGAGCCCCAATGGTCCTTCGTGGAGAAGTGAGAGCGACGTGAAGTTTCGGGTAGACCGTGATGTCCTGGCTGACGCCGTCACGTGGGTGGCGCGAGGTCTGCCGGCACGCCCGCCCGTGCCCGTGCTCGCAGGTGTCCTCATCGTGGCGGACGAAGAGGGCACCCTGACCCTCTCGGCGTTCGACTACGAGGTCTCCGCCAAGGTGACCGTCCCCGCCGACGTGTCCGAGTCCGGTGAGGTCCTGGTCCTCGGCCGGCTCCTCGCCGACATCTCCCGCAACCTGCCGGGGAAGCCGATCGACGTCTCGACCGACGGCAGCAAGGTCAACGTCGTGTGTGGTTCCTCGCGGTTCAGCCTGCGCGAGATGCCCGTGTCGGACTACCCGACCCTCCCGTCCGCGCCTGAGGCGAGCGGCACCATCGCCGGCGACGTCTTCACCCAGGCCGTGGCCCAGGTCTCCATCGCGGCCGACCGCGGCGACACCCTGCCGATCCTCACCGGCGTCCGGATGGAGATCGACGGCGACAAGATGACACTCCTCGCCACCGACCGCTACCGGCTCGCGATGCGCGAGCTGACCTGGAGCCCGGGCACCTCCGACGCCAACCACGTCGCGCTGATCCCGGCCCGCCAGCTCTCCGACACGGCCAAGGCGCTCGGCGCCTCCGGCTCGATCGAGCTCGAGCTCGGCGCCGGCGGTGACGGCCTCATCGGCTTCGAGGCCGGCCAGCGCCGCACGACGACCCGCCTGCTCGACGGCGAGTACCCGAAGGTCACCTCGATCTTCCCGACCAGCGTCGAGACCGAGGCGGTCATCGACACGGCCGCCCTCGAGGAGGCCGTCAAGCGGGTCGCCCTCGTCGCCGAGCGCAACACCCCGGTCCTGCTGCGGTTCACCGACGGCCAGGTCGCCATCGAGGCGGGCACCGGCGACGACGCCCAGGCCGCCGAGGCCGTCGAGGCGACGCTGACCGGGCCCGAGATCCAGATCGCCTTCAACCCGCAGTTCCTGCTCGACGGGCTCCACGCGGTCGGCACCCCGTTCAGCCGCCTCGCCTTCACCCAGCCGAGCCGTCCCGCAGTCCTCACCGGCCAGCCCGAGGCCGACGGCGAGTCCGACCAGAGCTACCGCTACGTGCTCATGCCGGTCCGCTTCGCCAGCTGAGTCCCAGCCCGGGCTCCGCCGGCCCGGGGCGTATGCCGCTCACCTGGCGTAGCCTCGAAGGCACCCTCCCAGCCCGGCCGGGTTGCCCTGCGGCACCCCGGGCCCATCTCAGCAGGACCAGTAGGAAGGCAGGCGAATGCAGCTCGGACTCATCGGTCTCGGCAAGATGGGCGGCAACATGCGCGAGCGGTTGCGCCGCGCGGGCCACGAGGTCGTCGGCTACGACCACAACCCGGACGTGGCGGACGTGACGAGCATCGAGGACCTCGTCCAGACGCTTTCGGCGCCGCGCACGGTCTGGGTCATGGTTCCCGCCGGCGATCCGACCCGGCAGACGATCGACCGGCTCGGCGAGCTGCTCGACCCCGGTGACCTCATCATCGACGGTGGCAACTCCCGCTTCACCGACGACTTCCGCAACGCCGAGCTCCTCGGTGAGAAGGAGATCGGCTACGTCGACTGCGGCGTGAGCGGCGGCATCTGGGGCCTCAAGAACGGCTACGGCCTCATGGTCGGCGGCGAGGACCGTTGGGTGGAGCACGCGATGCCGATCTTCGACGCGCTGCGCCCCGAGGGCCCCCGCGAGGAGGGCTTCGTCCACGCGGGCGAGGTCGGCGCCGGCCACTACACCAAGATGGTCCACAACGGCATCGAGTACGGCCTCATGCAGGCCTACGCCGAGGGCTACGAGCTGCTCATGCGCAAGGACATCGTCAAGGACGTGCCGGGCGCGTTCAAGGCGTGGAGCCGCGGCACCGTCGTGCGGTCCTGGCTGCTCGACCTGATGTCCGACGCCCTGTCGAAGAACCCGAACCTCGAGGGCGTCTCGGACTACACGGTCGACTCGGGCGAGGGGAAGTGGACCGTCGAGGAGGCGGTCGCGCTCGAGGTGCCCATGCCGGTCATCTCGGCCTCGCTCTTCGCCCGCTACGCCTCGCGGCAGCAGACCTCCCCGACGATGCAGGCCGTCGCCGCGCTGCGTGGCGAGTTCGGCGGCCACGAGGTCATGACGGTCGAGGAGGGCAACGCGCTCAAGCATGGCGACCAGCCGAGCTCGCGGGCCCAGCAGGTCGCGGTCAAGGGGATCGGCCAGAAGGCCGACGCCGAGCGTCCGCCCGCCCCGCGGCACGCCTCGCAGCCGGCGGCCACCGAACCGTCGTCGACGGGGCAGAAGGACTAGCAAGAGGGTCGTGCACGTCCGTCATCTGACCCTCAAGGACTTCCGCAGCTACCCCAGCGCCGAGCTCGCCCTCACGCCCGGGGTGACGACGCTCGTCGGGCGCAACGGCCAGGGCAAGACCAACCTCGTCGAGGCGATCGGTTACCTCGCGACACTCGGCTCGCACCGGGTCGCGACCGACCAGCCGCTCGTCCGGTTCGGGGCGACCCAGGCGATCGTTCGCGGCGCCGTCGTCCGGGATGCCCGCGAGACGATGGTTGAGCTCGAGATCACCCCGGGCCGCGCGAACCGGGCCCGGCTCGGCAAGTCCCCGGTGGCACGTCCGCGGGATGTCCTCGGCACGGTCCGCACCGTGCTCTTCGCCCCCGAGGACCTCGCCCTCGTCAAGGGCGACCCGTCCGAGCGGCGCCGCTTCCTCGACGAGCTGCTCGTCCAGCGCCAGCCCCGCTGGTCCGGCGTCCGCTCCGACTACGACAAGATCGTCAAGCAGCGCGGGGCGCTGCTCAAGCAGGCCGCCCCGCTCTTCCGCACCCGCACGGGGAAGGGGGCCGGGCGGCATACCCCTCGGGCGGGCGAGCCGAGCACGGCGGAAGCCCGCGAGGCAGCGCTCCACACCCTCGACGTGTGGAACACCCACCTCGCGAACGTCGGCGCACAGCTGCTCTACGCGCGGCTGCGGCTGCTGCGCGACCTCGTGCCCGACCTCGCCGAGTGCTACGACGCGGTGTCCGAGAGCGACGCGAACGCCCGGGCGACGTACAAGAGCTCGCTGCACGAGGACGCGGCCAAGCGGCTCGCGGCCGGTGAGGTGCCCGAGATCGAGGAG
>NZ_JBQCCV010000069.1:0-7929 GCF_051961875.1 Intrasporangium sp. | reverse complement strand
CAAGGTCGTGTCCGCCTTCCAGACGACGACCAACAGCCCGACCGGCATGGTCCTCGACTGCATCCCGGTCATCCCGCCGGACCTGCGCCCGATGGTGCAGCTCGACGGTGGCCGGTTCGCGACGTCGGACCTCAACGACCTCTACCGCCGCGTCATCAACCGCAACAACCGCCTCAAGCGGCTGCTCGACCTCGGCGCGCCCGAGATCATCGTCAACAACGAGAAGCGGATGCT
This sequence comes from Intrasporangium sp., assembly GCF_051961875.1. Lineage (GTDB taxonomy): Bacteria > Actinomycetota > Actinomycetes > Actinomycetales > Dermatophilaceae > Intrasporangium_A. The sequence goes on along the minus strand of NZ_JBQCCV010000069.1, from coordinate 7,695 downwards.
CCAGGAGGCCGTCGACTCGCTGTTCGACAACGGTCGCCGTGGTCGCCCGGTGACGGGCCCGGGCAACCGGCCGCTCAAGTCGCTGTCCGACATGCTCAAGGGCAAGCAGGGCCGCTTCCGGCAGAACCTGCTCGGCAAGCGCGTCGACTACTCCGGCCGTTCGGTCATCGTCGTCGGCCCGCAGCTGAAGCTGCACCAGTGCGGCCTGCCGAAGCAGATGGCCCTCGAGCTGTTCAAGCCGTTCGTCATGAAGCGGGTGGTCGACCTCGACCACGCCCAGAACATCAAGTCGGCCAAGCGGATGGTCGAGCGGTCCAAGCCGGTCGTGTGGGACGTCCTCGAAGAGGTCATCACCGAGCACCCGGTGCTGCTCAACCGTGCGCCCACGCTGCACCGACTGGGCATCCAGGCCTTCGAGCCGCAGCTCGTCGAGGGCAAGGCCATCCAGATCCACCCGCTCGTCTGCTCGGCGTTCAACGCCGACTTCGACGGTGACCAGATGGCCGTCCACGTGCCGCTGTCGGCCGAGGCCCAGGCCGAGGCCCGCATCCTCATGCTGTCGTCGAACAACATCCTCAAGCCGGCCGACGGCCGGCCGGTGACGATGCCGACGCAGGACATGATCACGGGGATCTTCCACCTGACCGACGCCGTCGACGGTGGCGGTCTGGGTGCCGGCCGAGCGTTCTCGTCGCCGGCGGAGGCTCGGATGGCCTTCGACCGCGGTGAGATCCAGCTCGGGTCGCTCATCAAGGTTCGGCTGCGCGACGTCGTGCCGCCGGCCGGGTTCGAGCTGGCCGAGGGTGTGGCGCCGGGTGAGGACGGGCTCGTCCCGTCGATCGTCGCCGAGACGACGCTCGGCCGCGTGATCTTCAACGTCACGCTGCCGGTCGACTACCCGTTCATCAACGAGCCGGTCGACCGCAAGCGCCTCTCGCGGATCGTCAACGACCTCGCCGAGCGCTACTCGAAGGTCCAGGTCGCGGCGTCCCTCGACGCCCTCAAGGAGGCCGGTTTCTACTGGTCGACCCGGTCCGGCTGCACCGTCGCCATCGGTGACGTCACCCTGCCGGGCAACAAGACCGACATCCTCGAGTCGTACGAGGCCAAGGACGCCAAGGTCCAGACCCAGTACGAGCGTGGTCTGATCACCGATGACGAGCGCCGTCAGGAGCTCGTCGAGATCTGGACGCAGGCGTCCAACCAGGTCGCCAAGGAGATGGAGACCAACTTCGCCCGGACCAACCCGATCTACCGGATGGTCAGCTCGGGTGCGGGTGGTAACTGGTTCCAGATCCGCCAGATCGCCGGTATGCGTGGCCTCATGGCCAACCCGAAGGGCGAGATCATCCCGCGCCCGATCAAGTCGAACTTCCGTGAGGGCCTGTCGGTGCTCGAGTTCTTCATCTCGACGCACGGTGCCCGCAAGGGTCTGGCCGACACCGCGCTTCGTACCGCGGACTCCGGCTACCTCACGCGTCGACTGGTCGACGTGTCCCAGGACGTCATCATCCGTGAGGACGACTGTGGCACGGAGCGGGGCCTGGTCCTGCCGATCGCGAAGATCAACGAGCTGACGGGGACGCGCACGCTGAGTGACATCGTCGAGGCCTCGGTCTACGCACGCACGCTGGCGGAGGACGTCACGGCGGAGGACGGCACCGTCCTCGCCGAGGCGGGCATCGACCTCGGTGACGTCGTCATCAACCAGCTCTACGCCGCCGGCATCGACCAGGTCCGGGTCCGCTCGGTCCTGACCTGTGACAGCCGCGTCGGCACGTGTGCGAAGTGCTACGGCCGCTCGCTCGCGACCGGCAAGCTCGTCGACATCGGTGAGGCCGTCGGCATCATCGCGGCGCAGTCGATCGGTGAGCCCGGCACGCAGCTGACGATGCGGACGTTCCACACCGGTGGCGCCGCGGCCGCGGACGACATCACGCAGGGTCTCCCGCGTGTCGTCGAGCTCTTCGAGGCCCGCACGCCGAAGGGCGTCGCGCCGATCGCCGAGGCGAGCGGCCGCATCGAGATCGAGGACACCGACAAGGCCCGCCGGATCGTGCTCATCCCGGACGACGGTTCGGACCAGCACGCCTACCCGGTCAGCAAGCGCTCGCGCCTGCTGGTCCAGGACGGCGACCACGTCGAGGTCGGCACCCAGATGGTGCAGGGTGCCATCGACCCGAAGCAGGTGCTGCGGATCCTCGGCCCGCGGGCCGCGCAGAAGCACCTCGTGGACGAGGTCCAGCACGTCTACCGCCAGCAGGGTGTGTCGATCCACGACAAGCACATCGAGGTCATCGTGCGCCAGATGCTGCGGCGCGTGACGATCATCGAGGCCGGCGACGCGGACCTGCTCCCGGGCGAGCTCGCCGAGCGTGGCCGCTTCGAGGAGGAGAACCGCAAGGTGATGGCCGAGGGTGGCCGTCCGGCTGCCGGGCGTCCCGAGCTCATGGGTATCACCAAGGCGTCGCTCGCGACCGAGTCGTGGCTGTCGGCCGCGTCCTTCCAGGAGACCACGCGTGTCCTCACGCAGGCCGCCATGGAGGCGAAGTCCGACCCGCTGCTCGGCCTCAAGGAGAACGTCATCCTCGGCAAGCTCATCCCCGCCGGCACGGGCCTGCCCCGCTACCGGAACACCACGGTGGAGCCGACCGAGGAGGCCAAGGCGGCGATGTACTCCCTGCCGAACTACGACGCCTACGACTACGCCGGTTTCGGCACGGGCTCCGGCGAGGCGATCCGCCTCGACGACCACGAGCTCGGTCTGGACCAGCTCTGACCAGCTGACCGGATAGTCCGTATGCCGCTGGGCTGGGACAGCGCACCACGCGCAGTCCCAGCCCAGCGGCCTTTCCATACCCCGGCGACCGGTCACAAAATTCCCGTCGAGCGGTCACAGAGTCCCCCTCGACCGGGCGGTGAGGTGCGCCGCCGCCTGCTCGGGTTAGTGTTTCTGGCATGACCGACGCCACCACGCAGCCTGCTCCGGAGCCCTCGTCCGCACCCAGCGAGCCGGCCCCGCGCACCGTCGTCATCCTCACCGAGGAGGCGCTGAAGCCGGTCGACGTCAAGAAGATCGTGGCGCTCCACGAGGACGAGCCCGCGACCTACCGGGTCCTCGTGCCCGCGGACACCGAGCGCAACGTCCTGGTCTCGCTGCTCAACCACCTCAGCCTTCTCGAGATGCGGGAGGCACTAGAGGCGCTCACGCCGGTCGACCGCGACGAAGCCGTCGCCGACGCCGACAGCGCCCTGCGCACCAGCCTGGCCGAGTTCGAGGCGGCTGGCGCGTCGGCCACGGGCGAGGTCACCGCCGACGACCCCATGCCGGCCGTCGAGGACGAGGTGAGCCGGCTCAAGGCGTCCGAGCTCGTCGTGGTCACCGAGCCGCTCGCCATCCAGGACACCTTCCACACCGACTGGGCCTCCCGTGCGCGGGAGACCCTCGGGGTGCCGGTGCTGCACATGTATGCCGGAGACTGGCGGCTCGGCTGACCGACGAGAGCGTGAGGACACGAGCGAGGTACGAGCGAGGCCCGGAGCGCCGAGGAGGTCAGCCAGAAGGCTCGGCTGAGGGCCAAGCGGCAGGTCACGTTCCCGGGGGAGCGGGGTAGGCGGCCTACCTCACTGGCCGGGCGACGAGCGGGGACGATTTGGTGCGCACCGGGGCGCGCCGGTACGCTTGAACACTGTGTCTGAGGCATGCCTACGGGCATGCTCCGTTCACGCGCGATGACGGCTCCGGTGCCCTGACGCGAGGTGGTCCTTGGGGGCGACCGTACGCGGATCATCACTGAGTTGCCAGAGCAAACCTTCCGCCGGGCAATCCACGACTGGACGATCACGACTGATCGGTCACGAATGGGGAGTGCAGGGGGGAGCACCGCGTCCGACACTCCCGACCTCGGGGGCCGGGCGCGAACAGACAAGGAGTCGGTCCAGAGCCTCGCGCCGCGGGCCGGCAGACAACAGCAACGTTATGGAGTAACCAGGTTGCCTACCATCAACCAGCTGGTCCGTAAGGGCCGCCAGGACAAGGCCGGCAAGGCCAAGACGCCGGCGCTGAAGGGCTCGCCCCAGCGCCGCGGTGTCTGCACCCGCGTCTACACGACCACCCCGAAGAAGCCGAACTCTGCCCTCCGCAAGGTCGCCCGCGTGCGCCTCTCGAGCGGCATCGAGGTCACGGCCTACATCCCGGGCGTCGGCCACAACCTGCAGGAGCACTCGATCGTGCTCGTGCGTGGCGGCCGTGTGAAGGACCTTCCCGGTGTCCGCTACAAGATCATCCGCGGCACGCTCGACACGCAGGGCGTCAAGGGCCGCAAGCAGGCCCGCAGCCGCTACGGCGCGAAGAAGGAGAAGGCCTGATGCCTCGTAAGGGACCCGCCCCGAAGCGCGCGCTCGTCGTCGACCCGGTCTACTCCAGCCCGCTCGTCACGCAGCTCGTCAACAAGATCCTCCTCGACGGCAAGAAGTCGATCGCCGAGCGCATCGTCTACGGCGCCCTCGAGGGCGTCCGCGGCAAGACCGGCACGGACCCGGTGCAGACCCTGAAGCGCGCGCTCGACAACGTCAAGCCCGCCATGGAGGTCAAGTCCCGCCGCGTCGGTGGTGCGACCTACCAGGTGCCGATCGAGGTCAAGCCGGGCCGCTCCACGACGCTGGCCCTGCGCTGGCTGGTCGGCTACTCGCGTCAGCGTCGCGAGAAGACGATGACCGAGCGCCTCATGAACGAGATCCTCGACGCGTCCAACGGCCTCGGCGCCGCGGTCAAGCGTCGCGAGGACACCCACAAGATGGCCGAGTCGAACAAGGCCTTCGCGCACTACCGCTGGTGACAGCACCCCGGGCCGTATGCCGCTGAGCTCGCTCCCTGCCCCGCGCGGACTCCGCGCGGGGCCGGGAAGGTCCGGTGGACGGCATACGTTCATCTGATGGAGCCCGCCTCGCGCACCGGCTCGCCCCTGATTTTCCAACGATGAGATGAGATAACGAACGTGGCACTCGACGTCCTGACGGACCTCAACAAGGTCCGCAACATCGGCATCATGGCGCACATCGACGCCGGCAAGACGACGACGACTGAGCGCATCCTCTTCTACACCGGTGTGAACCGGAAGATGGGTGAGACGCACGACGGTGCGTCGACGACTGACTGGATGGAGCAGGAGAAGGAGCGCGGCATCACCATCACCTCCGCCGCGGTGACCTCCTTCTGGAACGGCACCCAGATCAACATCATCGACACGCCCGGCCACGTCGACTTCACCGTCGAGGTCGAGCGGTCCCTGCGCGTCCTCGACGGCGCGGTCGCCGTCTTCGACGGCAAGGAGGGTGTCGAGCCCCAGTCCGAGACGGTGTGGCGCCAGGCGGACAAGTACGACGTGCCGCGCATCGCCTTCGTCAACAAGATGGACAAGCTCGGCGCCGACTTCTACTTCACCGTGCAGACCATCAAGGACCGCCTCGGCGCGGAGCCGCTCGTGCTCCAGCTGCCGATCGGTGCCGAGAGCGACTTCATCGGTGTCGTCGACCTGCTCTACATGCGCGCCCTGGTCTGGCCGGGCGACGCCAAGGGTGACGTGACGATGGGCGCCAAGTACGAGATCCAGGAGATCCCGGCGGACCTGCAGGCCCGTGCCGAGGAGTACCGCCAGGCCCTCGTCGAGCGCGTCGCCGAGTCCGACGACGACCTCATGGAGAAGTACCTCGGCGGCGAGGACCTCACGATCGAGGAGCTCAAGGCCGGCATCCGCAAGCTCACGGTCACCTCGCAGCTCTACCCGGTGCTCTGCGGCTCCGCCTTCAAGAACCGCGGTGTCCAGCCGATGCTTGACGCTGTCGTCGACTACCTGCCGGCGCCCGTCGACGTTCCGGCGATGATCGGCCACAAGCCGGGCCACGAGGACGTCGAGATCGAGCGTCACCCGAGCAAGGACGAGCCGTTCTCCGCGCTCGCCTTCAAGGTCGCCGCGCACCCGTTCTTCGGCACGCTCACCTTCATCCGGGTCTACTCGGGCCGGGTTGCCGCAGGCAGCCAGGTGCTGAACTCGACCAAGGGCAAGAAGGAGCGCATCGGCAAGCTCTTCCAGATGCACGCCAACAAGGAGAACCCGGTCGAGGAGGCCCTCGCCGGCCACATCTACGCGGCCATCGGCCTCAAGGACACGACCACCGGCGACACGCTCTCCGACATGGCCGACCCGATCGTCCTCGAGTCGATGACGTTCCCGGAGCCGGTCATCGAGGTCGCGATCGAGCCGAAGACCAAGGGTGACCAGGAGAAGCTCTCCACCGCCATCCAGAAGCTCTCCGCCGAGGACCCGACCTTCCAGGTCCACCTCGACGAGGAGACCGGCCAGACGATCATCGCCGGGATGGGCGAGCTGCACCTCGACATCCTCATCGACCGGATGAAGCGCGAGTTCAAGGTCGAGGCCAACGTCGGCAAGCCGCAGGTCGCCTACCGCGAGACGATCCGCAAGGCGGTCGAGAAGTACGACTACACCCACAAGAAGCAGACGGGTGGTTCCGGCCAGTTCGCGAAGGTCCAGGTGACCATCGAGCCGCTGACCGACACCGAGAGCGGCGAGCTCTACGAGTTCGTCAACGCCGTCACGGGTGGCCGTGTGCCGAAGGAGTACATCCCCTCGGTCGACGCGGGCATCCAGGACGCGATGCAGTACGGCGTGCTCGCGGGCTACCCGCTCGTCGGCATCAAGGCGACCCTCGTCGACGGTGCCTACCACGACGTCGACTCGTCTGAGATGGCCTTCAAGATCGCCGGCTCGATGGTCCTCAAGGAGGCCGTCAAGAAGGCGAACCCGGTCCTGCTCGAGCCGATGATGGCCGTCGAGGTCCGTACGCCCGAGGACTACATGGGCGACGTCATCGGCGACATCAACTCCCGCCGTGGCCAGATCCAGGGCATGGAGGACATCAGCGGCGCCAAGGTCGTCAAGGCCCTCGTTCCGCTGTCCGAGATGTTCGGCTACGTCGGTGACCTGCGTTCCAAGACGCAGGGCCGCGCGAGCTTCTCGATGGAGTTCGACTCCTACAACGAGGTCCCCAAGGCTGTCGCCGAGGAGATCATCAAGAAGACCCGCGGCGAGTGACCTCGGGAAATCCCGCTAGGCTCTGCTGCGGGATTCAACGAAAATCCAACCCCATCGCGCCACGTCCTGCCCTGGTCGTACGGCGTAGAACAAGAAAGTCCTAGGAGGACACCACAGTGGCGAAGGCAAAGTTCGAGCGGACCAAGCCGCACGTCAACATCGGCACGATTGGTCACATCGACCACGGCAAGACGACGCTGACGGCTGCGATCTCCAAGGTTCTGCACGACAAGTACCCGGAACTCAACCCGCAGTTCGCGTTCGAGGACATCGACAAGGCTCCTGAGGAGCGTCAGCGCGGTATCACCATCTCCATCGCGCACATCGAGTACCAGACGGAGAAGCGTCACTACGCTCACGTCGACTGCCCCGGTCACGCTGACTACGTCAAGAACATGATCACGGGTGCGGCTCAGATGGACGGCGCGATCCTCGTGGTCGCCGCCACCGATGGCCCGATGCCGCAGACGAAGGAGCACGTCCTCCTGGCCCGCCAGGTCGGCGTTCCCTACATCGTCGTGGCGCTCAACAAGGCCGACATGGTTGACGACGAGGAGATCCTCGAGCTGGTCGAGATGGA
>NZ_JBQCCV010000068.1:0-3630 GCF_051961875.1 Intrasporangium sp. | reverse complement strand
CTCGCCCACCGGCCGCCCGGCGGCGTCCCCCTGGGCTTTGAAGTGGGCCACGAACACGCCGCCCATTCTTCACCCCCACCGCAGGCCGGCGGGCGTGGGACGGGGGGCGTGGCGCGGGGGGCGCACGCCCCCGCCGCTGGGGAGGGGTCTGGAGGCGGTCGGGGTTGTTCAGCTTGCTCTCGTCAGTGCCGGCTTGCGTGCGGCCCGCGCCTCACTGCGGTCCACGGGCGGGGCTGGCGGGCGTTGCGGTCGACATGGACCGGTCGCGGGGCGGGGGTGCGGACCTCGGGCACGGGGTCGAAGTGCTGCGCGAGGCGGCGCAGCAGGTGCGCCGTGCGGCTGTGGCGCCGCACCGGGTAGCGGCGGGTCCGCTCAGCCGTGCGCTCTGCGATCAGCTGGTGGGCGAGGGCGTCGGGGAAGGGGACCATTGTGGACGTGTTCATGACAGGCGAACCTGCGCTCTCTTGACGTGGATGTCGCCGCTGCCGGACTGGACGTGGAGCGACGCGGTGGACTCGGCGCCGTCGGGGCCGCTGGCCTCGTCAAGGTCGACCTCGACGTCGCCGGTGACGGTGTTGAGGTCGAGGTAGGTGGCCACCCCGTGGGCGATGGCGGCGACGACGTCGCCGGTGCCGGTCTTGGCCCGGATCTCGCCGGCGTGGACGGCGACGAGCTTGACGTCACCGGTGCCGGTCATGAGGTCGAGGTCCGCCGACGAGGCGACCACGACGAGGTCGCCGGAGCCGGTCTTGGCGCGGAGCGGGCCCTCGGCACGGCGGACCGTGACGTCGCCGGACCCGGAGATCAGCTCGACCCGGGCGCTCATCGTGTCGAGCTCGATGTCACCGGAGCCGGTCTTGAGGGTGAGGTCGCCGCGCACCACGCGGGCCGAGATGTCGCCCGAACCGGACTTGAGCTCGCCGCCATTGAACTCGTCGAGGGTGACGTCACCGGAGCCGGTCGCGGCGCGGGCTCGGTCCATGAGACCCGTGACATCGATGTCGCCCGAGCCCGTCCTCGCGTCGAGGACACTGCGCTGCGGCAAGCTCACCTCGACGTCGACGGATCCCTTGCCGAAGCTGAAGATGGCGTCGCGCATCTTGGGGGCGAGGACGACGACCTCGTCGCCACGCTGCTCGATGGTGAACCGCTCGGCCAGCTCCTCGCCGCCCCGCCCGCGCGGAGTCAGCTGGACGGTGGTCGTGTCCGTCTCGGTCGCCGTGATGGTGATGTCGCCCGCGAGGAGCTCCATCCGCAGGCGGATCGGGCCGGGGGTCGTGAAGGTGTGCTCCATGGTGGTCTCCTTGTGCTGGTGGCCGGGGGTCAGCGGACCCAGCCCTGGACGCGCTTGTTGGTGCGACCCCGCCCGGGGCCGGACGGGTTGGGGATGCCGGCGCCGAACGGCCCGACGTTGATCGTGAGCCCGGGCGCCGTCGCGGCGCGGACCGCGCTGACGAGCCAGGTGTTGAGCGACTGGCCCCGGCCGGAGGCGAGCTCCTCGGCCTTGGTCTTGAGCGACTCCGGGAGCCGCAGCGTGATCCGCACGGTCTCGCCGTCGTCGTCGCCGGCGTCGTCGGCCGTCGGGATCGGCTCGGTCGGGGCGGGGGTGCTGCGGACGACCACGAAGACCGGCTCGCGGCCCTGCAGTCGCACCTCGACGGACGTGCCGTCGAGCTCGTTCGTGATCTCGGCGGCCGCGTGGGAGAGGGCATCCATCAGCGCGAGCCGCGCCGACGAGTCCAGCGCGAAGGACAGCCGCTCGGCCGCCTGCTCGATCTCCGGCCCCATCGCTCGCGCCGCCTGGACGAGGTCCTTGCGGAGGCTGTCGACGTACTCGGTGATGTCCATGTGCACCATCATGACGTCATGATGGTGTCATGTCAACACCACTCTGACATCACTTCACATCCCGAGCGACACCACCGCGCGCCATCGCGCTGTCCCTGAGGCATCGACCGTCCCCTTGCCCGGACCGGGCCGCCAGGCAGATGCGGTGGTTGCGGCGGGTGCTGCCGTGCCCGTCGGCGGGTTCGGCGAAGATGAGACCCATGCGGAGTCTCGCCACCTCGGAGCGCCCCCTGGCGCGCACCCTCTCCCGTGCCGTCGCCACGCTCAGCTCCCGGGCCCGGGCCCGCCAGCTCATCGGAGTCTTCATCCGGATGGGCGCCTCCCCTAGCGCGATCGTCGCGCACGTCCAGCACTCGCCGAACTTCCGTGACGGCCGGTTCCGGGGCGCGGAACCCTCACTCCGGCCGCGGGTCAGGGTGCAGACGAGCGCCGCCCTCGCCGCGATCCGGGTCCACAAGCGGGGACGCGCCGTCGGTGAGATCCCGATCGTCAAGCCCGACCTGCCCGAGCAGGCGGCCGAGCTCGCCGTCACCTGGTACGGCCACGCGACGACGCTGCTCGAGCTCGACGGGCACCGGTTCCTCCTCGATCCCGTCTTCGGCGAGCGGGTGTCTCCCGTCCGGGGGCGCGGGCCCAAACGGATGCACCCGGTGCCCGGCGAGATCGAGGACCTGCCCCCGCTCGATGCGGTTGTCATCTCGCACGACCACTACGACCACCTCGACTTCGACTCCGTCGTCAGGCTCGAGCGCACTCAGAAGCCGCACTACGTCGTGCCGCTCGGCGTCGACCTGCACCTGCTCGCCTGGGGTGTCGCCCCCGAGAGGATCTGCGCCCTCGACTGGCGGGAGGCGACCGACGTCGCCGGCATCCGGCTGACTTGCACCGAGGCCCGGCACAACTCGGGGCGTGGCATCGTCGAGAGCGTCTCGCTCTTCGCCGGCTGGGCCTTCCACGGACCCAGGCACAGCGCCTGGTTCGCCGGGGACTCCGGCACGTCGAAGCGGTTCGCTCGCATCGGTGCCGACCTCGGGCCTTTCGACCTGACCCTCGTGCCTGTCGGCGCCTACGACGCCTTCTGGCCCGACATCCACATGGACCCCGAGCAGGCCGTCGCGGCCCACCGCGACGTGAACCGGATCGGTGCCGACGCCTCCGCCCGTGTCGCCGACGAGGCCGGCACCGCCGACGAGTTCCTGCCCGGCGACCAGCGCATCGACACCCCGGGCGGAGCGCACGAGGAGGGCATCCGGAGCGACACCGCACGGACCACCCTCACCGCGGCTCGGCGCTCGGTCATGCTGCCTGTCCACTGGGCGACCTTCAACCTCGCGATGCACTGGTGGAGCGAGCCGATCCGTCGCACCCTCCACGCCGCCCGCGCGGCTGACGTGCCCGTCATCGCCCCCAGAGTCGGCGAGCGCGTGGACCTCTCCACCGAGGACCCGTCGTCGGTGGCCGAGCGCTTCACCCAGCCGTGGTGGACCGCGGCCGCCGGCCCGGAGGACCACGACTAGCAGGTATGCCGGGTCACCCGTCCACACCGGAGAGCGGGCGTTGGCGGGCGGCGCGAGCGACTCATCGATGGCGCCCCTGGCGAGATCTGTCACGCAGGTCGGGAGTGCGCCGTCGGTGCCCGGTGCGAGCGCAGCCGCCTTCGCCAGCCGCAGCCACTGGTGAGCGAGGACGCGGCGTCGGAGGGTGGGTAGTGGATTGGTATGACTCCGACCGACCCCGCATCGGCCCCGAGTGAGGAGAAGCCCGAGGACCCACCGCCGCCGC
>NZ_JBQCCV010000067.1:0-2156 GCF_051961875.1 Intrasporangium sp. | reverse complement strand
GGCGGAGCCGGAGACCACGACCAGCCCCTCCGGGAACGAGGACAGCACGGAACCGAGGAATCCCGGCGCGACCCGGTTGACGACGAGGCCGGGGACGGCCGACCCGCCCCCGGGCGTCCGGAGGCGGGCGGCGATCCGCACGGCCCGGCCGATCGCGACGGCCGGCGCCCTGCGGAGCGGCATGCCCCGCTTACTCGAGGTAGTCGCGGAGCGACTGCGAGCGCGACGGGTGGCGCAGCTTCGCCATCGTCTTCGACTCGATCTGCCGGATCCGCTCGCGCGTCACGCCGTAGACCTTGCCGATCTCGTCGAGCGTCTTCGGCTGGCCGTCGGTCAGACCGAAACGCATCGAGACGACCCCGGCCTCGCGCTCCGACAGGGTGTCGAGCACCGAGTGCAGCTGCTCCTGCAGGAGCGTGAAGCTCACCGCATCGGCCGGCACGACGGCCTCGGAGTCCTCGATGAGGTCACCGAACTCGCTGTCGCCGTCCTCGCCGAGCGGGGTGTGCAGCGAGATCGGCTCGCGGCCGTACTTCTGGACCTCGACGACCTTCTCCGGGGTCATGTCGAGCTCCTTGGCCAGCTCCTCCGGGGTGGGCTCTCGGCCCAGGTCTTGGAGCATCTGGCGCTGCACACGGGCCAGCTTGTTGATGACCTCGACCATGTGGACCGGGATGCGGATCGTGCGCGCCTGGTCGGCCATCGCGCGGGTGATCGCCTGCCGGATCCACCACGTCGCGTACGTCGAGAACTTGTAGCCCTTGGTGTAGTCGAACTTCTCGACCGCCCGGATCAGGCCGAGGTTGCCTTCCTGGATGAGGTCGAGGAAGAGCATGCCGCGACCGGTGTAGCGCTTCGCGAGCGACACGACGAGACGCAGGTTCGCCTCGAGCAGGTGGTTCTTCGCCTTCTTGCCGTCCTGGGCGATCCACCACAGCTCGCGCTTGAGCTTCATCTCGATCTTGTCGCCGGAGTTGAGCTTCTCCTCGGCGAACAGGCCGGCCTCGATCCGCTTGGCGAGCTCGACCTCCTGCTCGGCGTTGAGCAGCGCGACCTTGCCGATCTGCTTGAGGTAGTCCTTGACCGGGTCGGCTGTCGCGCCAGCGGTCACGACCTGCTGCGCCGGCGCGTCGTCCTCGTCGTCGTCACGGATGACGAAGCCGGACTCCTCCGCCTCCTCGGACTCCTCGCCCTTGGCCTTGCCCGGGGCCGACCCCTCGCCGGCATCCTCCCCGGCGCCTTCCTCGTCGCCCGCGGTCTCGTCGGCGTCCTCGTCGGTCTCGTCCTCGTCCGCGACGTCGACGTCCTCGAGCTCGCTGGGGTCAGCCTCCTCGGGCTCGGCGTCGTCCTCGAGCTCCTCGTCGGCCGCGTCGGCACCCGTCGCCCCGGTCGCCTTCGTCGCCTTCTTGGCTGCGGCCTTCGTCGCCCCGGCCTTCTTCGCCGGTGCCTTCTTGGCGGCCGCCTTCGACAGCTCGTCGTTCGTCGCGGCCTTCTTGGCCGGCGCCTTCTTGGCCGCGGCCTTCTTCGCCGGCGCGGACTTCGTCGCGGACGACGACCCGCTGCCCTTCGCCGCGGTCGCGCCCTCCCCGCTCGGCTCTGACGAGCCGTCTGCTCCGTCCTTCGCGGCGGCCTTCTTCGTCGCCGTCGCGGTCGTCTTACGAGTGGCCACGCTGCCTCCCTTGGTCCCGGTGCGGGTCTTTGTCGAACTCGTCGGCGCGGCTGTCACGACCACGTCGATCCCATGGTTCTCAAGCGTTGTGAGGACGGGCTTCATCTGGCGCGGGTCGAGACCCGCCTCCGTCTGGGCCTGCAGGACGTCCTCTCCAGTGACGCTCCCGCTCGCCTTGCCCTTCGCGAGCAGCTGCTGGATAGGAGCGTGCTGGAACACCTTGGGCAAGGTCGTGGGTGTTCCGGATGATGTCGCCTTGGGCACGGACAAGATCGCCTTTCGTCGCTGCGTCGTCGTGAGACCGGGACCCCTGGATCGGGGCATGCATCAGCACAACGAACGGAGGTGGGGATTCATGCCGGAAATGCGTGGTGTCTTGGAGTCGATCCCTGCATCGATCTCGCTGTTCGCCCTGTGCGATCCGGTACGAACGACATTATAAAACGCCGGTCGGCCCCCACACGAACGGGAGCCCCGCCCGCGCGGC
>NZ_JBQCCV010000066.1:0-3357 GCF_051961875.1 Intrasporangium sp. | reverse complement strand
CGTGGACGAGTCTTGGTTGGGCTGGTCGGCGCCGAAGTGCGGTGCCGTGTCGCGCTGCGTGTCGTCGACCGACCCGCGCGAGGCGTTCTGGATGGCACGCCAGACGCGCTCGGGCGTGCACGGCATCTCGACGTCGTGGATCCCCATCGGGCGGAGCGCGTCGACGATCGCGTTGACCACGGCTGGCGTCGAGGCGATCGTGCCGGCCTCGCCGACTCCCTTGGTGCCCAAGGAGTTCGTCGTCGAGGGGGACGTGGTGTTCTCGGTGATGAAGCTGATCGTGTCGGCCGCCGTGGGGAGGGTGTAGTCGACGAACGACCCGGTCACGAGGGTGCCCTGCTCGTCGTAGGTGGCCCCCTCCCACAGCGCCTGGGCGATGCCCTGGACGAGCCCGCCGTGGATCTGGCCCTCGACGAGCAGCGGGTTGACGATGACCCCGACGTCGTCGACGCAGACGTACGTGCGCATTCGCGCCTCACCCGTCTCGGTGTCGATCTCCATGGCGCAGAGGTGGGTGCCGTGCGGGAACGAGAAGTTGACCGGGTCGAACGTCGCGTCCGAATCCAGACCGGGCTCGATGCCGTCGGGCAGGTTGTGCGCCGCGAAGGAGGCGAGGGCGATCTCCTGGATCGTCAGCCCCTTGTCTGTGCCCTTGACGGTGAAGCGGCCCGCGGCGAACTCGAGGTCGTCGGTGCTGGCCTCGAGCAGGTGGGCAGCGACCGGCTTCGCCTTCTCGATGACCTTGTCGGCCGCCCGGACCACCGCCTCTCCGCCGACGACGAGGGACCGCGAGCCGTAGGTGTCGAGGCCCTTGTGCGCGATCTGGGTGTCGCCGTGGAGGACCTCGATGTCCTCGAACGGGACCCCGAGCCGGTCGGCGACGATCTGGCTCCACGCCGTCTCGTGGCCCTGGCCGTGGGGCGACGTGCCGGTGAGGACCTCGACCTTGCCGGTCGGCAGCATCCGGACCGACGCGTGCTCCCACCCGCCCGCGCCGTAGTCGAGCGAGCCGAGGACCCGGGACGGTGCGAGTCCGCACATCTCGGTGAAGGTCGAGACCCCGATGCCGAGCTGCACAGGGTCCCGGCGCTCACGCCGCTCGGCCTGCTCGCGACGGAGGCCGTCGTAGTCGAAGAGCTCCTTCGCGCGGGACGTGGCGGCCTCGTAGTTGCCCGAGTCGTACTCCATCCCGGCGACCGTGGTGAAGGGGAACTCCTCGTGCTTGATCCAGTTCTTCTCGCGCACCTCGAGCGGGTCCATGTCCAGCTCGGCAGCGAGCTCGTCCATGATCCGCTCGATCGCGAAGGTCGCCTCCGGCCGCCCCGCCCCGCGGTAGGCGTCCGTCCAGGTCTTGTTCGTCAGGACCGTCTGGCAGGCGAAGTGGTAGGCGGGGAACTTGTAGATCGCGTTGTACATGAACGCGCCGAGCACCGGCACCCCACCGCCCATGAGCGCGACATACGCGCCGAGGTCGGCGAGCAGCTCGACCTTGAGCCCGGTCACCGCCCCGTCCTTGGTCGCCGCGAGGGTCAGCTTCTGCCACTGGTCGCGCCCGTGGTGCGCCGACAGGAGCGACTCGGAACGGGTCTCGGTCCACTTCACCGGCTTGCCGAGCCGCCGCGCCAGCACCATGGCGATGAACTCCTCCGGCGTCGTCTGCAGCTTGCCGCCGAAGCCGCCGCCGACGTCCGGCGCGATGACCCGGATCTTCGACTCCGGCACACCGAGGACCGCAGCGAGGAGGAACCGCAGGATGTGCGGGATCTGGGTCGCCGTCCACATGGTGATCTGCTCACCGGTGGGGTCGACGAGCACCGAGCGCGGCTCCATGAAGGCCGGGATCAGCCGCTGCTGGCGGTACTCCCGCTCGATGAGCACGCCGCCCTCGCGAGCCTCGCGGATGGCGTCCTCGACGTCGGCCCCCGTGCCCGCCTCCTTCGAGTCGAAGACCCAGTAGGCAGACTTGTTCGTGCCGAGGTCGGGGTGGGCGAGCACGGTGTCCGCCGCCGCCTCCTTGAGGTCGAGGGCCGCAGGCAGCTCCTCGTAGTCGACGTCCACCAGCTCGGCCGCGTCACGGGCCTCCGCCGCCGAGCGCGCCACGACCACGGCCACGATCTCGCCCGCGAAGTGGACCTCGTCGACCGCGACCGGCGGGTGAGCCGGCGCCACCTGGTCGGGAGTGATCGGCCATGCATTCGGCAGCCCACCCTGTTCGTCCTTGATGTCCTGCCCGGTGATGACCGCGACCACGTTGCGGGCCTTCCGGGCCGACTTGACGTCGATGGACGTGATCCGCGCGTGGGCGAACGGGCTGCGGACCATCGCCATGTGGAGCATGCCGGGGACCTGCAGGTTGTCGGTCCACCGGGTACGACCCGTGATGAGCCGCTGGTCCTCCTTGCGCCGACGCGCCTTGCCGACCTCTGCCTGGGCCGGTGCCTGGTTCTCCGTCACGGTCATGCCGACACCCCCTCGCCCGTCGATCCGGCAGAGGCACTAACGGATGCGCCCTCGCCCGGCGGGATCTCCGGCCCGCCCGCACCGACGCCGGCGGCGGCAGGCTCGGGCGCTGTCGAGCCGGCGGCAGGGACGGCGCTGTCGGTCGGAACGTGGGAGCTCTCCCGCATCGCGGACGCAGCCTGCTGCACCGCCCGGACGATGTTGTGGTAGCCGGTGCACCGGCAGAGGTTGCCCTCAAGTCCCTCGCGGATCTCCTGCTCGCTGGGGTCCGGGTTGTCCTTGAGCAGGTCACACGCCTGCATGATCATGCCCGGCGTGCAGTAGCCGCACTGCAGCGCGTGGCACTCGTGGAAAGCCTGCTGCATCGGGTGGAGCTGGCCCCCCGATGCAAGCCCCTCGACCGTCGTGACCTCGTGTCCGTCGGCCTGTACGGCAAGCATGTTGCACGACTTGACGCTCCGCCCGTCGAGATGGACCGTGCAGGCGCCGCAGTTGCTCGTGTCGCAGCCGACGACCGTGCCTGTCTTCCCGAGGTTCTCCCTCAGGTAGTAGACCAGCAGCGTTCGGGGTTCCACGTCGTCGGAGTACTCCACCCCGTCGACGGTCACGGTGATCCGGGTCATGAAACAGTCCTCCTGCTCCGTTGCAGTGGGTGATCAGGCCGGTGCCCTGCTGGTGAGTCTCGCCCGCCCGGGCGACGCTTTCAAGGCCTCGATGGAAACCAGCCATATGCCGCTGACCGTCTACCACGCGGGTGAGGGCGGCGTGGGGGCCTGAACGGCACACGTGCGCGTCCGGAAGTATGGGTCCCATGACGTTCCACGTGGATGACTACCAGGCCCGTTCCGACCGCTACGAGCTGATGCAGTACCGCCGCTGCGGGCGCAGCGGCCTCGA
>NZ_JBQCCV010000065.1:0-6936 GCF_051961875.1 Intrasporangium sp. | reverse complement strand
GAAGTCCGGTGTGTAGAAGAAGACTGGCCGGCCGCTCGCGACGAAGTCGTAGAAGATGCTCGAGTAGTCGGTGATGAGCATTGAGGAGGCGCCAAGGACGACGTTGGTCGGCACCTCGTTGGGGATCAACCGGTCGCCAAGCGTCGTGTTGCGGCTGACGGCCTCGGCGACTACTTGGTGCGCCTTCAGCAGCACCCTGTGGCGGGACGTGTCGATCCGCCGCTCCAGTTCTTCGATCGTCGCCTGGAGGTTCGCGGCGTCGTTCGCTGGGTTGAAGTAGGAGGCGCCCTTCCACGTCGGTGCGTAGAGGATGATGTTGCGATCGTCCACGGCGAGCCCGGCGGCGGCCATCCACTCGTCGAGCTCGTTACGGCTGTTGACCGGATCGGACTGCCTGTCCACCCGCGGATTGCCGATCTCCAGGATGGCTCCCTCGTAGATGTTGGCCATCTTGAAGGCGTCCAGGTACATCAGCTCGGTCATCTTCGGCCCAGCCGAAAGAAGGTAGTCAGCGGCGAGGAAGTTGCGCACGATGTTCTTCGCGTCCGCGGCGTGGCCCTCGACGTGGTAGCCCATCTTCTTGAGGGGAACACCGTGCCAGGTACCGATGTAGACCTGACCCTCACGCTTGCTGAACTGGTTGGGGAAGGTGACGTTGTTGATCAGGTACTTCGAGGTGCTGAGCGCTCGGTAGTACGCGAGGGACTGGTACTTGACGAACCGGACATTGCGCCGGCCGGCGTAGCGGCGGAGGACCGCGGGGAAGCGCTCGAAGTCATTGAGGACCCAGATGTGCTCGAGGTGCTGCATGTCCGGCTCACGCAGAAGTTGCTGGAAGATCGCCTCTGGGTGACACGTCACGCCGTTACCCGAGTAGGTCTCGTAGAGGACCGTGTTCGGCTTGATGGGCCTGCGGTGCGCGGCCGCCTTCGAGTTCTGGAGACGGGCCGTCTGGACGAGCCGCTTGGCCTTGCGGAATCGCTTCACGTTCCGATGAATCGTCGAGCGCACGGTCACTCGTCGCCCCTCCCCGTCTCACCACGGCCTAGCTGTATGCAGAGCCCGCAGCATGCTAGCCGCCCTGAACGGAAGCCGCGAATTCGCACAGAGTTCTCTTCGGTCGAGCCTCAGCCTGTCCTCCGCGACGTACAATGCGGCGGCGACGCCTCATTTCAGGCGCTGGGCAAGCCCTGCTGCACAACCGCCCCGAGGCAGGAGTGACCGACCCCTCAGGGGCAGCGGGCGAGCGTGACTTGGCTGACTGGTAGTTTCGGGAGGTCCAGACCGCACCTCGTGAAGGGCCAATCGTGAGCACAACCCCCGTCAAGGTCGCCGTCACCGGCGCCGCCGGCCAGATCGGCTACAGCCTCCTGTTCCGCATCGCGAGTGGCGCCATCTTCGGCCCCGACACCCCTGTCGAGCTGCGCCTCCTCGAGATCACGCCGGCGCTCAAGGCGCTCGAGGGCGTCGTCATGGAGCTCGACGACTGCGCCTTCCCGACGCTCGCCAACGTCGAGATCGGCGACGACGCGACGAAGATGTTCGACGGCGTCAACCTCGCCCTCCTCGTCGGCGCCCGCCCCCGCGGCCCGGGCATGGAGCGCGGCGACCTGCTCGAGGCCAACGGCGGCATCTTCGCCCCCCAGGGCAAGGCGCTCAACGAGGTCGCCGCCGACGACATCCGCGTCGTCGTCACCGGCAACCCGGCCAACACGAACGCCCTCATCGCGATGAGCAACGCCCCCGACATCCCCAGCGAGCGCTTCTCGGCCCTGACGCGCCTCGACCACAACCGCGCGATCAGCCAGCTCGCCGCCAAGCTCGGCGTCCCGGTCACCGAGATCAAGAAGATGACGATCTGGGGCAACCACTCGGCGACCCAGTACCCCGACATCTTCCACGCCGAGGTCGGTGGCAAGAACGCCGCCGAGACCGTGAACGACCAGGACTGGATCGCCAACACCTTCATCCCGACCGTCGCCAAGCGCGGCGCCGCGATCATCGAGGCGCGCGGTGCGTCGTCGGCCGCGTCCGCTGCCTCCGCAACCATCGACCACGCCCGCAGCTGGGCGCTCGGCACCGACGAGGGCAACTGGGTCTCGATGGCGGTTCGCTCGGACGGCTCCTACGGCGTCGAGGAGGGGCTCATCTCGTCCTTCCCCGTGACCGTCAAGGACGGCCAGTGGTCCATCGTGCAGGGCCTCGAGCTCAACGACTTCTCGCGACAGAAGATCGACGCGTCCGTCGCGGAGCTCGCCGAGGAGCGCGACGCGGTCAAGCAGCTCGGCCTCATCTGAGCAGGTTCCGTATGGCGTGAGCTTGCCTCCCGCCCCAAGGCGCCGGTCACCCGCGTGGTGGCCGGCGCCTCGCGCTCAGCCGCATCTGAGTTGCAGGGCAAGCACGGACAAAAATGAAGGGATACCCTTCACTCGGGGAAACTGAAGGTAGGCTCTTCACGTGGACGAAGTGAAGGGCGACAACGTCATCACCCTGCTGGGCGACTTAGTGCGGTCACGTGCCGCGGTGGACCGTCGGGCAATGCACGAGAAGGTGCTCGCTTCCCTCGACGGCGTCAACCGGATGATCGTGGCTCGGTCACCTCTTCGAGTAACAGTAGGAGACGAATTCCAGGGGGTCTACGGCCGGCTCGGTGAAGCGCTCACGGCCGCCTTCATGCTGCGACTCGACCTCGCGCCCGACATCGACGTGCGATTCGGCATCGCGCGAGGCTCGGTCGAGGACCTCGACGTCGAGCATGGCATCCAGGACGGCTCGGCCTGGTGGGCCGCCCGCGAGGCCATCGAGCGGACCGAGGCGAAGGCCGGCCGCTCGGCGACGCGCACGGCACGCACCGGCTATCTCGCCCCCGGGGACGAGCCGGGAGCCGTCCTGCCCGTGCAGGCCACCCTGGACTGTCTGGACTACATGGTTGCCTCTCTGTCAGGCACTTCGTTGACGATCCTGGAGGGGCTGATGAGCGGTCGATCCCAGCAAGACCTCGCCCAGGAGCTGGGCGTCTCCCCCTCCGCCGTCTCGCAGCGCGTCCACCGCGACGGGATCGGCGTCATCCTCGAGGCCGTGCGTGGCCTGGGCGAGTTGCCATGACATGGGTCGCTGTCGTCCTCATCGGTCTCGGCGTCGGTGACCTCGCCCGCGCTTCCCACCAGCGACGCGCAGGCCGAGCGGCCCACCTCGTCACTCCGGCCGTCATCCTCCTCGTCGCGGTCGTCACCGGACTCACCTCCCTGCCGGACTGGCTCGCGCTCCTGTGGGGAGCGATCGGAACCACCTGCTGGCAGGCACTGTCCCGCCGGACGCAGGCGACCGGCCGCGGAGCCCTCACTGCTCTCGCCGCGCTCGGCGTCACCCTGTCTGTCCTGCTGCTCGGCTCCGGCTGGGCCTCGAGCCCGGATGGGGCCCTGGCCGGCTGGCTCGCTTGGGCCGACCTGCCCGGCCCCACTCCCCCACCCGCGCGGCTGCTGCTCCTGCTCGGGCTCGGCCTCTTCAACATCGCGACCGGCAACGTCATCGTCCGGCTCGTCCTGCTCGCGACAGGGGCCCTACGCCCCGAGCAGGTCCAGGCCTCCTCCACCCCGCAGCCCTCAGACCGGCTCAAGGGCGGACGCCTGCTCGGGCCGATGGAACGGCTCGTCATCCTCGGGCTCGGACTTGCGGGTGAGTTCGGCGCGGCCAGCCTCGTCATCGCCGCCAAGGGCCTGCTCCGCTTTCCCGAGATCCAGGCCACGGCCCGCGGGAACGGGAGCGTCGGTGTGGGCGGGCCCCGTGTTTCTATCGACGAGGTCACCGAGTACTTCCTCGTCGGCAGTTTCACGAGCTGGCTCGTCGCTCTCGCCTCGCTTGCGCTGGCGCAGTGAGAGCCGAGCCTGTTCCTCGTGACTCCTGAGGGCGGGAGGCGCGAGAGTGCGGGTGCGCTGGGAGCCAGCTCAGCGGCATACGGGTTCGTGAGAGGCACTTTCGCACGTACTCCGCGGAAGGAGCGCCTCTCGATCCAGAGAAGTGCACTCTCGATCGAAAGGGGTGTGCGGTCGTCCATGGGAGGGGATCGGAGGGCATGGGGGCCCGTGGGAGGATGGGCGCCGTGACGGCACAGATCCTCGACGGCAAGGCGACCCTCAAGACGATCAAGGCAGAGCTCAAGGAGCGCGTCGCCGCCCTCGCCGAGCGCGGCGTCGTGCCGGGTCTCGGCACCGTCCTCGTCGGTGACGACCCGGGCAGCCAGTGGTACGTCAGCGCGAAGCACAAGGACTGCGCCGAGCTGGGCATCAACAGCATCCGTCGCGACCTTCCCGCGACATCGACCCAAGCCGAGGTCGAGGCGGTCATCGACGAGCTCAACGCCGACCCCGCCTGCACCGGCTTCCTCGTCCAGCAGCCGACCGGCCTCGACGAGCTGGCCCTGCTCTCCCGCGTCGATCCCACCAAGGACGTCGACGGCCTGCACCCGATGAACCTCGGCTGGCTCGTCCTCGGCAAGCCCGCTCCCCTGCCGTGCACCCCCATGGGCATCATCGAGCTGCTGCGTCGCTTCGACGTGCCGATCGCGGGCGCGAAGGTCGTCATCGTGGGCCGCGGGCTCACCGTGGGCCGCCCGCTCGGGCTCATCCTCACGCGCAAGTCCGAGAACGCGACCGTCACCCTCTGCCACACCGGGACCAAGGACCTGGCCGCCGAGGTGCGGCGGGCGGACATCGTCGTCGCCGCGGCCGGGGTGCCGAACATCATCAGGGGCGAGATGGTCAAGCCCGGCGCTGCGGTCCTCGACGTCGGCGTGAGCCGGGTCGAGGGCAAGATCGCCGGTGATGTCGCGGCCGACGTGGCGGAGGTCGCCGGCTGGGTCGCCCCGAACCCGGGGGGCGTGGGCCCGATGACCCGGGCGATGCTCCTCACCAACATCGTCAACGCCGCTGAGCAGGCGGCCGCTGCCCACCCAGCTGGATGATCCTGCGCGGCAGCGGCTTTCGCCGCCTCGGACCTTGGTGGCTCGTCGCGGGAGCGGTCGTGGCCGGGCTCGTCCTCTTCGGGCTCAAGGAGGTGCGCCTCGCTGGTCAGGTCATGGCGGTAGCCTTCGCCGGGGCCGGGCTCATCCGGGCGGTGACGAAGCGCACGGGTGCCGGCGGCATCGCCGTTCGCAACAAGGCCGTCGACGTGATCATCCTGCTGGCCCTCGCCCTCGGGGTCCTCATTGCCTCGGCGACGGTCAAGCTGACGTGATGGCGGAGGTGGGCGCCCGGCAGCCAGGAGCCAGCCCACCACGATCCAACGGCAGATGGCCGCGGGACCGTGGTGAGCGGCATACGCGCTGGTCTGCGCCCCCCGGCGCCCAACCTCCGCTCTCGACGATACGAGTGGACTGAGCGGATCGGGCGGAAATGGGGAAGTCCGTCAGGCTCCCACGTCGGAAAGCTGTACATCCGAGTCCGTCAGCTTACCGCGGTCGACCGGCGTCTTGTCGCGGACGAGCTGCTCGATCGCCGGAACTGTGTCCCACACGTTGACGTGCATCCCGGCGAGGACGCGGTCGCCGTCGAGCCAGAACGCCATGAACTCGTTCGTCTTCGGGTCGCCGCGGAGGACCACGTCCGCCTTCGTGCCGCGGGGCACGTAGCCGGAGTACTCGAGCCCGACGTCGTACTGGTCGCTGAAGAAGAACGGGATGGGGTCGAAGGTGACGTCCTGTCCAGCCATCGACCTGCCGGCCGCGGTGCCCGCGTCGTTGGCGTTGGCCCAGTGCTCGACGCGGAGGTTGGTGTCGAGGGTGGTGCTGCGCCAGTTCGCGACGTCGCCGGCGGCAAAGATGTCGGGGGCCGATGTCATGAGGGCGGCGTCGGTGACGATCCCGTTGTCCGTCGTGAGTCCGGCCGCCTCGGCGAGCTGGGTGTTGGGTCGGATCCCGACACCGACTACGACGGTGTCCGCCGAGAGCGTGTTGCCGCTCGACGTGACCACCCCGTCGACCTTCCGGTCCTCGGTGCCGGTGAAGCGGTCCACCCCCTCGCCGAAGCGGAACTCGACGCCGTGCGAGCGGTGCAGGTCGGCGAACCACGTGCCCACCTCGGGGCCGACCACGCCATAGAGCGGCGTCTCCTGAGGCTCGACGACGGTGACCTCGCAGCCGTGCTCGCGCGCAGCGGCGGCAATCTCCAGGCCGATCCAGCCCGCACCGACGATGACGATCTCGCTGCCAGCCACGAGCCGCGCCTTGATCGCCTCGCAGTCATCGAGGGTGCGGAGGTAGAAGATGTCCTGCAGGTCGGCTCCCTCGACGTCGAGGGTCCGGACGCTCGAGCCCGTGGCGATGAGGAGCTTGGTGAACGGAACGGTTTCGCCGCTCGCGAGCGTGACGGTGTGAGCGTCCGGATCGATCGCCGTGGCCGCGGTTCCGAGGCGGAGCTCGACGTGCTGCTCGTCGTACCAGGCCTTGTCGTGGGGGAAGACGACGTCCTCCTCGTCCTTGCCGAGCATGATCCCCTTCGACAACGGCGGCCGCTCGTAGGGCAGGTGGTTCTCCTCGGCAACCACGGTGATGACACCGTCTGGGTCGCTCTCGCGGATCCCCTCGACCGCCCTGGCAGCGGTGAGGCCGCCTCCGATGATCACGTAGCTCGTCTGGCCCTGGGTGCTTCCGTCGTCGGTGCTCATGTCCTCACTTTCCCCCGTCGGCGGCTGAAGTGCCAGAGCCGGCGGGTGTATCACTCGGCACGTTCTACGCAGATCTGCGTATTTCCTCTGACGTCTCGCGTCCTCACACTGGGATTGCTCCCGGCGCGATGTCGCGCCGGCTGGGGAGGTGGCCGGGCTCCTAACCTACGCACCTGACTGGCAGCTGCCAGGCGAGGGCTGGCCGGGGGATCGGGCGGGGGCCCCCCCGGGGGGGGCCCGCGCCCCCAACCCCCATCGGGCCGATGTACGATGGGG
>NZ_JBQCCV010000064.1:0-9823 GCF_051961875.1 Intrasporangium sp. | reverse complement strand
GCGGACCGGGGGCATGCCGGTGGGGGGTGCGTCATGTGCCGCGCGGTCTATCGTCAGCATGGCGGTCTCGTGGGGGGGCGTGTCGACGAGGTCGAGCTGGGCCACCGCCGAGAGCCGGAGGTCACTCGCGCACAGCAGCAGCGACTCCCCTGCATTCGAGTCCGCGACCGCCGCGAGCGCGGACAGCGGCGGCAGGCCTGGCGGAATCTCGCGAGTGGTCAGCCCCGCCTCCGTCAGGATCTCGCGGAGGGGCCGGTCGGCCTGCGCACCGAGGATCACGGCCTCCCCGGGCGACCGGTTCACACCGACACGGCGCGCTTCGGCACTCCCGACGACAGGCGGGACCTCGAGGCTCACGAATGCTGGTCCGAGTATTCGTTGTACTCGTCGATGACGTCCTGCATCGGGCCGTCCGCGACCAGCTCGCCGTGCCTGAGGTAGAGGCCGCGTTCCGCGAACCGGAGAAGGTCGCCCTCGCTGTGGGACACAAGGAACAGGGTCTTTCCGCCAGACAGCATCTTCTCCATGCGGAGATAGCACTTCTCGCGGAAGCTGCGGTCGCCCACGGCCAGAACCTCGTCGACGAGGACGACCGGCTTGTCCAAGGTGGTGATCAGGGCGAATGCCAGGCGAACCTGCATTCCCGACGAGAAGTGGCGGTATGGCATGTCCATGCTGGCCTGCACCTGCGGGCCGGCAAACTCGACGATCTCGTGATAACGCTCGTCGACCTCAGCCTTGGTCAGGCCGTGCAGGCCGGCCGCCAGGTAGACGTTCTCCCGTGCCGTGAGCTCCCCGAGGAAGCCGCCGGTCAGCTCGATGAGGGGTGCAACGTCGCCGCGAACCCGCACGCTGCCCTCATCCGGGATCAGGACACCGGCGATCATCTTCAGCAGGGTGGTCTTGCCCCCGCCATTCGAGCCGATCACGCCCACGGCCTCACCGGGCTGGACATCGAACGTCACGTTGCGCAACGCCCAGAAAGTGTCCTTGGGCGCCGTGTTCTTGCGTTGGAGAACCATCTCGCGCAGCGACATCCGCCGCTTCTTGCCACGGTAGAACTCGATGCCGAGGTTCTTGACCTCGATGACCGGCTGCATCAGATCTCCTTCAGGACAGCCGACTCATAGCGCTTGAACACGACGGAGCCGACGAGCAGCATCAGCACGCTCAGGACGACAGCAATCAGGACCGAGCGGCGGGCAAGCTCTCCAGCGAAGAACCCCGCCCGGTACAGCTCCAAGATGCCGCTCATCGGATTGAACTCGAGGACGTTTCGAATGGCCGCCGGTGCCGACTGGACGCTGTAGATGATGGGAGTCCCGTAGAAACCCATACGGAGAAGGATTCGGACGACGCGGGCCATATCGGTCACGAGGACCGTGATGGGCGCGAGAATCAGGCCGAGACCGGTGGCCAGGATGAACGTGAGGATCATGGCCACCGGGAAGTAGACCAGTGTCCAGTGCAGGTGCAGCTTGCCTGCCAGGCCGTATCCCAGCACGAAGCACAGCAGCACGGGCAGGGAGAAGAGGAACTCCAGGCCCTTCGACAGGACGAGCCTGACCACCCAGAGCTCTCGCGGCAGGTTCGTGGACTTCACCAGGCGCGCGTCCTGGAGCAGGGCACGGGACGTCTCGGTCATGCAGGCGGAGAACCACTGCCACACGAAGAGGCCGATGATCAGGTGAAGGATGTAGGGCTGGTGCCCGACATTCCTGGCCTTGAAGATCATCGTGAAGACGACGAAGTAGATGAGCGCCATGGCCAACGGGTCCAGAACGGACCATACGTATCCAAGGGCGCTGCCCGCATAGCGCACCCGCAGATCGCGCTTGATCAAAGTGCCGAGCACCCTGCGGTGTCGGATCAGGCCCTGGGCCTGTTCAGCAATGATGGTCATGTCGTCAGTCGTCTCGAGGGGATGAGCACGGATGTGGCTTGCTGAGGCTGGTCAGCGGACACACGGTATCCTGCCGCGGGTCATCCGCCGAACTCGAGGAGGGCGCCCATAGTGACGGCCGCCAGCACTCAGACCCCGGACGTGACGGTCGTCGTGATCGTCTACAACGATGCCAAGCGCCTGGGAACCGCCGTACGCTCGGTCCTGCGCCAAACCCTGCGCAACGTCGAGGTCGTCATCGCCGACGATGCGTCGACCGACTCGACCCCGCAGGTGGCGGCGGAGCTCTCCCGGCTGGATACGCGCGTCAGGTACGTCCGCCTGCCGGAGAACTCCGGCGGCTGTGGCGCGCCGCGCAATGCCGGTGTCGCCGCGGCCCACGGGACGCACGTCATGTTCCTCGACAGTGATGACCGGCTGGAGCGTCACGCCTGCAAGAACCTCCTCGAGGCCCTCGAGGACCACGACGCCGACTTCTCCATGGGCCTCGTGCGCCGTGAGTACATGAACACGAAAAGACAGACACTGTGGTACCCGCAGTTCTTCGAGGAGCGGCGCGTCCTCTCTTCCATCGAAGAGTGGCCCGAACTCATCGAAGAGACGCTCTCGGTCAACAAGCTGTACCGACGCGATTTCCTCCTCGACAACCACCTCCGGTTTCCCGAGGACATCCACTATGAAGACCAGGTGTTCACGATCCAGGCCTACACCAAGGCCAAGCGCATCGCGATCATTCCCGAGAACGTGTACATCTGGCGGATCTTCCCCCATGGTGCCCGCAAGTCGATATCAAACCAGCGCCATCGGCTCGACAACTTCCAATCCCGGCTCGAAGCCCACCGACGGATCGATGAGTATCTGCACTCGTTCGGCTCCGAGGTCCTGAAGCGCACCAAGGACCTCAAGTTCCTTCAGCACGACATGCGCCTCTACCTGTCCGATTCCATCGTGGCCGCGCCGACTTTCACCACTTCGATCATCGAGACTGCGGACAGGTACCTGCGAGACATTCCTCGTGATCGTTATGAGCAGCTCCCGTCGGCCCTCCGTGCGGCATACGGAATGGCCTTCCGTGGTGACCCCGAAGGCCTGCGCCGCATGATGCTGCTCGACCGACGCAATGTCATGGCGCCGATGCTGGTGCAGGCTGAGGGAGGTCTGCGCTGGACCACGCCTCAGAGTGACCCTTCTTGGGAGGCGAACCACCCGGCCGACGAACCGGAGAACGCATTCCTCCGCGCTGAGGAGAACCCTCTCATCGGAGCCCCGTTCGGGACCTTCCATCTGCATCACGAGGTCGTCGAGGTGACGGCCTCGCGCCGTGGCGTGGAGATCCTGGGGGTGACCCACGACAACCTCCGCAAGCTCACTCCGAACGTCGACTGGGCTCTTTCCGTCGTCGTCAGACGGGAACGGCGACCCGGTCGCCTCATGCTCCCGGTCGAGGTCCTCGAGCATTCCGAGGGTGCCGTCACATGGGCGCTGCGAATCCCCCGGGATTCTCCGATCTTCTCCGGGCTGCTCTCCGAACGGTGGCACTTCAACGTCATCGTCCGCCGCAGCGAACGCGAGATCAACACCTCGCTGTTGTGGCCGCCCGCTCTGCCCGAGATCCAGGTACCCCTTCGCATCACCGCATCCATGGCTCACGCCAACACTGGCCGGCTCGGATCGGCTGAGGACGGCGGCGTCGTGTTCTCGGTGGAGAGCGCGTCGCGCGGCAGGGAACGCCTCCTGAGGGCAATGGACCGGCGGGTGCTCGGTCGCATCCGAACTCGGCGTGAACGCCTGCGCCGGAGGCGCACGGTCCGCACCAGTTCGGTCATTGCGGCCGCCCGGAAGCGGTCCCTTGACCCCCGGCTCGTCCTCTTCGAGGCGAACATGGGAACTGTCTACGCCGACAGCCCCAAATACGTCTACGAGAAACTGAGGACGCTCCGGCCAGAGCTCCGGTTCGTGTGGGTGCTGCCCGAAGGGCACCAGCCGCCGCACCCGGACTGCAAGGTCGTCCAGCGTGGATCACGGGAGTACCTGGACGCCTTGGCTCGCGCCACCTATCTGGTCGACAACCAGACGTTCCCGGCGTACGTGCGGAAGCGTCCCGGGCAGCATTACCTGCAGACGTGGCACGGAATCCCGCTGAAGAAGATGGGCAAGGACGTCCTCGGGCACGCACCGGCCCCCCTGTCCCCGGAAACCGGCGTGGGCGCCTGGGACCAGCTCGTCATCCCGAACCGCTACTTCGAAGAAGTCTTCGTCCCGGCATTCGACTTTCGCGGCGAACTCCTGCGATATGGGACGCCCCGCAACGACCCATTGGTGAACGGCAGCCTCAGCCGCTCGGAGGCGCGCCACCTGCTCGACCTCCCGGAGGACGCCAACGTCATCCTCTACGCGCCGACGTTCAGGGAGGAGACGCGACTGCACCGCACGAGCGTCAAGCCGCCATTCGACGTCGGCGAGATATTGGACCGGCTCGGGCCCGACACCTACCTGTTGATGCGACCGCACTACCTGAATCGCATCAGCATCCCCGCCGCCCACCGCCACCGAGCCGTCGACGTGCGCTCGGTCGAGGACGTGAATCTGCTCTACATGGCATCCGACATGCTCGTGACCGACTACTCCTCGGTCATGTTCGACTACGCCCTGCTTCGACGACCGATGATCTTCCACACCTATGACTATGACGAGTACGTGAGCTCCCGGGGGACCTACTTCGACCTCAGGGCAGTGGGGCCAGGGCCCTTCACCTCCACCACGGACGAACTCGTCCTAGCCGTCGAGAGGCTGCGGTCCGGAACGCCCGAGTACAAGGACAAGTACGAGGAGTTCCTCGAGACGTACTGCGGTGACGAGGACGGAGGGGCGGCGGAGAGGGCCGCCCTGGCACTGCTTGAGAGGGGCGGCGTCCTGTGAAGCCCCCCATTCTCGTCATGTCCAACCACATCGACGGCCTGGGTGGGGCGGAACGGGTGTCGCACGCCATTGCAGACGGGCTGACGAGGCGCGGCTACGACGTGACCCTCAACGGCATCCGCCCAGCCGCGGACGAGCGGGTGGACCTCACAGATCTGGCATACCCGACGGGATTCATGTCCCAGCGCCCCGAGAACTCGCGCAACGAGTCCCCACTCCCCGATCACGTGCGCGACAAGATGCGTGAGGAGGCTGTCGCCAATCTCGAACGCACCCTCCGGCGCTACCGTGACGGCGTCTTCATCTGCACCCAGCTGTTCGTCATGGAGCATGTCGCCGACATCGGCATAGAGCGGCAGCTGAATGCCGGGACGCGCATCATCGGCCAGTACCACTCGTCGTATGACGCCGCGATCCTCACGCACGACTACAAGCGGATCTCCCGGCTGTACCGACAGATCGACAAGTTCCTGCTCCTGACTGCCGAGGATGCGCGCAACTTTCGTCGGAAGAACTTCAACAACACCGGCTATGTGCTGAACCCGCTGTCGACGCCCCGGCTCGGCGAGGGGCATGCCCCGGAGTGGGAGAAGGAGAATGTCGTCGTCGCGGTCGCTCGACAGGACACCAACAAGCAGATGGACCACCTGCTCAGGGCCTGGTCGACCATCCGGAAGGACCACCCCGGGTGGCGACTCGAGCTGCATGGCGACGGCCCCGAGCACCGCACTCTGTTGGACATGGTCAAGGACCTCGGCATCGAGCAGAGCGTTTCCGTCCCGGGGATGACCCGGGACGTCCCAGCCGTACTCGACAGGGCCAAGATCTCCGTCCTGTGCTCCCGGTTCGAGGGCCTGCCCATGGTCTTGGCGGAGTCCCAGGCGCACGGTGTCGTGCCGGTGGCCTACGACTGCTCACCGGGCGTGCGAGAGCTCATCGACCACGATGAGACCGGTCTGCTCGTCACGCCCCAGGACGAACGGGAGCTGGCGGCGTCCCTGAGCGCGCTGATGACCGATGAGTCGCGCCGCCGGGAGATGAGCACGCGAGCACGACGTAGCGTCCGGCGGCTCGACGAGCAGCTCATCATCGACGAGTGGGAGGACCACATCCAGCGCGTGATGCGCTGACCTTCGTGCGGCAGAATCGGGTACCCGGTAACCGAACGAGAGGTACCGATGACCCGGTTGGCAGCGACCGCCCGCGCCGAGCTGGCCTCAGGGGTGAGGACCGGTTATCGGGCGCTACGTCGCGCCATCCCCCACCGGTGGTGGAGCGCTCTGCGCGGCTCGGTGCCACCGGCACTGCGCTACAGCGTCCGCAGAAGATGGAGCGTGACACCCGCGAGCATCGGGACGATCTCGGTCGTCGTGCCGTGCTACGACGTCGAACGGTATCTCCGCTCGTCCCTGACGAGCATCATCGCGCAGTCCTACACGGATCTCGAGGTCATCGTCGTCATCGACGGCTCGCCGGACCGGAGCGCCGCGATCGCCCGTGGCTTCTCCCGGTGGGATCACCGCATCCGGGTCATCGGGCAGCCCAACGCGGGTCTGGGCGCTGCCCGCAACACCGGCATCCGGGCCGCCACCGGCGACTTCATCGCCTTTGTGGACCCGGATGACTGGCTGCCTCCCGATGCGTACACGGTGATGACGCAGACGCTGGGACGCTCGGGCTCCGACTTCGTCGTCGGTAACGTCGAGCGCCAGAGGGGCCACAACGCATGGGTGCCCGTCTGGGCCCGTGATGTGCACCGGTACGACCGGCTCCGGCTCACGCTTGACGACTACCCGGAGATCCTTGCCGACGTCTTCAGCTGGAACAAGCTGTTCCGGCGCGAGTTCTTCAACCGGGCGGTTGGCGGCTTCCCCGAGGGGATCCGGTACGAGGACCAGGAGGCCACGGCCAAGGCATACGCGTCGGCGACCTCGTTCGACGTCCTGCACGAGGTGACCTACCGGTGGTTCATCCGCGGTGACCAGTCGTCCATCACGCAGCAGAAGTCCACCCTCGGGGACCTGCACGACCGGCTCACCGTCATGACCCGCGTCTCGGACGTGCTGACGACGCGGGCCAGCCAACGCGTCGTCCGCTACTGGCAGGCCAAGGCGGTGGGCCTGGACCTCCGCGCGTACTACAACGAGGTTCCGCGGACGGGGACCGCCTACTGGGACGCGCTGCGCCAGGGCGTCCGATACGTCACCGCGCAGATGGACGAGAGTGCATGGCGCCTGGTTGATGTCCAGGACCGGCTGCTGGCGCGGATGGTGGAGGCCGACGCCCGGGATGACGCGTGTGTCGCCCTGGTGTCACGCAGTGACCTGGGCGACGGGCTGCGTGTGGATCTCCAGACCGACCCGCCGACCGGGGTCCCGCTCTACCTCGACCAGATCAGCTGGACGCCGGGCCCCAGGGACCTGCTGCTGTCACCGAACGAGAACCGGATCAGGGCCGTCTTGACCGGCTACGAGGCCGACGAGCGGTCCATCCGCCTGACTGGGATGGCCTTCCTCCCTGGCGCGGACCTGAGTGAGGCCCGGATGACAGCCTGCCTTCGGCGGCGGGCGGACCATGCGCTCCTGCCCGCGGTAGCCGTGGCAGTCGAGCGTTTCTGCTCTGCCCCGCTCGACCAGCTGGCGGCCAACGCGGCCACGAGTCACGCGCATGACGGATTCCGCGCGGCGATCAACGCGGAGCAGCTGCTGGACGCGCTCGAACAGCTCCCGAACGAGGATGGGGAGCCCGCCGAGGTCTACCTCGAGCTCGTCCTCGAGACCGGTGGCCAGACCTGGCGCAACCACCTGACCCACCATGATCGGCGCGGCGCCGCCAGCCGGCTGTTGCCGGGGCCCTTGACCGATGGACACCGCATCGCGGCGCGCTACGGACACGACGTCGGCCTGCGGCTCCGACGAGTGCAGGCGCAGGTCATAACGGAGTCGGTCGAGGTCACCGACCGCAGAGTGCGGCTCACCGTCCGTTCACTCGAGGGCTCGCCGGTCGAGCGTCTGACCGTCCGGTGTCGTGCACTCGGGCTCAGCACCACCGCGCGTCCTGAAGGCCGTTCCGCACACGCCGTCACCTTCCGCGTTCCGGACCTGCCACCCGGCGTCCCGCCCCTGCGGCAGCACGTCTGGCGAGTGTCGGCAACGGTTCACGGGCAGGAGCACGACGTCGCCCTCGCCATGGGCGCTGCCGAGCTCATGACCCAAGCGGCAACTGTCGGCCTCCGGGCCGACTCCTCGGCGAGCGGGCGCCTGCAGTTCTTCGACCGAAAACGCGACGCCGTCGTGACGAGGGTCGAGGTGGCCCCGGCCGGCGACATCTTCACGGTGCACGGGCTCGCCCGGCTGCCCGCCAGAGAGCCATTCCTGGCCGCGTTCGTCTCGGACAGCGACGCGTGGTGGGCCACTGACGCCCGGTGGGACCCGGTCTCAGGATCCTTCAGCGCGACCTTCCGAACTGTCCAGCACGAGCCCGGCATCGGCGACGTGGTCCCCGCGTCGACCGGCTACTCCTTCCGCCTGGTCAGCAATCCTCGCGCGGCCCGACAGAGCCTGTGGGTGCCCGTCCTGCCCGGGACGGTGCCGGATCCTTCGGTGCCATTCCTCGGCTGGCACGTCGGAGCGCGCGCCGCCCTGCGATTCCTGATCAGCTCGAACGCGCGCGCCCTGTGGCTGAACGTGCGGCCGCCACTGCCGCGGGCCGTGGCCGGCCGGCACGCGCAGTACCGGCTCCAGCAGACCATCCCCTCACTGCTCCGCTCGCCCCTCGAGGAGACGGCGGTCTTCTCCTGCTTCGGGGGCAGGCCGCCAGGCGACTCGCCGCTCGCGATCCAGTCCGAGCTACGGCGAGGCGGCTACGACGGCCGGATCCTGTGGGCGGCCCGTGACGGGTCCGCCGCAGCCCCGGAAGGAACGGAGGCCGTCCTGTTGGGCTCGCCCGAGTACTACCGGGCGCTGCACACGAGCCGATGGCTCATCAACAACAACAACTTCCCGTACTACTTCCGGAAACACCCGGACCAGTACTACCTCCAGACCTGGCACGGCACCCCGCTGAAGCGCATCGCGGAGGACGTCCCAGGAGAGAGCCTGTCCCTGTCGTATCGCGCCCTCATGAAGCGTGAGCCGCAGTGGTGGGATGTCCTCCTCGCCCAGAACGACTTCGCCGCCGGCATCTTCCCAGACGCCTTCGGCTATCGCGGACCCGTTCTCACGCTCGGATACCCCCGCAACGACCAGCTGGCCCTCACGAACGCTGAGCGCAGGGCCACCATCCGCCGCCGCCTCGGCATCCCCTCCAGCGCCCGGGTGCTCCTCTATGCGCCGACCTGGCGCGACAACCTGCGTACGGCGAGCAATGGATACGCCGCCGTCACCTTCCTCGACGTCGCCAAGGTCTCACGATGGCTGGCTGACGACGGTGTCTTCCTGCTTCGCGGGCACAGCAACACCGCAGGGTTCCCCGGTGCAGACGCCTACCCGAACGTGCGCGACCTCTCGCGATACCCGGATGTCGGGGACCTGCTCGAGATCACGGACGTCCTCGTCACCGACTACTCCTCGGTGATGTTCGACTTCGCGGTGACCGGCCGACCCATCGTGTTCCTGGCGCCCGACCTCGACGAGTACGCGTCGTCCACCCGTGGCCTCTATCTCGACCTCGGCTCCATCGCACCGGGGCCGATCCTGCGCACGACCGACGAGGTCATCTCCGTGCTGGCGGATCCCGCTGCCCTTGCGCTTCGCTATGGGCGTCGGTACACCGCGTTTCAGGAACGCTTCACCAGCCTCGACGACGGCGCCGCCGCCCGACGGGTCGTGGAGCATGTCTGGTCGAAGACCAGCTGAGCATGGCCGGCGTCGAGAGTGGTCAGGACAGGCCGATGGCGGCGCCGAACTCCCTGATCGCCTCGGCGTTGTAGGCGGCTGTGTCGAGGGGACGCGCCGGAACCTCGCCCTGCAGGGCACCCATCATGCCCTGCGCCAGCGCATC
>NZ_JBQCCV010000063.1:0-17873 GCF_051961875.1 Intrasporangium sp. | reverse complement strand
CCCCCCCCCCCCCCCGCCGCGGGCGGGGGGGCCCCCCCCCCCCCCCCCCCCCCCCCCCCGCCCCCCCCCCCCCCCCCGCCGTCCGTGTTCCCCGGGGCGGGCCCCGCCGCCCCCCCCCACGACCCGTCCACTGAGGATGTCGAGCGGATGCTGAAGCATGGCCGGCCACGGCGACCAGTCGGCGATCGTGCGCAGCCACCCCGGGAACCACGGCACCGGCAGGTAGAGCCCGCAGAACAGCCCGGAGACGATCATCCAGACGAGCTGGATCCCGCGGACCTCGATGACCCAGAACGACACGAGGTTGATGATGAAGTTCCCGGCGAAGGCCACGACGACGGCGAGGGCGACCGAGACGATCCCGGCCACCCAGGCCGCCGCCCCGGGCGGCCAGGCGAGGTCGAAGAGCAGCATGCCGATCAGCAGGGCCGGCAGTCCCCGCGCGAGGAAGTTGATGCCGGCCCGTCCGACGTCGCCGGCGAGGTAGACCAGCTGGGGGTTGAGCGGCCGCAGGAAGTCGACGGCGATGTCACCGGTGCGGACGCGTTCCTTGACGTCCTGGAAGCCCCAGAGGTTGACGGTGCCGAGCAGCGCCTGGCCCCACCAGACGAACGCGACCGCCATCGGCCCGGTGTAGCCACCGATCGCCGAGCCGGCGGACGCCACGGCGGCGAGCAGGATCGAGGCTCGGATGATGCCGAAGACGGAGTTGGTCGTCAGGCCCGCCAGCAGGGCGAGCCGATACGTCGAGTGCCTGCGGAACCCGGCTCGGGCCAGCAGCCCGAACGTCCTCATCGGTTCGGAGGTCGGCCGGGCACGAGGGGTGAGGCTACAGACCGCCGAGCCCGCTGGCAATGACGGCTACAGTCGAGCGATGCAGGCCCGCCACCCCGGAGAAGGTTCGGAGTCGGACGTCGTCATCGTGATGGGCGTGTCCGGCTCCGGTAAGACGACGGTCGCCAAGGGGATCGCCACCCTCATGGGCTGGGAGTTCGCCGAGGGCGATGCCTTCCACTCGGAGGCCAACGTGGCGAAGATGCACTCGGGCCATCCGCTGACCGACGAGGACCGGTGGCCCTGGCTCGAGGCGATCGGCGACTGGATCAGCGACAAGGAGGCTCGGGGCGAGTCTGCGGTCGTGACCTGCTCGGCGTTGCGGCGTGCCTACCGTGACCTCCTGCGCAAGGGCCGGCCCGCCGTGCGCTTCCTCCACATGACCGCCCCGCCCGAGCTGATCGAGGACCGGATGCAGCACCGGGCGGGCCACTTCATGCCGCCCACCCTGCTGCCGAGCCAGCTCTCGACGCTCGAGCCGCTCGAGCCGGACGAGCCCGGCGTCGATGTCGTCAACGAGGGCACACCGCCACAGGTGCTGCGCCGGGCCCTCGTGGCACTCGGGCTGCCCGAGCCGGCACAGTTCGACTAGGGGCGCGATCGGCTGCCGCGTCGCCTGCGGCTCACCCGGGCAGTCGGTAGTGCTGGCCAGCCAGCGGCTCGACGAGCCCGTCGGCGACGAGCGAGTCGAGGCACCGCATCACCTGGTCATGGTCGGGCACGGCGTCCTCGAGAAGTGACAGGTGCAGCTCGCTGTGGGCATCGCGCAGCCGCTGCAGCAGCACACCCCGGACCTGGCGGTCGGTGCCGTGCCAGGCCTGTCCCCGGCGGGGCGGCCCGTCGTGAGCCGGCCGGCCGGCCAGGTTCCAGCCGCAGAGGTCGGCCACCGGGCACTCCTCGCAGCGCGGCCCGCGGGCCGCGCAGACGAGTGCGCCGAGCTCCATCACGGCTACGTTCCACACATTGGCGGTATGCCGCTCGGCCGGCATCGCGGCGGCCGCGAGGTCGCGCTCGGCCCGGGTCAGTGCCTTGGCCGGATACTGCTTGCCCTCGAGGGTGCGCGCGAGAACGCGCCGGACGTTCGTGTCGACGACGACCTCGGGGACCCCGAAGGCGAAGCAGGCGACCGCCGCGGCGGTGTAGCCGCCGACGCCCGGCAGCGCGAGCAGCCCCTCGGCCGAGGCCGGCACCTCTCCGCCATGACGCTCCACCATCACGGTCGCCGCCTCGTGCAGCCGAAGGGCTCGCCGCGGGTAGCCGAGCCGGCCCCAGGCCCGGATGGCGTCACCCGGCGCCGCCGCGGCCAGGGCAGCCGGCGTCGGCCACCGTTCCATCCAGGTGCGCCAGGCCGGCTCGACGCGCGAGAGCGGGGTCTGCTGGGCCATGACCTCGGAGACGAAGACGCCCCACGGCGAGCAGTCGGGCGACCGCCACGGCAGGTCGCGCCCGGCCCGCTCGTACCAGCCGGTCACGCGCCCATGGAGCTCGTCGAGCGGCAGTGAGCTCAGCGGCATACCGGCGCCCGGGCTCTCAGACGTAGCGTTCGAGGATGCTGCTCTCCGCCAGCCGGGAGAGGCCCTCACGGACCGCGCGGGCGCGACCCTCGCCGACGCCATCGACGAGCATGAGCTCGTCGATACCGGCGGCCAGCAGGCGCTGCAGCGACTCGAAGTGGTTGACGAGGCGCTCCACGATGGCCTGCGGCAGGCGCGGCACCTTGGTCAGGAGCCGGTAGCCGAGCGGGCTGACCGGTGCGTCCAGGCTCTCGCCGACGATCTGGAAGCCGACGGCCCGCGCCCCGGCGGCCAGGTCGAGCAGCTCGACCGAGTTGAGCGCCTCGAGACCCTCGAGGGCCTGCTGCTCGGTGAGGCCCGACTTCGTCGCGGGCAGGTAGTCGCGGATCACGAGTTCGCGGTCGTTGCCCAGGCCGCCGACGAGCTCCTCGAGCTGCAGGCTGAGCAGCCGGCCGTCCGTGCCGAGCTCGACGACGTAGTCCTGGATCTCGGCGGAGATGCGGCGCACCATCTCGAGACGCTGGAGCACCGCCGTCTCATCACGCACGGTGACGAGGTCCTCGATCTCGAGGGCGGAGAGGGTGCCGGTCACCTCGTCGAGACGGGACTTGTAGCGCTCGAGGGTCTGCAGGGCCTGGTCGGCGCGCGACAGAGTCGTCGGCGAGCCCTCGACCACGTGCCGGCGACCGCCGACGTAGAGCGCGACGACGCCCATCGACTGGCTCACCGAGATCACCGGGAAGCCGGTCTGCTTCGCGACTCGCTCGGCAGTCCGGTGCCGGGTGCCCGACTCGGAGGTCTCGATGTGCGAGTCGGGGACGAGCTGGGTGGCGGCCCGGAGGATCCGGCTGCCCTCACGGTCGAGGACGACCGCGCCGTCCATCTTGCACAGCTCGCGCAGCCGGGTCGCGGAGAACTCGACCTCGAGGCTGAACCCACCCGTGGAGATGGAGTCGACGACCTTGTCGTTGCCGAGCACGATGAGGGCACCGGTGCGTCCGCGGAGGATTCGCTCGAGGCCGTCGCGGAGCTCCGTGCCTGGGGCCACAGCGGCGAGAGCCGCACGAAGCAGCTCGTCGTCGTTCTTGTCCATCATCTCCCGTTCAATCCGATGCACCTGACCCCGGACGAAGCCGGACGAACCGTATTCTAGGCGGTCGCCGCCGCCACCGCCGCCGCCGCGCGAGAACCGCACAGCCGGCCCATCGCCTCGACCGCCGAGCGGACGTCGGCGACCGGTACGAGGGTGATCTCGGCGGGCGGGGTGACATCGACCTGGCCCTCGGGGACAAGCGCATGACGGAAGCCGAGCCGGGCAGCCTCGGTGAGCCGCGGACCCAGCGCCGGCACCGGGCGGATCTCCCCGGCCAGCCCCACCTCGCCGAGCGCGACGACGTCGCGGGCAAGCGGCCGGTCCATCGCGGAGGAGGCGAGGGCGAGCAGGATCGCGAGGTCGGCGGCGGGCTCGGTGACGCGCATGCCACCCACGGTGGCGGCGAAGACGTCACGGGTGCCGGCCGGCAGACCCGAGCGCTTCTCGAGCACGGCGAGGATCATCGCCAGCCGCGACGAGTCGAGGCCGCTCGTCGTCCGCCGCGGAGACGGCATGGTCGACGCGGTGATGAGCGACTGGACCTCGGTGACCAGCGGGCGGCGGCCCTCCAGCGCGACGGTGACGCACGTGCCGGGCACCGCGGCCGCGGAGCGGGAGAGGAACAGCCCGCTCGGGTCCGCCAGCCCGACGATGCCGGAGTCTCGCAGCTCGAAGCAG
Organism: Intrasporangium sp.; assembly: GCF_051961875.1. Lineage (GTDB taxonomy): Bacteria > Actinomycetota > Actinomycetes > Actinomycetales > Dermatophilaceae > Intrasporangium_A. The sequence continues at coordinate 13,754 of NZ_JBQCCV010000063.1, read as the reverse complement.
CCCACCTCGTCCGTCGGTCCGAACCGGTTCTTGACCGCGCGGACGAGCCGCAGCCGGGAGTGCCGGTCACCCTCGAACTGGATGACGGCGTCGACGAGGTGCTCCAGGACGCGCGGCCCCGCCACGGACCCGTCCTTGGTGACGTGCCCGACGAGCAGGACGGCGATCCCTCGCGCCTTCGCCACCTGGATGACGGTGCCGGTCACCTCCCGGACCTGGCTGACGTTGCCCGACTGCCCGTCGACCTCGGCGCTGGCGATGGTCTGGACCGAGTCGACGACGAGCAGGTCGGGATCGGCATGGTCGACCTGCCCGAGCAACCGGCCGAGGTCGGTCTCGGAGGCGAGCAGCAACCGGTCGGCGATCGCGCCGATGCGTTCGGCACGACCGCGGACCTGCGCGGCCGACTCCTCGCCGCTGACGTAGAGGACGGTGCGGCCGGCCCGCGCCGTGCGAGCCGCCACATCGAGCAACAGGGTCGACTTGCCGACACCCGGTTCGCCGGCGACGAGGATGACGCCGCCGGGGACGAGGCCGCCGCCGAGGACTCGGTCGAACTCGGGGACACCGGTCGTCTCGGCCGCGGACCGGGCCATGTCCACCTCGCCGATGGGCCGGGCCGGCTCGGCGACGGCTGCCGCGCTCGTGCGAGCCGTCGGCTGCCCGACCTCGCTGACGCTCCCCCACGCCTGGCACTCGCCGCACCGACCGACCCACTTGACCGTGCCCCAGCCACACTCCGTGCACCGGTAACCGGTGGTCCGCTTGCCACTGCTCCTCGACGCCATGGCCGAAACGGTAGGGGTCAGGACCGACAGCGGAAGCGTGCGACCATGGATGCCATGGAAGCCGCAATGCCGTACATCCTGGCGTTGGCACCCACGATCGGTATCGCCACGCTCTTCTACTTCATCATGAAGACCATCCTCGAGGGCGACCGCCGCGAGCGAATGGCGCAGGCGAAGTGGGAGGCCGAGCACGAACACACCGACGCGAACCCGCAGGGCCAGGGCTAAGAAGCGCCGTTTCGCACGCGTTTGTCCCGCTTGCGATTCACAGCGCCGACACAATTTCCCAGCGATTCTCCGATGATCAGCATTTGCTGTTATTTTGGAGTGGACCGGTGTGATGCATCGGTCGACCTCCCATTTCACGAATTATTTGGAGAAACATGGCGCAGCGAGTCGAAGTCATCCTGGTCGACGATCTCGATGGCGGAGAGGCCACCGAGACTGTCACCTTCGGGCTGGACGGTGTTTCCTACGAGATCGACCTGTCCGACGCTAACGCGAAGAAGCTTCGGGACGACTTTTCGGCATGGACCGGGCATGCGCGGCGCGCGGGTGGCGCCAAGCGGCCGGCGGCCCGTCGAGGTTCTTCGCGTCGTAACGACCTGAGCGCCGTGCGCGACTGGGCCCGTGAGAATGGCTACAAGGTCTCCGACCGTGGCCGTATCTCCGCTGAGATCCAGAACGCGTACGACAAGGCGCACTGATCGCCAGCGCAACCGCAACAAAGCCGAAGGGCCCGGTCATCGAGCGGGCCCTTCGGCTTACCTGCCTACCAGTGCCGCCGCCGGGTCCCCGTCCCGGGAGACGCGGGCGATGACCTCCCCAATCCGCAGCTGTGCGAAGGGTTTGCCCGCGGCGCCCCGCTCCACCTCGTCCCACTCCCGGGGGCCGCAACTGTCGGCTCGTCCCGTCCGCGCAGGGAATAGGGACATACCGTCGTCTTGGCCGCCACATTCTGGCTCCAGTCGAGGAAGATCTTGCCCGGGCGCAATTCCTTTGCCATCTTCCACACGACCAGCTCTGGATGTGCGGTTGTCAGTTCCCGCGCCAGTTGTTGAACCGTGTCGCGGATCTCGTCACTGGAGTGCACCCCCGGCAGCGCGGCATACATTTGCATGCCTTTGCTCCCGCTCGTCACGGGGAGAGGGTCCAATCCGATCGCCGTCAGACGATTGCGTACGATCAGCGCGACCGTGGCGCATTCACGAAGACCCATGCCGGGCCCGGGGTCGAGATCAATGACCAACCGGTCCGGCTCGAGCGCGACGGCGTCGCGGCCCTCGCCCTGGAAACGCCATTGGGGCACGTGCAGCTCGAGGGAATTGAGATTGGCAAAGAACGTCAGCCCGGCGAGATGGTCGATGAGCGGAAAGACCGGGTCCCGACCTGCCCGCCTGATCCATTCCGGCACCCCGGCCGGGACGTTCTTCTCGAAGAAGCCGGCCGCGGCGAGACCATGGGGGAAACGCACCCGCGTCACCGGTCGCCCTGAAAGGTGCGGCAGGATCACCGGCGCTATCCGCGCGTAGTAGTCGAGCACCTCGGCTTTCGTCGTCCCTGTCGCTGGATACATCACCTTGTCGAGGCTGCTGAGCCGCAGTCGGCGTCCCTCGACGACGGTGACGACCTTGGGTCCGTCCGCGATGGCCATCTCAGCGCTCCCCCGGCGCCACGTCATCGGGCGACATGTCGTGGGGTGCGTGGTCGTGGGGTGTGTGGTCGTCGCGCACGCCCTTCCACGAGGGCTGCCGGAGCCGGCCGCCGGAGCTGAACCCGAGCGACTCGACGTCGGCGACGAGGACCGGCCGGACCCAGACCGCGTCGACTGCATCCTCGACGGGAACCTCTTCCGCGAACGGCGCCCCGGGCGCCTCCAACGGGCGCAGGCGCTCGAGGAGCGCCAGGCCGGCCCTGCCCGCCAGCCCGGCCCCGACGCGGCCGACGAAGTGCAGGCCCTCGACCCCGGGCACGCCGACGAGGACCGCCCCGAGCCGACCAGCGGAGGGCGAGGTGGACTCCGGTCGCCAGCCGCCGATGACGACCGAGGTGGTGGCACGGTGCGGCAGCTTGAGCCAGTCCGGGCTGCGGACGCCGCCCCGATAGGTGGAGTCGGTCCGCTTGCTGACGATGCCCTCGAGCCCCTGCGCCCGGGTCGCCTCGAAGAGCACCTCGCCGTCGGTGAAGACCGGAGGGGTCTGCCACCGCGGCCCGTCCAGCTCGAGCCGCTCGAGGGTGGCGCGCCGCTCGGTCCAGGGGCGGCGCGTCAGGTCGACCCCGTAGAGCCGGAGCAGGTCGAACGCCATATACGTCGCGGGTCTCGCCTCGGCGAGACGCCGGGCCTTGCGGGCGTCGGCGACGTGGAACCGCTCGGCCATCCCGGCGAAGCTCGGCACCCCGCCGTCGAGGACGACGATCTCCCCGTCGAGGAGCAGGTCGGCGTACTCGTCGCCCAGGCCGGCCAGCTCGGGAAACGCGACGGTGACGTCTCGCTCCGTCCGGCTGAAGAGCCGCAGCCGGCCCTCCGATACGTCCGCCAGGACGCGCATCCCGTCCCACTTCACCTCGTGGACCCACGAGTCCCCTTCGGGAACCACGGTCGTCGACGTGGCCAGCATCGGGCGCATGGGTGGCATTCTGGTACCCATGCGAGCCATCTGGAAGGGCGCCGTGTCGTTCGGCCTCGTCAACGTGCCCGTTCGACTCTTCTCCGCGACCGAGAACCATGACGTCCAGTTCCGGCAGGTGCACGAGAAGGACGGCGGCCGGATCCGTTACCAGCGCGTCTGCTCGATCGACGGTGAGGAGGTGCCCTACTCGGACATCGCCAAGGGTTACGAGACGTCCGACGGCCGGATGGTGATCCTCAGCGACGAGGACATGAAGAGCCTGCCGTCGCGCTCCTCCAAGGAGATCTCGATCGAGAAGTTCGTCCCGTCCGAGCAGATCGACCCGCTCCTCTTCGACAAGTCCTACTACCTGGAGCCGGAGAAGAGCTCGGTCAAGCCCTACGTCCTGCTGCGTGACGCGCTCGAGAAGGCCGACCGGATGGCCCTCGTCACCGTCGCGATCCGCACGCGGATGACGCTCGCGGTCCTCCGCGTCCGCGAGGGCGTCATCGTGCTGCAGACGCTGCTCTGGGCCGACGAGGTCCGCAAGCCCGACTTCGACGTGCTGGGCGAGGACACCCAGGCGACGAAGAAGGAGCTCGCGATGGCGTCATCCTTGGTCGACTCCCTCGCCGGCGACTACGAGCCCGACGAGTTCGAGGACGACTACTCGGAGGCGGTCGAGTCACTCGTCGAGTCGAAGATCGAGGGCGGCGAGGTGAAGGCGCCGACAGCCGCTCCCGAGGAGGAGACCGAGGTCGTCGACCTGCTGGCAGCCCTGCAGCGCAGTGTGGATGCGGCCAAGGCGGCCAAGCGCGGTGGTGGCCCGAAGGACGAGGCTGAACCGGAGGACAAGAAGAAGCCGGCCAAGAAGGCGAGCAAGGCCAAGAAGAAGGCGAGCTGACGCTCACCGCAGCATCTCCAAGAGGTATGCCGCCCAGCCGGCTCGGCTGGGCGGCATACCTTTTCGCGGTGGCTACAGGGACTGGACGTGACCGCTCGACCGGGGAAAGTGACCGGTCGACGGGAGGGAGAGCAAGGTCACTGGCGGACCCGCTCGTCGCCGCGCGGCTTGCCGTGCGGTTCGGCAAGGATGGGAGCGTGAAGACAGTTACCGTCGCCGAGTTCCAGAGCCGCCTGCGCACCCTGCCGCCGAACCCGCGGATCGTCGTCAGCGGCAACATGTCGATCCCGTGGGAAGCCGTGCGCGCCGTCGACGAGTGCGTGCCGGCGTACGTGCTGCACGCCCTCAACGCGCCGCCCGGGCTGCCGGACCGCGAGGGTGTGACGGTCGAGACGTGCTTCGTCGGCGCGGGCATGCGGCGCCACCCCGGGCTGCGCTACGTGCCCTCGCGCCTGTCGCTCGTGCCGCTGCTCTACGGGCGGACGCTGTCGCCCGAGGTGGTGCTGCTCCACTGCGCGCCGCCGGTCGACGGCCAGCTCAGCCTCGGTCTCGAGGTCAACGTCCTGCCTGCCGCCGTCGAGGCGTGCCGGGCCCGTGGCGGTCTCGTCGTCGCGGTCGTGAACCCGCGGATGCCATACACCTTCGGCGACGCCCAGATCCCCGTGGAGCAGGTCGACATGGCGGTCGAGATCGAGGCGCCGCTCGCCACCCACCAGCCCGTCGCGCCCGACGACCACAGCCGGGCAATCGGTCAGCTCGTCGCGTCGCAGATCCTCGACGGTTCGACGATGCAGCTCGGGATCGGTGGGGTTCCGGACGCGACGCTCGCAGCGTTGGTGTCCCGCAAGGGGATTCGCGTCTGGACGGAGATGTTCTCGGACGGTGTGCTCGCGCTCGACGCCGCGGGCGCGCTCGACGCCAACCATCCGCTGATCACGTCGTTCGTCTTCGGGTCGCAGGACCTCTACGACTGGATCGACCGCAACCCCCGGGTGCGGATGCTGCGCACGGAGAAGACGAACGACCCGGGCCTGATCGCCCAGCAGCGCCAGATGACGTCGGTCAACACGGCGCTCGAGGTCGACCTGTTCGGCCAGGCGAACGCCTCGCGGATCAATGCCCGGATCTACTCGGGCTTCGGCGGACAGACCGACTTCATCGTCGGCGCGCTCCACTCACCGGGCGGCCAGTCCTTCATCGCGCTCAGGTCCTGGCACCCGAAGGCGGACGTCTCGACGATCGTGCCGCTGCTCGGCGAGCCGGTCACCTCGTTCCAGCAGTCCGCCGTCGTGACCGAGCACGGCATCGCGCCGCTCTGGGGCCACGACGAGCGGGAGCAGTGCCGGGCGATCATCGAGTGCGCCGCTCACCCGTCCGTCCGTGCCGAGCTGTGGGAGGAGGCTGGAGCGCTCGGCCTGGCCTGACCGGCGGAGCGGGACCCGCCGGCCCGCCGCGGCGCCTCGACTCAGGCGTCCTCCTCCCGGACGGCGAGCGCGAACGTGTCGCCGTCACCCGTCTCCGGCTTGGGGGCGAGGACGATGTCGAACCGCACCCGGGACCAGTCCCGGTCGTCAAGGTCCCGGCCGTCGGGGGTAGGTGTTCCCGCGGCCTGCGGCTCGAAGTCCTTGATCAGCGACTCCTTGACCCCGAAGACGCTGTCGCTGCCGAGGTATTCGCAGCCGTCGACGAAGATGTGCGTGACCAGGGTGCGCATGCCCGGCGCCGAGACCATGAAATGCAGGTGGCTCGTGCGCATCGGCGAACGCCCTACAGCCTGAAGCATCTTGCCGACCGGGCCGTCGTGCGGGATCGGGTAGGGGGTGGGTGTGATGCCCCAGAAGCGGAAGGCGCCGTTCTCGTCGGTGAACAGGTGCGCCCGGGCGGCAGTGCGCTCGTCGCCGTACTGCACGTCGTAGAAGCCGTCCTCGTCCGCCTCCCACACCTCGACGCGCGCCCCGGACAACGGCCGGCCGTCGGCGTCCAGGACGGTCCCCTCGACCCAGCACGGCTCGCCCCGCGCGCCGAAGGACATGTCGCCGCCGAGCTCGATCTGCGGCGACCCCTCGACGAAGAAGGGCCCGAAGACGGTCGCCTCCGTCGCGGATCCGTGGGCCTCGTTGTTGACCGCCACGGTCTGCATCGACAGGCCGAGGACGTCCGAGAGGAGGATGAACTCCTGGCGCTTGTCGTCCGTGATGTTCCCGCAGTCGCGCAGGAACTCGATCGCGGTCTGCCACTCCTCCTCGGTAAGGCGGACCTCCCTGACGAAGGCGTGCAGGTGGCGCGTCAATGCCTGCATCAGCTGCTTGAGGCGCTCGGACTGCGCTCCGTCGAAGGAGGCGACGACCTCGTCCACGAGTGCCGTCTCGCGCTGCTCCTGCTGGCGCGAGACCACCTTCCTGTTCGTCCGGCTCGGGTCGGGGATCCGCACCGGGTGGACGGGCGGGTAGGTGGGCAGCCGCGTCGAGCCCGTGGGGGCGGTGTTCGAGGTGCTGGTCATGACTCACTCCTGGGGGTCTCGCCGGCCCATGCGGCCCGCAGCAGCCGGTGCAGCCGCTCGGGGGTCACGCGGACCGGGTTGGATTCTGGGACGACGGGCAGGACGCGCTCGACGGCGTCGGGCAGGTCCTGCTCCTGCAGCCCGAAGTCGCGCAGGGCCGTCGGCGCGCCGAGGGAGGAGCGCAGCCGCTCGAGTGACGCGGTGGCCGAGCCGTCGCCTGGCGACCCGGCGGCGCCGTCGGGCGTTCCGGCCCCGAGTGCCGCACGGAGGTTCCGGGCCGCTTCCGGCACGGCGGGCTCGTTGAGGGCCAGCACGTGTGGCAGCACCACCGCGTGCGTCTCTGCGTGCGGCAGGTCGAAGGCCCCGCCCAGCACATGGCAGATCTTGTGGTGCAGCCCGGAGCCGGCGGACGCGAACGCGGCAGCGGCGAGGTAGGCACCGTAGAGGCACTCATCCCTGCCCTGCACGTCTCCCGCGTCCACGACGACGCGCGGCAGGCCATGCGCCAGGGCACGGGCTCCCTCCAATGCGATGGCACGGTTGATGGGGTCGGCCCGCGGGGCCCACAGGGAGTCGACGCAGTGGGCCAGGGCGTTGAGGCCCGAGGCGACGGTGAGCCCGGCCGGCAGGGACATGGTCAGGGCCGAGTCGTACACGACCGAGGCGGGCAGCACGTTGTCGTCGACACCAGTCGTCTTGACGCCCCCCTCGGTCATCCCCCAGACGTTGGTCGCTTCGGAACCGGCGTACGTGGTCGGCACGGCGACGATGGGCAGGCCCGTCGTGAGCGCGATCGCCTTGGCGAGCCCGGTGGTCGAGCCGCCGCCGACCGAGACGAGTGCGTCCACGCTGTGGCTCGTTGCGGCGGCGCGCGCCCGCTCCACGAGGTCGACCGGCACGTGCTGTCGGACCTCACGCCACCGCAGCGCCACGGGCAGGCCGGACGTGATCCGGTCGGCCAGCTCGGTCTCCGACTCGGCCGCGACGACCATGACTCGACCCGCAGCCAGCCGCGCCATCTCCTCAGCGAGGTGCTCGCCGGCCTGCCCGTGCCCGAACAGCACGCGCTGCCCGAGCGTCACGTGCTCGAAGCTGAGGCTCATGACGGATCACCGGTCCGGTGCAGGACCTGACGCATCACCTGCTCCAGCTCCGCGGCGGGGTCCGCCTTCAGAGTGTCGGAACGCCAGGCCACGTGGGTGTCCGGGCGCACGAGGACGCAGCCGTCCTCGTCGACCTCGCGCAGCTTCATCCAGTCGAAGTAGAGGTCCTGCACCGCCTCACCGGCGCCGATGACGACGGGAACGATCGACACGCCGAGCCTCTCCGCCACCTGGTGGGCGGCGTCCACCCACGCCCTGCCCATCTTGCCCGTGAAGAGCGTGAACTGGGAGTAGCGCGCCAGGTCGTGGGTCGACCGCTTGTTGGTGGAGTCACCGACCCAGCAGTGCGGCAGTCGCACCCCGGGCGTCGTGTGCGGCTCGTAGTAGAGCTCGGCGTCGCGGGTCGGCTCCGGGAGGGTCGTGCCGTCGGAGACGACCGCGGAGGACCCTGCGTAGTTCTGCCCCAGCTCGACCCCGTGCGCGTTGAACTCGTAGTTCTTCAGCTCCAGCGCGGCGGCGAGGGCCTGCCGCTTGAGGGCGCCCTCCTTCGTGTCGGCCTTGAGCTCGGCCAGCTGTGACTTCATCTCCTCCACCGTCGTCGCCGTCGTCATCCCGAGGGCGTCGAAGATCCCGACGAACTCGCGACTCGACTGGTTCGCCCGCGTGACGATCTGTCTGGCGACCGGCGCGCGCTCGACGGAGTACGTCTCGAGCAGTTCGGGACCGGCCTGCCCCTTGAGCACCGCGGCGATCTTCCAGGCCAGGTTGTAGGAGTCCTGGATGGAGGTGTTCGAGCCCAGGCCGTTGCTCGGCGGGTGCCGGTGGATCGCGTCTCCCGCACAGAAGACCCGCCCCTGCTGCAGGTGCGTCGCGTACATCTCGTTGTTGCCCCACAGCGAGTAGCCGGTGATCTCCACGTCGACGTCGGTCGTGCCGAGCATGTTGTGGACGATCTCGGTGGCCTTCTCGTCTGTCAGCTCGGGCGGCTCCTCGTTGATGTCGTACCCCCAGACGATCAGCCACTCGTCCCAGGGCCGCACCATCCGGAACAGCCCCGCTCCGATCCCACCGATGTTCGACCCCGGTTGGACCACCCAGTAGAGGACGGAGGGCCGATGACCCACGAGGTGCGCGACGTCGGCCTTGAAGGTGATGTTCATCGACCCCGCGATGTCCATCTGCCCCTCCATCGGCAGGCCCAGGTGTCGCGCCACGAGGGAGCGTGCGCCGTCCGCGCCGATGAGGAACTTGCACCGGATCTGGTACTCCCGGCCCTCGAGCCGGTCGAGGACCGTCACTGTCACGCCGTCCTCGTCCTGCACGTGCGAGAGGTACTCCGTCGAGAACCGCGACTGGGTGCCGCGCTCGGTGGCGTTCTTGACGAGGATCGGCTCGAGGTACGTCTGCGGGATGTCGCAGTTGAGCGAGGGGGACGCGAGGACGTAGTCGGCCTCGCGGCGCGGGTGATTCCCCCACGTGAGGATGCGGCCCAGCTCCTCCCCCGCGATCGAGGTACAGAAGACCGTGTCGCCCATGATGGCGTGGGGCGAGGCGTCCTTGAGGACCTGGTCCTCGATGCCCATGTCGCGGAAGATCTCCATCGTCCGCTGGTTCGTGATGTGCGCGCGGGGCGTGTTCGCGGTCCAGCGGTACTTGGTCAGCATGATGGTGCGGACCCCGAGGGTCGAGAGGAACAGCGCGGCTGCCCCTCCGGCCGGCCCGGACCCGACGATGACGACGTCCGTCTCGACGACGCCGCTCGAGGGCAGCGTGGTGTCCTGCAGTCCGTCCTTGAACTCTGGCATGACGGTCTCCTTCAGAGTGAGGGGGTGAGGTCGAAGGAAGTGTGGGTGCCGGCCGAGTCGCTCACGCGGGCCCGATCACCGGGTGTGCCGATCCCGAAGTGCATGAGGTCCTCGCCGACCACGGTGCGGCCGCTCGGGAAGCCGTGCTCGGCCTGCTGCCACTTCTCCGAAGGCGTGTTGCCGGGGACGAGGTGGGTGAGCACGAGAGTGCCGACGCCGGCGGCCTCCGCCTGTGGGCCGACCTGTTCGATGCTCGTGTGCGCCGCGAGCATGTGCTGCCGCAGGTAGGGGTCGAACTTCTCGCTCTGGGGACCGATCCGCGAGTCGACCCAGTCCATGTCGATGCACTCGTGCAGGAGCAGGTCGGCGCCGCGGGCCAGCGTGACGAGGTTGTCGCACACTCCGGTGTCCCCGGAGATGACGACGGATCCGTCGGCGGTCTCGAACCGCAGCCCGAACGCGGGGAAGATCGGGCGGTGGTCGACGAGGATCGCCGAGACCCGCACGTTCTCGTCGGCATAGATCTCAAAGGGCTCCATCGCGGGCGAGGGGTCCGAGTTGGGGTCGCTGCCCGTCCCGTCGGGCAGCTCGATGTCGTGGATCTCGAAGATCTCCCGAAGGTCCTGCTTCGCGTTGTCGCGCATCCGGTCGTTGATGTCCGTCGCGTAGGCCCGCATGAGCAGCTCCGTCGAGTCGACGAGCCCGGGCGTCGGCAGCTCGGGGGCCCAGACCTCGGGATCGTGCTCACGCGCGCCGAAGATCGGCGGAAGCACCCCCCGGTCCCCCGGACCGAAGACCTGGATGGGCCGGCGCAGCCCGTTCGATCCGTTGTGCCAGGCGAGCAGCAGCAGGTTCGGGTAGTCGATGGTGTGGTCGGAATGGTGGTGCGTGATGAACACGGCCCGCAGGTTGTCGATCCCGCGCTCGAACCCCGGTGTCGAGAGACCCGACCGGCGGAACGCGCGCCCCCAGCCCTCGCCGCAGTCGATCAGGTACTGGGCGTCGCCGACGGTGATGAGCGTGGAGATGCCCTGACGGTCGCTGCCTTCCCACCAGGGTGGTCCGCCGGCCGTTCCGAGCAGCGTGACGCGCGTGTTGTAGGACAGGGCGTCCTCGAGGGCAATGGGCTCCGGACCCGTGGTCATGTCTACTCCTGATGGTTGCTGGTGTCCGGTCGGACTCATCCGGCCAAGGTCGCGTGGGACTTCGCGGCCTGGATCAGCTCGAAGACCCGGGCGCGGATCTCGGCATACCGTTCGAGGCGCTTCGTCTCCACCTGGTGGCGGGGCTTGGGCAGGTCGACGACGATGTTCTCCGTCACCACGGTCGGCGCGCCGGAGAGCACGAGGACCCGGTCGGCGAGGTAGACCGCCTCGTCGATGTCGTGCGTGACGAACATGACCGTCATGTCGAACTGCGCGCTGATCTGCAGGACAAGGTCCTCGAGGTCGATGCGCGTCTGGGCGTCGACCGCGGCGAACGGCTCGTCCATGAGCAGGACGTCCGGCTGGTAGGCGAGCCCTCTGGCGATGGCGGCGCGCTGTTGCATGCCACCCGACATCTGCCAGGGGTAGAGGCCACCCTTGTCACGCAGCCCGACCGCCGCGAGCACGCGCTGGACGGTCTCCTTGCGCTCCGCCGGCCGCAGCTTGTTCTGCAGGACGAGGTCGATGTTCGCTGCGATGGTCATCCAGGGCAGCAGCGACCTGGAGTAGTCCTGGAAGACGACGGCCAGCTTCGCCGGTGGCTCGGTCACGGGCTCACCCTCGAAGACGATCTCCCCAGCGGTGGGCGCGAGCAGGCCGGCAACACAACGCAGGAGCGTGGTCTTGCCCGACCCGCTGGGACCGACGACGCAGACGAACTCGCCGCGCCGCACCTCGAAGTCGAGGCCGGCGAGGATCTGGTGGTCCCCGTAGCTCATCTGCAGCCCGCGGCTCTGGACGAGCAGCTCTCCGACGGCGTGGGACTCCTGGCCCGGGGCGGGCGTCTGCGCGGGCGAGCTTGCGGCGAGAGGCGATTCGTTGAGAGTCATGCTTAAGCCCTTCCTTGAGCTTCGCGCAGGCCGGTCTGCCAGCGCAGGATGGAACGCTCCACGCGCATGAACGCGACGGCGGCGAGGTAGCCGAGGATCCCCAGGACCAACGTGCTGGACCACGTCTCCGCGACCGCGAAGGTCTGCTGCGACTGGAGCAGGAAGTAGCCGATCCCGTTGGTCGAGGCCACCATCTCCGAGACGACGATCAGGATGATCGACATCTGCAGGGTGGTACGGAGGCCCGCGAAGATCTGCGGCCCGGCATTCGGCAGGACGAGGTAGAGGATGCGCTGGCGGAACGTGAGCCGGTAGCTGCGGCCGACGTCGACCAGCTGCGGGTCGAGGGAGCGCACACCGTCGATCGTGTTGAGCAGCGTCGGCCAGATGGCGCCCATGACGATGATCGCCACGTTCATGGTCGCGCCGATGCCGAAGAGGAGCAGGCCGATCGGCAGCAGGACCGGAGGCGGGAGCGACCTCAGGAACTGGATGAACGGTTCGGTGACGGCCCGGGCCACCGGGAAGAGGCCGATGAGCGTGCCGAGGCCGATCCCGAGGACCGCGGCGATGACGAAGCCGACGAGGAACTTCACGATGCTCGGCACCAGGTCGGCCGCGAAGTGCGGGCCGAGCCAGTCCGCCCGCATGGTGCCCAGGATCTGCTCGAGCGACGGGAAGTACAGCGAGTGGCTGCCCTTGGACGCGAACCACCAGACGATGAGAAGCGTGACCGGCAGCCAGCCGCGGAGCAGGACGAGGCGCGCCGCGCGACTCAGGGCGTGCGCCCGCTTCGGCGTCCGGTACGGGCCGACGTTCTGTACCTGGCTCATGCGGTGACTCCTCGCTGGGACGCGTGCCAGAAGAGCAGGGGGCCCTCCAGGGCACGGAAGGCGCCGTTGACGACCAGGCCGAGCACGCCCGTGGCGAAGATGAGCGCATACATCTCGGGGAGGTTGCCGGCAGACTGCGCCACGACGATGCTCTGGCCGAGTCCGCTTGCGCCGCCGATCATCTCGGTCACGACGGAGACGACGACGGCGATGGCGGCGCTGACCCGCAGGCCGGTCAGGGCAAAGGGCAGCAGCGCCGGGACCACGACGTGCCGTGTCGTGCGGACGAAGCCGAGCCGGTAGCTGCGGGCCATGTCCAGCGTCAGCCCGTCGATCTGACGGATGCCGTAGACGAGCTGGACGAACAGCGGCCAGACCGCACCGAAGACGACGAGGGTGATCTTCATGGTGGGCGACGGTCCCCAGAGGAGCAGCCCGAGCGGGATCAGGGCGACCGGCGGGATGGGCTTCAGGAACTCGATGAGGAACCAGGTCGACTCGTAGGCGAACCGGCTGCTCGTCACGACGAGGGCGGCGACCGAGGCGATGGCCGCGAGGATGACGAGGCCGACGAGCGCTGAGCTGACCGTGGCCCCCAAGGTGCCCCAGAAGGCCGCGGACCCGAGCTGGGCGAGGAAGGCGCCGATCACCGACAGTGCCGAGGGGAACACATCGGCCGGCAGGGACCCCGTCACGCTGAGCAGCTGCCAGGCAGCGGCGGCGACGACGACGGTCAGCGGCCCGAGCAGCGACAGCAGCCGCCGGCGCGGCGACTTCGTCGAGACTGCAGGCGGGGCTCCCCGCCCCACAGCGTGGGCGATGGTCATGGCCACACCACGTCCTTCCCGTTCACCGGGCCCTTGAGCATGCCGAGACCGGTCATCACCGTCGACGCCTGCGAGATGGCGCCGGTCGAGACCTGGGTCCCGTACAGGGGTTGTTTCATTACCTTCAGCAGGTCGGGCTTCAGCCGTCCGTACTTCTGCAGGACGGCGCGCACGGCATCCGGGTCAGCCGCCGCCGTCTCGCTCGCCTTGTCGAGGGCCGCCGCGAACCGCCGCACGACGTCGGGGTTCTCCTCGATGAACGGGCCCGCCGTGAACATCACGCCCATGGTCGCGCCAGGAGTGAAAGCCTTGGAGTACAAGGGACTCAGCTCGGTGGCGCCGTTCTTGGC
>NZ_JBQCCV010000062.1:0-15084 GCF_051961875.1 Intrasporangium sp. | reverse complement strand
CGGGATCGCCCACCGCGGCGACGCGCCCCCTCCCCGGCGCTCGTTCCCGTGCCGCACCCCCAAGCAAGGGTATGCCGCCCCGCGGGCGCAGCTGGACGGCAAACCCCCGATGTGGCAGCTCAGTAGCGATAGTGCTCCGGCTTGTACGGACCCGCCACGTCCACACCGAGGTACTCGGCCTGGCCCTTCGTCAGCTCGGTCAGCCGCACACCGAGGGCGTCGAGGTGGAGGCGGGCCACCTTCTCGTCGAGGACCTTCGGCAGCGTGTAGACGCGGTTGTCGTAGTCGTCGCCCTTCGTGAACAGCTCGATCTGGGCGATCGTCTGGTTGCTGAAGCTGTTGCTCATCACGAAGCTCGGGTGCCCGGTCGCGTTGCCGAGGTTGAGCAGGCGCCCCTCGGACAGGACGATGACGCTCCGGCCCGACGGCAGCGTCCACTCGTGGACCTGCTGCTTGATCTGCGTCTTGACGACGCCGGGGATCCGGGCCAGACCGGCCATGTCGATCTCGTTGTCGAAGTGGCCGATGTTTCCGACGATCGCCTTGTCCTTCATCTGCTCCATGTGGGCGGCGCGGATGACGTCCTTGCAGCCGGTGGTCGTGATGAAGATGTCGGCCGTCTCGACGACGTCCTCGAGGGTCGCGACCTGGTAGCCCTCCATCGCGGCCTGCAGCGCACAGATCGGGTCGACCTCGGTGACGACGACGCGCGCGCCCTGTCCCCGGAGCGACTCGGCACAGCCCTTGCCGACGTCGCCGTAACCGCACACGACGGCGACCTTGCCACCGATGAGGGTGTCCGTGGCCCGGTTGAGGCCGTCGATCAGGGAGTGCCGGCAGCCGTACTTGTTGTCGAACTTGCTCTTGGTGACCGAGTCGTTGACGTTGTTCGCCGGGAAGAGCAGGTCGCCGGTCTCGGCGAGCTGGTAGAGCCGGTGCACGCCGGTCGTGGTCTCCTCGGTGACGCCCTTGATGCCGGCGGCCACCTTGGTCCACTTCTGCGGGTTCTCGGCGATGGTGCGGCGCACGAGGTCCTTGAAGACCGCGAACTCCTCGGAGTCGTCCTCGGTTGTCGCGGGGACCTGGCCGGCCTTCTCCCACTCGACGCCGTTGTGGACGAGCATCGTGGCGTCGCCGCCGTCGTCGAGGATCATGTTGGGCCCGTCGCCGTTCGGCCACGTGAGGATCTGGTCGGTGCACCACCAGTACTCGGGCAGCGTCTCGCCCTTCCACGCGAAGACCGGCACGCCCTGGGGGTCCTCGGGGGTGCCCTGCGGACCCACGACGACCGCCGCGGCGGCCTCGTCCTGGGTGGAGAAGATGTTGCAGGAGGCCCAGCGGACCTCCGCGCCGAGCGCGGTGAGCGTCTCGATGAGCACGGCCGTCTGGACGGTCATGTGCAGGGAGCCGGCGATCTTGGCGCCCTTGAGCGGCTGGCTCGCGGCGTACTCCTCGCGCAGCGCCATCAGGCCGGGCATCTCGTGCTCGGCGAGGCGCAGCTGGTGGCGGCCGGCCTCCGCGAGCGACAGGTCGGCAACCTTGTAGTCGAAGGACATGAATGATCCCTTCCGTTCGTCGATGGTGTGCAGACCCGGCGCAGCCCATCTGGGCGTTCGTGGGTCATCTCCCACGCCGGCGGTCGTCCAGTCTACCGGCGGGTGGCCCTGGCGGCGCCGGTCCCGTATGCCGCCGGGCTCAGTGCCCGGCCCGCCGCCGCGGCACGAGGTGGATCAGTCCCACGACCACGGCGCCGACGACGAGGCCGAAGATCGCCGACCCGAGGGTGACGACGAGCCACCCGAGCACCGGGCCGAGGGCCGGCACCGCATGGCCGGTCTCCTCGATGCGGTGGACGAGGCCGAGCGGGCCGTGCCAGCCGAGCTCGTCGAAGCCCGCGACGAGAATGTGGCCGCCGACCCAGAGCATCGCGGCGATGCCGATCGTGGACAGTGCATCGAGCAGGACGGGCATCCCCTTGACGAGGCCCCGGCCGAGGCGTTGCGGCCCGGCGGACCGGTGCTGCGTCAGTCGCAGGCCGACGTCGTCCATCTTGACGATGAGCCCGACGACGCCGTAGACGAGCGCCGTGATGAGGAGCGCGACGATGACGAGGATGACGGCCCGCGCCCAGAACACCTCGGCGGCCACCTCGTTGAGGGCGATGACCATGATCTCGGCGGAGAGGATGAAGTCGGTGCGGATGGCACCGGAGACGACGGTCTGCTCCTGGCGCGCCTCGACGGCGGCGGCTGCATCCTCCTGACGGTGGTGGCCGGAGACCGCCTCCCAGATGCGCTCGGCGCCCTCGAAGGACAGGTAGGCACCACCGAGCATGAGCAGCGGGGTCAGCAGCCAGGGGAGGAACTGGCTGAGGACGAGGATGACCGGCAGGATGATGACGATCTTGTTGCGGAGGGACCCGAGGGCGATCCGCTTGATGATCGGCAGCTCCCGCTCCGGCGCGAGGCCCTGCACGTAGCGTGGTGTGACCGCCGTGTCGTCCACGACGACCCCGGTGGCCTTGAGGCTCGCGCGCCCGGCCGCCGCGCCGACGTCGTCGACCGACGCGGCTGCGAGCCTGACGAGCGCCGCGATGTCGTCGAGCAGCGCGACGAGTCCACCTGCCATGCGGCAGATCCTAGGTGCGGGCGAGGATCACGGGGTCGGGGACTTGGGGTAGACCTCGGCCAAGTCGAGGCCGAGCAGCGCGTTCTCGATGACTTCGGCAAGGGCCGGGTGGATCCAGTACTGGTCGCTGGCGACGACCTGCGCGGGCGTCCCGAGGGACATCGCCTGGATCAGCGGCTGGATGAGGGACGAGGCCTGCGGTCCCATGACATGGGCCCCGAGCAGTAGCCCGGTGTCCGGGTCGGCGATGACCTTGCACACGCTCGTCGTGTCCTCCATCGCCCAGCCATAGGCCGTGTCGCCGTAGGACTGGACCTTGACGACGTGGCGGCGGTGCTGGGCCCGGCACTCGTCCTCGGTCAGGCCGATCGTCGCGATCTGCGGGGCGGTGAACACCGCGGAGGGCACGTGGGCGTGTGGCAGGGTGCGCAGGTCGTCGGGGTGGACGAGGTTGTGCGCCACCGCCCGTGCCTCGGCGTTCGCGACGTGCTTGAGCTGGTAGGGCGAGCAGCAGTCCCCCAGTGCCCAGACGCCGGGCACTCCCGTGCGGCCGTACCGGTCGACGACGACGCGCCCGTCAGTGTGGGTGCGGACCCCGGCCTCCTCGAGCTCCAGGTCCGCCGTCGAGGGCGCCCGACCGGTCGCGACGAGCAGCAGGTCCCCCGTCACCGTCGTGCCGTCCGTGAGGTCGAGCGTGACCGCCTCCCCGTCCGCCCGCGCCGCGACGACGTTGGCGTCGGTGCGCACGTCCCACTGCTCGCGGGCGATCCGGGTGAAGCGCTCGGCGATCTCGGAGTCGAGGTGCCGGAGCAGCTTCTCGCCGCGGGCGATGACCGTCACCTTCGAGCCCAGGCCGCTGAAGATGTGGGCCATCTCGGCGGCGATGAAACCGCCGCCGAGGACGAGCAGGTGCTCGGGGAGCTCGTCGATCCGCATGATGGTGTCCGACGTGTGGAACGGCACCCCGCTGCCGCTGAGGACGGGCGGCACGAGGGCGTGCGCGCCGGTCGCGATGACGACCTGGTCCGCGGTCAGCTCCGCGGTGTGGCCGTCAGGGTAGCCCACGGTGAGTGCCCGGGGCCCGGTGAAGCGGGCCCGCCCGAGGTAGGCGGTCGTGTTCGGGCCGGTCACCCGGTAGTCCTTGCCGGCCTCCGCGATGGGGTCGATGCGCTGGAAGATCCGGTCGCGGATATCGCGCCAGCGCACCTTGGTGACCTCGGCGTCGACCCCGTAGCGAGAAGCGCCCCGCACGCTGGCGGCCACCTCAGCGGCATACACGAACATCTTCGTCGGGATGCAGCCGACGTTGAGGCACGTGCCGCCGAACGTCCCGGACTCGATGACGGCGACGCGCTTGTCGTCGAAGTCCGGGGTGACGAGAGAGTTGCCGGAACCCGTCCCGATGATCGCGAGGTCGAAGTGTTCGGTCACGCGGGCAGCCTACGTCGGCACGTCGTCAGTGCGGCCGGGCGTCCCGGAGGAGGCGCACGTGCGGGGAGTCGCCGGGGTCGTACCCCAGGCCGAGCGCGAGGTAGGTCGCGGCGTAGTCCGTGAACGCGACGTGGTGGGCGAGGCGCAGGAGAGGGTCGGGCGAGGTCGCGTCGACGAGGGACACGCGCACGCCTGCGTCTTCCGCAGCACCGATGACCGCGTCGGTGACGGCTGAGTAGCCGCCCCCGTCCTCGGAGGCGTCCCGGAGCACGATGAGCCGGAGCGGCCGGCTGACGGCGGCGTCGAGGAACGGGTCGACGAAGATGTCACGCTTCGCGCTGTCCGCGTCCTCGCCGCCGGCGAGGGGGCCGTCGAAGCACGCGACGATCTGGGAGGCGGCGTCGGGCAGGAAGCCGTGGGCGACGGGGACGCGACCCGTCCGCCCGAACATCGCCGTCGCCCGGAGGGCGGCGGTCTCCCCCAGCGGGCCGCAGCCGAGGAGGATCGGCAGGGACTCGGAGACGTCGGCGGCGAGGGCCTTGGCCGGGTTCTCCCACGACTCGACGCGCGGGCCGAGGCCGCGGGCCTGCTCGTCGAGGACGACCGCGAGCGCCTCGATGGTGTCCCGCCCGATCGAGGCGAGCCCGAGAGCGTCGGCGGCCATCAGGACGGGAGTCGCCTGGGCCCACAGGGAGGTGCGGGAGCTGGCACCTGCCTCGTCGATCGGCACGTGCGTGCCGCGGGCCCGGGCGCACACGTCCGCGAGCGGGGAGTCCGCGACGCCGACGGTCAGCAGGTTCGCGCCCCGGCGGGCTGCCTCGGCCGCCAGCGCGAGGGTGCCGGCCGCGCGGCCGGACTGGGACACGGCGATGACAAGGTCGTAGGCGCCGACCCACGCAGGCAGGGGCGTGGAGCGGCAGGTCTGCACGGGGACGGCGCTGTGCTTGCGGGTGACCGCGTCGAAGAGCCCGCCGACGGCACCAGAACCCCCGGTCGCGGCGACGACCACGCCGCGGGGTTGCATGTCGGCGAGCCGTGCCAGGCCCGCCTCGTCGGCGGACCGTGCCGAGACCCGGACCTGGGCGCCGGACGTGGCCAGCGCACGCAGCACACCGCGCCGGTCGAGGCGTTCGATCGCCTCGATGTCGTCGAGCAGTGCGTCGTCGAACACCGGCGGCGGGTCAGCCCAGCGGTCGCGCCAGGTCGACGAGAAGGACGGGGATGCCGGAGTCGATGGGGTAGCCGAGCCGGCAGGCCTGGCACTGGAGCTCGACACCCGACTCGGTCGTGGTGTCGGTCAGATCCCCCTTGCAACGCGGGCATCGGATGATCTCCCGCAGCCACGGCTCGATCAAGCGGTCAGTCACCCTGGGGCCTCCCATGCGCTCCTCCACGAATCAGTCCGAGGACCTCGTCCCGGACGCGCTCCATCGTCTCACGGTCGGCCGCCTCGACGTTGAGCCGCAGGAGCGGCTCGGTGTTGGAGGGCCGCACGTTGAACCACCACATCGGCCCCGTGGGGTCCGGGCTGCTGACGGTGAGGCCGTCCATCTCGTCGATGTCGGCGCCACGCACCGTGGCCCAGGCCCGCAGCGAGTCGGCGACCGCGGTGACGTCGTCGACGGTGCTGTTCACCTCACCGGAGGACGCGTACCGCTCGTACCCCGCGGCGAGCGACGACAGCGGCGCTTGCTGCTCGCCGAGGGCAGCGAGGACATGCATGGCCGCGAGCATGCCGGTGTCGGCGAACCAGAAGTCACGGAAGTAGTAGTGAGCCGAGTGCTCCCCGCCGAAGACCGCACCGGTGCGCGCCATCTCGCCCTTGATGAAGGAGTGCCCGACGCGTGCCCGCACCGGCTCGGCGCCGTGCTCGGTCACGACCTCGCCCACGGCCCGGCTGGAGATCACGTTGTGGACGACGCGGATCTGGCTGTCACCCGCCGCCCGGGCCCGCTCGATCTCGCGCGCCGCCACGAGGGCGGTGATCGCACTGGCGGAGACCGCCTCGCCGTCCGCGTCGACGACGAAGCAGCGGTCGGCGTCACCGTCGAAGGCGAGACCGAGGTCGGCGCCGTGCTTGGTGACCGCCGCCTGCAGGTCGACGAGGTTGGCCGGTTCGAGCGGGTTGGCCTCGTGGTTGGGGAAGGTGCCGTCGAGCTCGAAGTAGAGCGGGATGACGGTGACCGGCAGCGCAGGCAGGCCCGCACCCGTCTCGAGGACGGCCGGGACCGTGTGCCCGCCCATGCCGTTGGCCGCGTCGACGACGACGGTCAGTGGCCGTATGCCGCTGAGGTCGACGAGCGAGCGGAGGAAGGTCGCGTAGTCGGCGAGGACGTCACGCACCTCGACGGTGCCGGCGCCTGCGGTTGCCGCGTAGAGCCCGGTCGGGCTGTCGAGGAGCCACTGGGCGAGGTCTCGCACCTCAGCGAGGCCGGAGTCCTGACCGATCGGGCGGGCCGCCGAGCGACACAGCTTGATGCCGTTGTAGCGGGCGGGGTTGTGGCTCGCGGTGAACATGGCGCCGGGCCGGTCGAGGGCGCCGCTTGCGTAGTAGAGCTCGTCGGTCGAGGTCAGGCCCAGCAGGGCGACATCGATGCCGCGCGAGGTGACCCCGTCCGCGAACGCGGTCGAGAGCTCGGGCGAGGAGGGGCGCATGTCGTGGCCGATGACGATCCCCGAGTGGCCGTCGGGGATGACGACGACCTCAGCGAAGGCGGCGCCGAGGGCCCGGGCGACCTCTGGCGAGAGCTGATCCGGCACGAGGCCGCGGACGTCATACGCCTTGACGAAGTCTGAGAGGGAGGCCACGGAGACGACCCTAGTGGTCAGGAGTCCTTGAGGATCCGCAGATGCCCACGACGGCCGGTCTCGACGACGCCCGCGTCGGCCTCGGCCCGCACTTCGGCCGCCGCCGCACCGGTCGACCGCGGGGCGATGCGCGGCGCGGGCGGGCGCTGCGCGACGAGCGGCCGGCCCGCCTCACGGACCGCCTCGGCCAGGGCGAGCAGGTCGTCACCGTCGAGCTCTGGCTCGCTGTAGTCGCCCTCCAGCCGGACGACGTCCCAGCCACGCGGAGCCGTCATCCGCTCCGCGTGCTCGGCACAGAGGTCGTAGGTGTGCGGCTCGGCGTAGGTCGCGAGCGGGCCCAGCACGACCGCGCGGTCGGCGTAGACATACGTCAGGGTCGCCACCGCCGTGCGTCCGCACGCCGTCTTGGAACAACCCCGTCTGAGACCCACGGTCGATCACTCTAGACCGACCCCCACGGCGCGGCGAAACACCACGCCGTGTCCCGGGCCGCCCGGCGAACTAGAGTGCGAGATGTGAGCCCTTCGATGCCCGGGACCTCCCGGATGGTGCGGCGCCGCGAGCGCCATGGCCGCGGCTTGCGTGGACCACTCGCCTGGCCGCCGGTCCCGGCAATGCGCAGCCGACGCGATGAGTTCGACGACTACGTCCTCGACGCCGCGAGCCGGCTGGAGTCGACGTGCGGACGGGCATTTCCGGTGGTGGAGTTCGCGGTCGAGGACGTGCCCCGCGGCCCGGCACCGTGGGAGCACGCTGAGGTCCCCCTCGGCCGGGTCTACCCCGCGAGTGCGAGCCGACCGGCCCGCATCGTCGTCTACCGTCGACCGGTGGAGACGCGGGCCTCGGGCACGCGTGACGTGGCGGCGCTGGTCGCCGATATCGTGACCGAGCAGGTGGCCGGCCTGCTCGGTGTGCGCCCCGAGGAGCTCGACCCCGGCTTCGGCGAGTAGCCCCCGTCGACCGGTCACTTTCCCCGACTCGACCGGTCACCTTCCCTTAGTCGAGCGGTCACCTACCCTTCTGTCGATGGGTCACTCTCCCTGAGTCGCACCGGTCAACAGAGCGTGGCCTTCAGACAGCCGCTCCCCCGGCGGACATACGCCGCAGCGATGACCCACGCCGTGCCAAGGGGGAGGCGGGAATCAGTTGCCGACCTGGCGGACCGGGACCGTGGCGGCGGTGACCGGTGCCTCAGGAAGGGGCACGATCGACAGGACCGGCACGTCGTCGACGACCCCGCTGACGGAGACGGCGGCGTGGACCGCGCCGGAGCGCGGCTGCACCCACACGGCCTGGGCCGCGCCGAGGTCGACGACCACGCTGTGGTCGGCGGGGACGGTGACCTGTCGCGCCTGGGCTCCCGGGCCGGTCGTCGTCACCGTCACGGCGGCCTCCTTGGCCCCCGCCGCGAGGAGGAGCCTGGTCGTGCTGCCGGCGACGACGGAGCCGGGCAGGGCCAGGCCGGCGAGACGCTTCACCGAGGGGGTGGCCGGCGCCCAGCCGAAGTCGCCCATGCGGTCCGCCCCGCTCGCCACCCGGCGCTCGACCCAGGCGCCCGCCACCACGGGCTGGTCCGCGATGAGGTGGGCACCGGTGGCGCCGTCCGGCACGTCGAGGGGCACGTCCAGGCTGGAACCAGCCGGGACGCGAACGGCGCGCAGGGCATCCGGCTGGACCGGCCCCTTCTCGGTCAGGACGCGCACCTGCACCAGCGCCTCCTCCTCACCGGGGTTGCCGATGCGGACGCTCGCGGCACCGGCCTTGTCGATCCCGGCCACGACGAGGTCCTTGGCCGGTTGGGCGGCCGGAGCGGCGTCGTCGATGCCGCGGCCGGTTGCGCCGTCGATCCACGCGTCGCTGAGCACCCCGGAGACCTGCCCTCCGGACGCGACGACGTGCACCACCGGGCTCGCGACGTCGGGTGCGAGGGTGTCGAGCGAGATGACGGAGCGCGACCGGGGAGGGATGGAGATCCCGCGCCCGGTTCCCTCGATCGTCCCCTTCGTCCCGAGTACCGTGAAGTCGACGGAGATGGTGTTGGCGCCGGGGTTGGTCAGCACGAGGCGTTCGGTGCGCGAGGGGCCGTCGCCGCCTCCGATGAGCCAGAGGTCCGAGGCCGGCAGCGCGCACGCCGCCGCCGCGAGGCCACGGTCGTCGTCGCCACGATGCAGCCACGTCTGCGCCGCAACGACGCCTGGCGCGAGAGCACCCTTGGCTCGGACGACCACACCGGCGGGCCCGGGGATCGTCGCGCTGGGGACCGCGGCGGGGTCAGACGTCGCCTGGAGCGGCTTGCCACCACGGACCGGGCCGATCTCGATGCTGCCGGCCCCCTTGGCCGCCAGGTCGCCGAGGACGGACGCCGGGGCCGACGCGGCGGTCACCCGGGTGTCGCCCGCGACGTCGCGCAGCCCCTTGGCCCCGACCCGCTCGGGGCCCGGGCAGACCAGCGAGGCGTCGGTGAGCGCGGCATCGGACACCGCCGGCAGGCCGGCGCTGGTCCGGGCGCCGCCCAGCTCGACGGAGCCGGTCGTCGTCGTCGCGATGCCGACCAGGGCGCCGGCGCAGACGGCGAGGACGGTCGCCCGCAGGATGCTCCCCACCGGGGTCATGAGCTCCTCCTCGAGCGGCGGTTGCCGAAGGGCAGGGCCATGAAGCAGACGAAGGCCAACAGGACCGCCTGGGCGAGTCGCCACCACGGCTCGGAGGCGGCGAGATCGACGACGAGGTGGCCGCCGGCTGCCGGGATCAGGTACGTCGGCTGTTTCGTGTCGGCGACCGGTGACAGCAGTGCGCCGTCCAGGCTGACCGTCACGTGGTCGGCCCACTCGGGGGGCTCCGCGACGACGAGCCGGCGTTCGGCCTTGGCGCGCCGCAGGTCCTGCTCGACCGCCGCATGCGGGCCGACCGTCGGGATCGCGGCGAGCAGCTTGCCCGACGCGTCGACGAGTCGGACCCGTGAGGGTGCGGCGGCAGCCTCGACGGCGGACGCCCCCGGCAGCGGCTGGACTTTCCAGAGCGTCGCCCCGTCCTCGCGTCCGAGGCGGCTCAGGCCCTCGGTGGAGTCGAGGCGGCGGACGAGCTCGTCGTTGCCGGCGCTGACGACCTGGACGAAGCCGACCGCCAGTGCGGCCAGGGATCGGGACGGCGACTCGTCGCTCTGCCGGCCGCCGACCAGCGCCGCGACCGTGTCGACCAGGTCGGAGTTGTCGGGCCGGGCCCGGTCAAGGTCTCGCAGCAGCTCGCCCGGCTCGGTTCCCGTGAGCTCGAAGTCGACGACTGTAGCCGAGGGACGGAGCAGGAGCAGGCGGCTGCTGAGCGGGCCGTTGGCCTGCTCCACGGCGACGGCGGGCAGTCGCGCCTGGCCCGGGGTCAGGTGGTC
This sequence comes from Intrasporangium sp., assembly GCF_051961875.1. Classification (GTDB taxonomy): domain Bacteria; phylum Actinomycetota; class Actinomycetes; order Actinomycetales; family Dermatophilaceae; genus Intrasporangium_A. The sequence goes on along the minus strand of NZ_JBQCCV010000062.1, from coordinate 4,835 downwards.
GCCGACACCCGTGATGCCCCAACGGACCGCACCGGCGACGATGGGCACGAGGGCGAGGACGACTGCGGCCACCGCGACCACGAGGGGGCCTCGCCGAAACGGCCGACGGAGACCGGCCACGACCGCACTGCTGCCGGCGAGCAGGCCGACGAGCAGACCTGCGAGCCACAGCTGCAGGCCGATGCCCTCCCAGAGCCGGGCGGGCGCCGACGTGCCGACGCCGGTTGCCGCCGTGCCGAGGGCGACACGGGCCGTGCCGAGGGCGATGACGAGCCCGATCAGGCCGAGGGCGACCCCCGACCACAGGCCGACCGAGCCCGAGCGGGACCGCGCGTGGGCGGCATACCCGACGACTGCGAGCAGGAGGAGCGGCGCGGAGAGCCAGACCCAGACCGAGAGCGAGGTGTCCGGCTGCGCAAGCACGACGCCCGCGATCGGACCCTGGCGGCCGGTGTCGAGCAGGCCGGGCCCGGAGAGCAGCAGCCGCCAGTCGTCGACGAAGCGCATGACCGACGGGCCGAGCAGCGCCGTCGGCACGACGAGGAGCACGAGGCCCCGGACGCGACGCTGGCCGGGGCCGAGCAGGAGCAGGAGGAAGGCCGCGACGGCCGAGACGGCCAGCATGGGCGGGGCGAACGCACCGATCACGGCTGCGGCGAGGGCGGTCGCGAAGGTCGCCGTGTAGGTGCCGTCACCGCGCCCGGCGAGCGCGAAGCCCGCCAGCAGGAAGGGCAGTAGGACGTGCACGACGACGGCGCTGAGCCGCCCCTCGACCACCGCGACGGTCAGCACCGAGCTGAGCCCCCAGGCGACGGCGATCACCGCCCGCCCGGTGCGCGAGGACGAGGCGACGCGCCCGGCGAGGTAGGCGGACCACGTCGCGAGGACCGGCCCGAGGAACATGAGCCACGCGACCGTGACACCGGCCGGTGATCGGCTGGACGCGACTCCCGGGACGTGCTCGACGAGCCATGTCAGGGCGGCGAGCACGGCGAGGGCGGGTGCCGGCGCCGTACCGGTGCCGAGTCCGGAGCCGTGCCAGGCGTCGCGGAAGGCGTGCCAGAGCCCCGCGGATCCGGTGCTGACCGGGAACAGCTCACCACCGGCGACGCCGGTGTGGGCCGGCGAGAGGGCGCCGGCACGAATCGGGTCGCGCCACGCGACCACGGTCGTGACGAGGACGGCCAGGACCGCGAGGCAGCCCGGGTGCGTCAGGACCCGGCGCGGCAGCGAGGCCGGCAGGACGTCCAGGGACTCCGACTCCTCGCCCACGGGTCCGGTCTCGAGGGTCGGGGCCGCCTCGCGGTGGCGCCGGACGTCGGGGGTGATCGCGTCCTGGATGTGGTCGATCGTCGTGCGTGCGGCCTCGCGCGGTGACACGAACAGGGTGGCGAGGTCGTCGCGGCGCAGCCGCTTCGTCGCCCGGCCGCGCCAGCGGGCTGCGGTGACGGCCGACGGGTGCGCCAGGGCGCCGATGTCGGACAGCTCCCGCCAGGCCTGTCGGGGACGCTTGGCGACGAGCAGGGTCAGGGCCGCAACGAGGCTGGACAGGGCGACCCAGACACCCAGGAAGGGCGCCGCGAGCGGCGCCGACCGCGCCAGGGCGACCTGCCGGGTGGCGCGTCGGGTCCGGCGCGCGACCTCGGCGGCGGACGGCCCCTGCGGCCTTCGCCCGTCGGCGGTCGCCGACCCCGCGCGGACGACCGCGCTCGGCACGACGACGACCCGGTGGCCCGCCAGCTGGGCCCGCCAGCCGAAGTCGAGGGCGCCGCCATAGCGCTCGAAGCTCTCGTCGAAGCCATGGAGGTCGGCGTGGACGGCCCGGTCGACGAGCATCCCGTTGGTGCCCACCGCCAGCACGTCGGTGCGGCCGTCATGCTGACCCTGGTCGGCCTCGCCCCGGGCGGGGGAAGCGATCAACCGGCCACTGCGAGTGACCTGGATGCCGAGCTCCACCAGCCGGCGAGGGTTGTCCCACTCGACGAGCTTCGGTCCGGCCACCCCGACCGACGACGAGCGGAGCATGGCGTCGGCGAGCCGCGCCAGGGCCTCGGGCCGCGGCGCGGCGTCGTCGTGGAGGACCCAGACCAGCTGCCGCGCCCCGACGCTGCGGGGCAGGCTCGTGATCGCCCGGTCGATCGCCCGGCCGATCGGGGTGCCGGCCGGCAGCTCGATGACATCGACGTCGGAGACGGCACGTCGCAGCTGCTGGTGGGCGCGGACGATGGCGACAGACGTGTCGCGGCTGCCGAGGTCGACGGCGAGGACGCGCCGGGGCCGCAACGTCTGCCGAGCGATGGCGTCGAGGCTCTCCGCCAGCCAGCTGGCGCCGTTGCGGACGAGCAGGACGACCGACACCTCGGCTGTCGGTGCGGCGGACGCACGCCCGGTGGAGGGGAGCCGGGGCGCGGCGGTGGCTCCCGCGTCTGCGGGAGCGGTGACGAAGGCGGTGGTCAGCGCGTCGGGCACATTCACGTCCATCGGGCCCGGGTTCTACACCCGGGTCAGCCGGTGGTCCTCGTCAGACGGCGCGCTTCTTCAGCTTGCGGCGCTCGCGCTCGGACATGCCGCCCCAGATGCCGAACCGCTCGTCGTGGGCCAGCGCGTACTCGAGACACTGCTGCCGGACCTCGCAGCCGACGCACACCTTCTTGGCCTCGCGCGTCGAGCCGCCCTTCTCGGGAAAGAACGCCTCCGGATCGGTCTGCGCGCACAGAGCACGCTCCTGCCAGGAGAGCTCTCCCTCCTCCGCGTCTGCCTCCAGAACCAACAACATCTCGTGCATGACCCCTCCTCGACCCTGACTCTTGTCTGCACCTAGTCGTCCCCGTCCGAACGCAAGGGGCTCGAACAAGAGACAACAATGAAATTACATGCGTGTCATACCCCTCTCGTCAAGCGGTACTCTGATATTCGGGGGTAGAGACCTCCTGGTCCGGTCCGCAGCACGTGCTGAGAGGATCGGGCCATGCGAATCACCGCCTTGGCCGGAGGAGTGGGCGGCGCGCGCTTTCTCCGCGGTCTCCTGCACCACCTCGAGCGGACCCGTGCGGACCGGACCGAGCTCACCATCATCGGCAACACCGGCGACGACATCACGCTTTTCGGGTTGCGCGTCTGCCCCGACCTCGACACGTTGCTCTACACGCTGGGCGGCGGCGTCCACGAGACCCAGGGCTGGGGGCGGGCCGACGAGTCCCACCACGTCGCCGAGGAGCTCGCGGCACTCGGCGCGACGCCCACCTGGTTCAGCCTCGGCGACAAGGACTTCGCCACCCACATCTACCGCTCGCAGCTGCTCGGGCAGGGGATGCCGCTGAGCGAGGTCACGCGTCTGCTCGCCTCCCGCTGGGGACTCCCCCAGCGAGGCGTCAGCCTCCTGCCGATGACCGACACCCCGGTCGAGACCCACGTCGTGGTGACCGAGGGCGAGCGGACGCGGGCCATCCACTTCCAGGAGTGGTGGGTCAAGCACCGTGCGGCGCTGCCGGCCGAACGCTTCGTCGTGGCCGGGCTCGACCGCGCCACCCCGGCCCCCGGAGTCCTCGACGCGCTCCGCGGCGCCGACGTCGTCCTGCTCCCGCCGAGCAACCCCGTCGTCTCGATCGGGATCATCCTCGGCGTCCCCGGGGTGCGGGACGCCTTGCGGGGGTCCCGCGCGCCCGTCGTCGGCGTCTCGCCCCTCGTCGGCGGCCGTCCGGTTCGGGGCCACGCCGACGTCTGCCTGCAGACGATCGGGGTCGACTCGACGAGCGCCGCCGTCGCCGGCCTCTACGCCGACTTCCTCGACGGCTGGCTCGTCGACGAGTCCGACCAGATGGCCGGCACGAGCCGGCCCCTCGTCTCGGCCCGTCCCCTGCTCATGTCGTCCGTCGAGGCCGCGGCCGACATCGCCGGCGCGGCCCTCGACCTCGGCCTCAGCCTCGCGTCGAAGGACACCCCAGCGTGAGCGAGCCGGTGACGCTGACCGCGGTGAGCGGCATACCGGAGGTTCGTGAGGGGGACGATCTCGCGGCGCTGCTCGACGCCGGGCTGCGGCACTCCGGCCTCGACCTGCGCGACGGCGACATCCTCGTCGTCTCGAGCAAGGTCGTCTCCAAGGCGTTCGGCCTGATCACCGACGACGCTGACAAGGACGCGGTGATCGCCTCCCAGACCCGGGCGGTAGTGGCCGAGCGCGCGCTCGAGGGGCGCGTGACCCGCGTCGTGCAGTCGCTCGCGGGGCCGGTGATGGCCGCGGCCGGTGTCGACGGCTCCAACACGGGCGACCGCGGCGGCTGGCTCCTCCTGCCGGAAGACCCCGACGCGGTATGCCGCGACCTGCACGCGGCGCTCACGGCACGCCACGGGGTGCGGCTCGGCATCGTCCTCAGTGACACGGCGGGCCGTACGTGGCGCATCGGCCAGACGGACTTCGCGCTCGGTGCCCACGGGGTGGCGGTCGTCGAGGACCTCCGCGGAGGGCACGACGCCGACGGCCGGCCCCTCGAGGTCACGACGCGGGCCGTCGCCGACGAGATCGCCGCGGCCGCCGACCTGGTCAAGGGCAAGGCGCACCGGGTGCCGGCTGCCCTCGTGCGGGGTCTCGCCACGCTCGTCACCGGCTGCGAGGCCCGTACGGACGGTGCGGCGCAGCTGGTCCGGACCGGGCCGACCGACTGGTTCGCGCTCGGCAGGGTCGAGGCGGTCCGCGCTGCGCTCGGGGTCGAGCCCGGCTCGGCGGAGTCGGCGTCGGTGGGCATACCGCCAGCGGCTCCCGGGACGGTGCGCGAGGGGGTGCGGCGCGCCGTCGGGCTCGCCCTCCATGCCGTCCCGGAGGGCCGCGCCGACGTGGG
>NZ_JBQCCV010000061.1:0-7188 GCF_051961875.1 Intrasporangium sp. | reverse complement strand
CGGGATGGCCGTGTTGCGCTCGATGAGCGTCGTCATCAGGCCACCCTTGGTCTCGATGCCGAGCGAGAGCGGCGTGACGTCGATGAGGAGGACGTCCTTGCGCTCGCCCTTGAGGACACCCGCCTGCAGCGAGGCGCCGACAGCGACGACCTCGTCGGGGTTGACGCCCTTGTTGGGCTCCTGGCCGCCGGTCAGCTCCTTGACGAGCGAGCTGACGGCCGGCATGCGGGTCGAGCCACCGACGAGCACGACGTGGTCGATGTCGGACAGCTTGATGCCGGCGTCCTCGATGACCTTGTGGAACGGTGCCTTCGTCCGGTCGAGCAGCGACTTGGTCATCTGCTCGAACTGGGCGCGGGTCAGCGTCTCGTCGAGGTGGATCGGGCCCTCGGGCGTCATCGAGATGTACTGGGCCGAGATGTTCGTGGAGGTCGCGGACGACAGCTCCTTCTTGGCCCGCTCGGCCTCGTCACGAAGCCGCTGCATCGCGATCTTGTCCTTGGACAGGTCCTGGCCGGTCTTGTTCTTGACCTGCTGGATCAGCCACTGCACGACGACGTCGTCCCAGTCGTCACCGCCGAGCTGGTTGTCACCGCTCGTCGCGCGGACCTGGATCGTGGAGAAGTTGTCCTCCGGGTCCTTGCCCACCTCGAGGAGGGACACGTCGAAGGTGCCGCCACCGAGGTCGAAGACGAGGATGAGCTCGTCCTCCTTGCCCTTGTCGAGGCCGTAGGCGAGGGCCGCCGCGGTCGGCTCGTTGATGATGCGCAGGACGTTGAGGCCCGCGATCTCGCCGGCCTCCTTGGTGGCCTGCCGCTCGGCGTCGTCGAAGTAGGCCGGGACGGTGATGACCGCGTCGGTCACGGTCTCGCCGAGGTAGGACTCCGCGTCGCGCTTCAGCTTCTGGAGGATGCGAGCGCTGATCTCCTGCGCCGTGTAGCGCTTGCCGTCGATCTCGGGCGACTTCCAGTCGGTGCCCATGTGGCGCTTGACCGAGCGGATCGTCCGGTCGACGTTGGTGACGGCCTGGCGCTTGGCCACCTCGCCGACGAGCACCTCGCCGTTCTTGGCGAAGGCGACGACCGACGGGGTGGTGCGGCCGCCCTCAGCGTTCGCGATGATGGTCGGCTCGCCGCCCTCGAGGACGGAGACAGCCGAGTTGGTGGTACCGAGGTCGATTCCGACCGCACGTGCCATGAGTGGTTCTCCTTGGTGTTCCTTGATCGGGCCGTATGCCGCTCAGCTCGCCTCGTGGGCGGGCTCAGTCACGCTCGGGCCGCGTGTCTTCGGGTCTCGCTCAATCTGCTCTGCCCAGCCTTGGGTTGTCAAAACCGGACTCGCAAAACTTGCGTACACCTGACTCAACTTCGGGCACGGCGGAATGATTCCCGTCCGACGGGGTCACTTGGGGACCCTGCCTCGGGGGCAGTCTTGAACTGCTCTGCCGGATGGTGTCGGATCGGAACGCCGGCGTTCGTGGAGTTCATATGGCGACCAGCGGGGTCGCCGAGCGGCGGGGGCACCCGCCCTCGACCAGCCCTGAGAGGAGACGACAGTGACGGAGTATCTGATCGCGTTCAACGACGAGTGGGTGCCCGAGCACACGCCGGAGCAGCTGCGCGAGAAGGCGATCGCCGGGCGGCAGGTGATCGACGAGATGAAGGCCGCCGGGGTCTTCCTCTTCACCAACGGCGGGATCGACGCGTCGAGCGTCGTGTGCAGCGTCGAGGCGAGGGACGGGGAGCCGATCTTCACCGACGGGCCGTACGTCGAGACGAAGGAGCACCTCGGTGGCTTCGCCGTCGTGGACGTGCCGGACGACGATGCCGCCCGGTACTGGGCCGGCCGGCTCGCCGTCGCGCTCGACTGGCCCCAGGAGGTGCACCGGTTCCCCGGCCCCCGAGCGAGCTGAGCCTCGACGGCGACTCAGGCGACCGATCTCGCAGGGTTGGGCTGAGGCCGCAGCTCGATGTTGATCGGCACATCATCTTGGTTCAGCGCCTGCCGCAGATGGGGGATCGTGGAGCTCTCGAGGCCGCTGCGGACGGAGCCGATGTCGGCATCGTCGGCCAGGACGACGCGCAAGATCACCCGGAGCGGGCGCGACACGTAGGCGGCTGCGCCGGTGACCCCCGGGATGCTCGTCGCGTCGTCCTCGACCGCCTCGGAAAGGGCACCGGCGTGCACGATGGTGTAACCGTCCCGGGCATTCGTGGTGCGGTCGATCCGGTTGGCGCGGTCGGTGGCCAGCTGCGCCAGCAGCCACCTGAGAGCGAGGAGCGCGATGATCACGGCCCCCGCGACGACGACCCACCAGAACCAGGCGTGCCGGTGGGGGAAGGTGCGCACAGTCTCGGCCAGCACCGGTTGGCCAGTTCGCTGTCGACCGAACACGCCGGTCGCCAAGCCGAGGCCGAGGACACCCGCGGCGAGCAGGAGCAGCCCGAGCAGGGTCAGCACCGCGCGGTTGGCTGCGCCGACTCTGGTACTCATCGCGCCTCCTTGTTGATGATCCGCACCCGCGGATGCAGGCGCTCGGCAAGACCCAGGGAGTCCAGCCGCTCGTGCACCGCGGCTGTGACCTGCTGCTGCAAATCGGACTGTGACCGGGTCGTGGTGTGCGCCTCCACGCGGACGGATCGCCGGCCGGCGGATGCCGTGGCGTTCGTGACGCCGCTGGTCCGCTCGGCTGCCGCGGCGACGGACTTCTCGACGCCGCGCCGGGAGGCGGACACCAGCACACCCTCGCTGCGTGACGTCAGCGGCAGCGTCGCGGGCTTGCCGCGTCGCAGCGCCAGGAAGAGCAGCACCAGGCCGACCAGGGCCAGGACGACCAGCCCTGCGATGACGGTGGAGTCGTTCCAGCTGTGCTGGCTCAGCCAGTTGGCCCACCGTGGATAGGGCACGAGCCACGGAGGACGATGCAGGTTGGCGAGGACGACCTCGGCCACGGTGACGACGGCAATGAAGAGCAGGCCGAGCGCCAGCAGCGCGGACAGCACTCGGTGCGTGATGCTCGTTGCGGTCATTCCACCCTCCGCCTCTCGGGGGAGCCCACACTGAGCGAGCTGACCTCCACGTCGATGTGGTCGACACGAACCCCGGTGATCTCCGTGAGTTCCTTGCGGATCCGTCGCCGGACCGCGTCCGCCACCTCGGGTACCGACCGCGGCCAGCGGACGGCGATCCGCGCGCTGACCGTGGCAACATCGCCGATCACCCGGGCTTCGACGCTCGCGGCGCCCTCCTCGCGCGACTCACCGACGTTCACGCCCAGCACCCGCCGGGGAGCGGCCGCCGCGTCGGGGACGAGGGTGACGGCATACCCGGCGACCTTCTCCACCACGCGGTCGGCCACACTCAGGCCTCCCCGGTCGCTGGAGGCGGACTGAGGGTCCGCCGCGGGAGTGTCGCCGGGAGCGGTGGGATCGGCGGGACCTGCCCCAGCGACCGTCGTCGTGCTCATCGGTGCGAGCGACCCGACGCGCCCAGGTAGCGGGTGAGGTCGAGCTCGCCGGCAACCACCTTGCCGACGATGTACCCGATCACGCCGAGCACCGCGGTGCCGACGAACGCCTCGAAACCGCCGACGACCCAGGCCAGGCCGAGCAGCAGTCCGGTGAACAGGCCGATCGTGGTGGGATGCATGAGAACCTCCAGTGAGTCAGGAACGGGGTGATTGGGGCGCCGCTACCTGCGCAGCTCGGCGTCGTCTCGTACGGCCGCGGCTCCACCGTCACGACGGCCAGGCGGTGTCGCCGGGGACGTGGCCGCCGTCGCGGTCGGCTCGTTCACGGCGACGTCGGCGACCAGCACGTCGAGTCTCCGGCCCCCCACGTATGGCGCCAGGGCCGGTCGGAGCTGCGCCTCCAGAGTGGCCACCGACGCCCCTGCTGCCATGACGACCGAGACCAGAGCTCGCTCGTCCTCGATCCGGACGCCGACGACCCGGCGGCCGGGCAGATAGGTCGCCACCTGCTGCCACCCGCCCCGGTCCAGACCCGCCACCGCTGGGCAGGCCAGTGCGGCCGCGGCGATGGCGTCGACCTGGCGCTCCAGTGCCGAGGCGGCGTCCGTGTCTGGGCTGTTCGTCACTGGACGCGCTCTGGTGCCGGTGGTTGGTCGGCCCCATCGGCGGTGGGCAGGTGGATGTCGTTGACCGCGATGTTCACCTCGGTGACCTCCAGCCCGGTCATGCCCTCGACGGCAGAGATGACGTTGCGCCGCACCGCGCGAGCCAGCTCGGTGATGGAGACGCCGTACTCGGCCACCATCTCGAGGTCGACCGCGGCCTGACGCTCGCCCACCTCGACCGAGACGCCCTGACCGCTCGTCTGCGAGGAGCCCGGGATGCGCTCCCGGATCGCGCCGAGTGCGCGGGCGGCACTACCGCCGAGCTCGTACACCCCGGACACCTCACGGGCCGCCAGTCCGGCGATCTTCTGCACCACCCCGTCGGCGATCGTGGTGTTGCCTTGCGAGGTCTGCAGCTGTGACGAGCCCCCACCGGAACGAGTCGTCGTCCCGCTCGAGCCGGCCGTCTCGGTCGAAGTGCTGGAAGTGCTTGCGGGCGTGCTGCTCATGTCGGGCTCCTTCGGTCGTGGATCAAGGGTGAGCAGGCAACCGGCCGGGGGCCGCGAGGAGCGTGCTCTATGTCTTGGACACGAAGAATCGGGGAAAGGTTACGGAACGATGTGCGCTGCATCACAGTTCCGTCCGCCGGACCCGTCTCGGAGTCCGCCGTCCCCGGTTGCTGCCTCCGAGGCGGTGCTCGTGCGTCACGCTGCGCAGGGAAACGAGGCCGCCTTCGAGGCCTTGGTCCGGCTCCACCAGGACCGTGCCTTCGTGAGCGCCCTGCGACTCCTGGGCAACCATGCCGATGCACAGGACGCCGTGCAGGAGGCGTTCCTCCAAGCCTGGCGCGCGCTACCTCGCTTCCGCGCGGAGGCCAGTTTCGGGACCTGGTTCACGCGGATCCTGATCAACACCTGCCACAACCTGCGGCGCAAGGGCGGTGTCGAATCGGTACCACTCGAGTCTGACGCGGGCGGTGCCGCGCCGGGGGCCGACGAGGTCGGGGAGGTCAACCGTCGGCGGGACTCCGTGCGCGAGGCCGTGCTGGCGCTACCGTTCGACCAGCGCGCCCCTTTGGTCCTGCACACGTTCGGGGGATACTCCCATGCGGAGATCGGGCGCATTCTGGGGATCAGCGAGAACGCCGCCAAGGTCCGCGTGCACCGCGCCCGGCGCGCACTGGTCGAGACTCTCCGGGAATGGAGCTGAGTTCAGGTGTTTGGCAACAACCGGCTCACCGTGTCCGACTCTCGGCTGCGCTGCGGGCGGCCCATCGACGACCTGCTCGCCCAGGTGGGTGATGGCCGCCCACCGACTGATCCGGAGCACCAGCGCTCCTGCCCGCACTGCCGCGCGGCCCTTGCAGAGCTCGACGAGCTGTGGCGCCCGGTCCGCGCCCTGGCCGCCGAACAGGTCCACGCCCCCGCCGAGGTCCTCGCACAGGTCATGAGCCGCGTGCGGGAGCTGGTGGCCCAGGGCTGGTATGCCGTGATCCCCTCCCCGGACGGCGACACCCGCATCGCGGCACGCGTGATCTCAGCCGTGGCGCGGCTCGCCGCCGAACAAGTGCCCGGTGTGAGCCTGGCCCTCGGCGGCGGCCACGCGGCGACCGACGTCGGCGTCGCCGGGCCGCGCGTCGTCATCGATGTCGACGTCATCATCGAGATGGGGACCGTGATCGCGGCCGCGAGCCGCAGTCTCCGAGAACGCATCGCTCGAGACATCGCGGCGCACACCGGTCTGCTCGCGGGCGAGGTGAACATCACGGTGATCGACGTGTCCCACGCCACCCACCCCACGCTCCAGACGGTCCACACCTGAGCCGGCGCCGTCGCCGTCGGCGGCCGTCGCGGTCAGCGGTCGCGCGGTCAGCGGGCGAGGGCCCCCATGGGGTCCCAGGCGGGCAGCACGATGGGCTCCTGGTCGAGGGCGGCCTGCAGCTCGGCGGGAAGCGCGTCGCGTCGGACGGCGACCTCGAAGACGAACTCGGCGAACCAGCTGTCGTTCATCGTCATGAAGCCCTTGTCGCCCTTCTCGGTGCCCCAGCTGTTCTCGACGCGCCACCGCCGCGGGGCATCGCCGACGAGGTCGACCCCGGTGAAGAGCATGGCGTGGGTCATGAGCGACTCGTGGTGGAGGAGCCGGTCGGCCTTCGTGAGGCTCGGCTCGGTGCCGTAGATCGAGGCGCGGTCGAACAGGGATGCGTCCCAGAGTCCGAGGTCAGCGTTGGACATCTGGCCGGTGTCGCAGCCGAACCAGACCGGCTCGCCGCCGACGATCGCTTGTGCCGCAAGGGACTTCATGAGGTCGGGCTCGACGTTGAGGTAGGTCACCGGCGGGGCGCCGACCACGTTGCCGAGGTGCTCGACCGTGAAGGTCCGGCCGTAGGGGCTCGTCGGCCTCGGGTCGTTGACGAGGCAGACGTAGTCCTCGAGCGGCACGGTGACGTAGGCCTCGGCGAACTGGAGCGGCGTCATCTCCCCGTCCCGATGGAACCCGCCGTCGGTGTCCTTCCACTGCCACACGAAGGTCTCGGGCGGCGTGCCGAGGTGGATGCAGAGCAGCCGGTGGATGGTGGCCAGGACCTGCTCCTTCGCGGCGTCGAGTGCATCGGTGTCGGCGCCGTTCGCCGCGTCGGCACGCAGGTCTCGGGCGGCTTGGCGCAGGATCGTCGCCATGTCGCGGTTCATCTGCCGGGTGTTGCTCGAGCTCTTCGTCTCGGGCATCGCGACCTTCGGGACGAGCCCGTGCTTGAGCACCAGCGCGACGAACATGTTCCACTGACCACCGTCTTCGGCCGGCGTCGCCATCAGGTGCGCGACGGTGCGGTCGTCGATCTCGCGGTCGCTCGTGGCGATGACCGACTCGAGCCAGTGGTTCGCCTTCTCGAATTTGTCCCAGAACAGGAGGTGGTTCTGGGAGAACTCGAAGTCCTTGACGCCCAGCTTCTTTCGCGTGCCGGCCCGCAGGAGGTTGGTCCCGGCGAAGAGCCAGCAGCGCCCGCTCTTCTCCTGTGAGGTGGCCGCCCAGTCGTCGAGCAGGTTCGAGACGGAGTGGTCGATGCTCGTCACGATCCGGCGGTCGAGGGCGATCTCGTCGACCGAGGTCGTCGTG
>NZ_JBQCCV010000060.1:0-17910 GCF_051961875.1 Intrasporangium sp. | reverse complement strand
GACCACGCAGCAGGGCGGGGCGTGGCCTATCTATGGGTACCATTTCTTGTTCTTGCCGTGGGGGCGGGGTTTTTTCGGGGCGGGCGTGGTGCCCCAGGGCGCGCCCACGCGCGGCCCCACGGCCGTCGGCGAGGGGGCGTCGGCGGTCCTGACCGTCTGGCAGTACCGGGCGGCCGCCGGCCTCTGAGCCGGGTGGGACGGGGCGCCCACTCGACGCTGGGACGGGTGGGGCGGAGCGCTCACTCGACGCTCGGACGGGTGGGACGGGACGCTCACTCGACACCGGAGGGGAGTGGATTGGTCCGGACACCAACGGGTAGGCGGTGGCCATGGTTTCGATCGGCTACACGATGATGTGCGAGCAGTCGCCGCCGAACCTGCTCGTGCGGGACATCCAGCGGGCAGAGGACGCCGGGTTCGACTTCTCCGTCATCAGCGACCACTTCAACCCCTGGCTCGAGGAGCAGGGTCACTCCGGCTATGCGTGGTCGATCCTTGGAGCGGCCTCCCAGGTGACGTCGCGGATCCCGCTCATGACCTACGTGACGTGCCCGCTGGTCCGCTACCACCCGGCCGTCGTGGCGCAGAAGGCTGCGACGATGCAGATCCTCTCGGGCGGCCGGTTCCGGCTCGGGCTCGGCGCAGGCGAGAACCTCAACGAACACGTCGTCGGCGAGGGCTGGCCGGCCGTCGGGCAGCGGCACGAGATGCTCGACGAGGCGGTCGAAATCATCCAGCTCCTCTTCAGCGGCGAGCAGGTGAGCCACCGGGGGACCTACTACCGGGTCGAGTCGGCGAAGCTCTACGACCTGCCCGACGAGCGGGTGCCGATCGGCGTCGCGTGCTCCGGCCAGGAGTCATGCACCATCGCGGGTGGCCGCGCCGACCTGATGATCGCAACGGAGCCCAAGGCCGAGCTCGGCGAGCTCTTCGATGCCGCCGGCGGCGCAGGCAAGCCACGGGTCGGGCAGATGCCGATCGCGTATGACGTCTCCCGCGAGGCCGCTGTGAAGCGGGCCCACGAGCAGTTCCGCTGGACCGGCCTGGGTTGGCCGGTCAACTCCGAGCTGCCGACCCCTGCGGCATTCGCGTCGGCGTCCGCGTCGGTGCGGCCCGAGGACATCGCCGAGCAGGTGGCGTGCGGGCCGGACGTCGACCAGGTCGTCGAGAAGGCGAAGGCCTACGTGGACGCCGGGTTCACCGAGCTCGCACTCGTCCAGATCGGTGCGGACCAGCAGGAGGCATTCTGCATCTGGGCGGAGAAGGAACTGCTGCCCGCCCTGCGGTCGCTCTGAGGAGGCCGCGATGTCGGACGCAGCCGGTGGGGCGATCGGGTCCCTCCAGTTCGTCGGCACGGCGACGACGGTGCTGCGGCTCGGCTCGTTCACCCTGCTCACGGACCCCAACTTCCTGCACCGGGGCCAGCGCGCCTGGCTCGGCTGGGGCCTGTGGTCGAAGCGCCTCACGGAGCCGGCACTCCATCCGCGCGAGCTGCCAACACTCGACGCCATTGTCCTGTCGCACCTGCACGGCGACCACTTCGACCGGGTCGCCCGCCACTCGCTGTCCCGCGAACAGCCGGTGGTGACGACACCACAGGCCGCCGAGCGCCTGGGTGGATGGGGCTTCCGGACCGAGGGACTCGACACGTGGTCGACACACCGGCTCACCTCCGGGGACGAGACGCTCACCATCGAGGCGGTGCCCGCGATCCACGCACGAGGAGTGCTCGGCCGGCTGCTGCCGCCGGTCATGGGTTCCTTCATCCGCTGGCGACCCGCCGCCGGCCCCGAGCGCAGCCTCTACCTCAGCGGTGACACGTTGACCGGTGACCACCTCGACGAGATCGCCGAGCGGTGCGGCACCCCCGAGGCCGCTGTGGTCCACCTCGGCGGGACGAGGGTGCTGTTGCGCACGGTGACGATGGACGGCCGACAGGGTCTCGACCTCCTTCGCCGAGTCCGCCCCGGACGCGCGGTCGCCGTCCACCACAGCGACTACGGCGTCTTCCGGTCCCCGGTCGCCGACTTCTTCGGCCGGGTGCAGGCCAGCGGCCTCGCCACCTCGGTCGCCGTGCCGCTGCCGGGGCTGACGGTGCCGCTCTGGAGTGCCTCGGCCTGACGCGCCAGCAGAGCCGGGACCAAACGCACCAGTAGGTTCCCGCCCTGCGGGACCAACCGTACGTGCGCGGCACCGTCCTGCGGCTCATGCGGGGCGCGGAGGAGGCAGCTCGAGCAGCGAGCCGCTCGCGGCATACCGCCCCTTTCTGCCGGCGGGACGTCGGGCGTACCTTTCAGGGATCGGGAGGCAACTCCCACCCCATGGATGGACGGGGGCCCACCATGACTCGACCACTCTTGCTCGCCGTGGACCCGGACGCCGAAAGCCTGGCGCGGATCGAGGCCGAGCTGTCGCGCCGGTTCGGCTGCGACTTCCGGGTGCGGGGGGAGCTCGAGGGCTCCGTCGCGCTGGCCCAGCTCGAGCTGGCGGCGGCACGGGGCGATCCGGTCGCTCTCGTGCTCGCCGACGCCTGGCTGCCGGACACCTCCGGAGCCGAGCTGCTCGGCAGGGTGCGCTCGTTGCATCCCGACGCAGGCCGGGCACTCCTCGTGCCGTGGGGCGCATGGGCCGACCGACGCACGGCCGACGAGATCCTCCGCTCCGTCGCGCGGGGCGACGCCATGTACTACGTCCTCAAGCCGTGGTCGTCACCGGACGAGCTGTTCAACCGGACAGTCGCCGAATACGTGCAGGGCTGGTCGCGCACCGTGACGAGCAGCGGTCGCGAGGTGGTGGTCGTCGGCGAGACGCGGGACGTTCGAGGGCACGCCGTGCGAAGCCTCTTGGCCCGCAACGGGATCCCACACGCCTTCCTCGACCGGGGCACGGCGGAGGCGAACGAGCTGCTCGCCCGCATCGGCGGCCCCGCGGCGGGGAGCCCGCGTGGACCGCTCGTCGTGTTCCTTGCCGCCCTCGGTGGGCAGGTGCTCCTCGACCCCACCGACGTCGAGATCCTCGAGGCGTGGGGCATTCGCACCTCGCTCGCCCCCGAGGACCGCGACGTCGACCTGGTGGTCGTGGGGGCGGGCCCGGCCGGACTCGCCGCCGCGGTGTACGCCTCGTCCGAGGGCCTCACCGTCTTGTGTGTCGAGGAGCAGGCCCTCGGCGGACAGGCCGGCACGAGCTCGTTGATCCGCAACTACCTCGGCTTCTCCAGGGGTCTGAGTGGCGCAGAGCTGGCGCAACGCGGGTTCCAGCAGGCCTGGGTCTTCGGGGCACGTTTCGTCCTGACTCGTCGCGTCGACCGGATCCAGCCCGTCGGCGGACCAAGGAGGGTCGTCGTCCGGCTCGGCAGTGAAGGTGACGTACGGGCGGGTGCGGTCGTCCTCGCCACCGGCGTGGACTACCGACGCCTCGGTGTGCCGTCCCTCGAGGCGCTGGTGGGGTCGGGAGTGTTCTACGGGGCGAACGTCTCGGAGGCGCACGGCCTCACGGGGGCACACGTCGTCATCGTCGGCGGAGGCAACTCGGCCGGTCAGGCCGCCCTCCACCTCAAGCGATATGCCGCAGACGTGGCCATCGTCATCCGGACCCCCGACCTGTCCGCGACAATGTCGCGGTACCTCGTCGACGAGATCGGCGCCAGCCCCACGGTCACGGTGGTCCCCCAGGCGGAGCTCGTCGGCGGTGGCGGCGACGGATGGCTGACCGAGGTGACCCTGGCCGACCGGGAGAGCGGCTCACGGCACACCCTGCCCGCCGACGCGCTCTTCGTGATGATCGGCGCTGAGCCACGCACCGACTGGCTCGGTGAGGGCGTCGCACGCGACCGGTGGGGGTTCCTCCTGACCGGGTCAGACGTCCTGCCGACGTCCGCGGCCGCCGCGCTCGGCACGGGCTCCGCAGGGTGGATGCTCGACCGGCCGCCCCTGCCCCACGAGACCTCGGTGCCCGGGCTGTTCGCGGTCGGCGACGTCCGCAGCGGCTCGGTCAAGCGGGTCGCGTCGGCCGTCGGAGAGGGCTCCGTCGTCCTGTCGGAGGTACACCGGTTCCTGGCCCTCAGCAGAGCGGCGTCGCCCGACCGGGCCGATGCCTAGCAGGGCCGGGGCGGTGGGCCCCGGCGGGGCCGTCACTCCGCCCGAGGGCGGCAGCGCCGCACCCGCACCTGCGGCTCGCCGTCGGGCGTCGGAGCTGCTCAGCGGGCTCGTCCTGCTGATTCCGCTCGCCGGCCTCGCCCTGCTCCGCCTCCAGCCCCGGCTCGACGAGCAGTACCAGCACGACACGATGCACTTTTGGCTCGTGCTCGGTGCCGCGGCGCTGAGCGCGGCCGTCGCCTACGGCACCGGGTCCGCTGCGTCGACGCGCGGCGACGTTCGCGTCATGTTCGTGTCGCTGGCCTTCCTCTCGGCGGCGGGCTTCCTCGGGCTGCACGCCCTCGCCACACCGCACATGCTCCTGCCCGCCGCCGGAGCTGGGTTCAACTTGGCGACACCGGTCGGTATCGCGCTGGGCTCGCTCTTCGCCGTGGCCTCCGTGCTCCCGCCGATCCTCAACCGCCCGGTCCGGTCCGTGCGGACAGCCCGTGCCATGCGCCTCGGCCTGCTCGCGCTGATGGCTCTCTGGGCCGTCCTGTCGCTCCGGCGCGTGCCCCCGTTCGCGCAGGGCCCCGGCCTCGAGCGCGCCTCCGGGCTCATGCTCGCCGCCGCCATCGTTGCCACGGTGCTCTTCGCGGGCTCCGCCGTCGCCTATCTGCGGGTCTGGCGCCGGCGCCGTGGGCTCCTGCCCGCGGCGATGGCCGCGGCCCTGGTCCTGCTCGCCGAGGCGATGATCGCGGTCACCGTCTCCCCCAACTGGCACTACAGCTGGTGGGAGTGGCACGTCCTGCTCCTCAGCGCGTTCGCCCTCGTCGCCTGGGGCGCCCAGCAGTCCTGGCACGAGGAGCGCTTCGCCGGGCTCTACACCGAGCAGACGGTCGCGGGACGCCGTGAGATGACCATCCTCTTCGCCGACCTGCGGGGGTTCACGACCTTCTCGGAGGAGCACGACCCGGCCGAGGTGAGCGAGATGCTGAACACCTACTTCACGGCGGTGATCCCGGCAGTCGTGAAGCGGCACGGAGGTCAGGTCGACCGGATCATCGGCGATGCGCTCATGGTCACCTTCAACCGGTTGGGCGACCAGCCCGACCATGCCCTGCGTGCCTCACGGGCCGGCCTCGAGATGCAGGAGCGGACCGCCGGGATCGCCCGGGCACATCCCGGCTGGCCGCGCTTCCGGGTCGGGCTCAACACCGGCGAGGTGCTCGTGAGCCTGCTCGGCGGCGAAGGCGGACGGACCCACACGGTCATCGGCGACGCCGTCAACGTCGCCTCGCGCATCGAGGGCCAGGCCCCCGTGGGCGCCGTCGCGATCACGGCGGCCACCCTCGCGCATCTGCCCGACGCAGTCACCGAACCGCTCGGCCCGCTCGAGCTCAAGGGCAAGGAGGCGCCGGTCCAGGCCTTCGTCCTCCGGGCCCTCCCGGACGTGCAGCCGACCCGGCACCGATCGCAGTGACCCACCGGCCCCGGGTGGGCGGCATACGAATCGGCGTGTCACTCAACCGATTCGGATCGCACGCGTCTCGCGTGGCCGCTCCTGCTCTCCGCGCTCGATGCAGAACTCGTTGCCCTCGGGGTCGGCCAGCGTGACCCATCCGGAGCCGTCGTCCTTTCGGTGGTCGCCGACGATCGTCGCGCCCGCTGCCACGGCACGCTCGACGGTCTCGTCGCGGGTGGCCCCGTCGGGGCTGAAGTCGAGATGGACGCGGTTCTTCGCGGTCTTGCCCTCCGGCACGGGGATGAAGAGCAGCCCGATGCCCTGCTGCGGGAACGTCGGCGCGACGAGCACCTCCGGGTCGTCGTCATAGAAGACGTTCCAGCCGAGCAACCCAGCCCAGAAGTCCGCGAGCGGTCGAGCGTCGGCGCAGTCGAAGGTGATGTTGTGCACGTGGATTGTCATGGGTCGCAGTGTCGCGCACCGGGAGCCGGTATGCCGCTGGGTTTCCCTCCGCTGTCGGGCCGGCCGCGCTCGGGCTGGGCGACGATGGCCGGTCCCGGCCCCTGGTATTCCCTCCGATGTACCAGGGACCGGTGCGTCGGAGATGCCGAGAGCCATTCCCCCCTTGGATGTCCCGGCGCCCCGCGCGTGACCGGGCCAACACAGAGTGCCAGCGTCGGGGACCGTGGGGTATCGGCCGGAGACCGAACCTGCGCCTCATCCTTCGGCCTACGCGCGGTGAGTGGTGGTGGCATCTGCGCGTACTTACCGGGAGTATGTCCGCGTGAGACAGGGGATGTCAGGGGACGAGCGATGAGCGGCGGGCTGTCGGACCCAGCGCTACGAGCGCTGCGGCACGCCGACCAGGTGATCAGGGAGACGGACCGGAACGACGTGTTCCGGGTGTATGACGCGTGCCGTGCGGCCGTCGGTGCGATCGCGCCGCTGGACGACTTCTACATCGCGCTGGTCACGCCCGCGGACCGGCGGGTGTCCTACCCGTACCTCTTCACCAACGACAGCTTCGAGGAGGCGGGGTCGGTCACCTACGGCCCGAACGGGCTGACCGCGTGGATGCTGGCGAGTCGTCGCCCGTACCGGTTCTCCGACGACGACGGCGCCCTGCTCAACCGGGGGAACCTCTTCGGTGACGCCGACCCGTCCAGCGACGCGTTGGTGGTCCCGCTGCTCGGACTCGAGGACGGCGAGGTCATGGGACTCATGGGCGCCCTGTCCGACACTCCGAACGCCTTCGCCGACGAGACGATGCGCGCGATGGAGTGGCTGGCGGGCCTCGTCGTCGACCGCCTCCAGTCCGGGCACCCGAACCGCCGGCTCAACCTGCGCCTGGTCTACCCCGAGCTCGAGGACGACGGCCGGTCCGGCCGGCTCACCGCGCTCAACGCCGCCTCCCGCGAGCTGACCGAGCTGGCGGCGGCGCTGACGGAGCTCGCTCGGGGGACGGGACGTGCGGACGGGTCTCGCGCGGGATCGGCGGCCCGTCCTGGGGCCGGGTCCGCGGACCCGGAGCTGCGCGCACGCCTGCTGGCGCTATCGCGGCGCTGCTTCGAGATCCAGGCGAGCCTCGTGACCCGCCTCGGACCGCAGGACGACGTGCCGACGGACCCGCTCGCGGTGCTCTCTCCCCGGGAGCGGTCGGTGGTGGACCTGCTGACCGGTCCCGACGGCGACCCGGGCAACGCCGGCATCGCCGCCGCGCTCGGGATCAGCCCGGCGACGGTCAAGACGCACATGTCGTCCCTGCTCGAGAAGCTCGGGCTCGAGCACCGGAGCGAGCTGCGTTGGCTGGTCCGGAGCGTCGGCCGCCGCTGACCGGCGCCGGGTCGCCCTCCACAACGCGACGGGCCCCGACCATCCAAGGTCGGGGCCCGGCGCCTCACGCGTGCGCGAGGGGGGATTTGAACCCCCACGCCCATAAGGACACTGCCACCTGAAGACAGCGCGTCTGCCGTTCCGCCACTCGCGCGTGACAGTGCCCCAGTGTGCTGCATGACCCCCGGGAACGCCAAACCGAGTCCACGGCGGGTCGGACGGCACTCGGATCCGGCCGCCGTCAGGTCACCCGTCGTGTCGCGGCAGGTGTCGTCAGGGCGACAACACCCGCGACACCAGGGGCGACCTGCCCGGCGACGTGACCGAGAACCGGGCGGTCAGAGGCCGTCGACGACCGAGGCCGCCATCTCCATGCAGGCCTCGTGGGTGTGCTTGTCGATCTTCGCCGGGTCGAGGTGCAGGCCGGGGGCGAGCGCCGGGTCGTAAGGGATGTCGACGACCTCGCGCACCCACTGCTCGAAGTGCTCCCGGGTGTGCACGCCGGCGCCGGGGTCGCCCTTGGCCGAGGTGTGCGAGATGACGCAGACCGCGTTGCGGACGAGGTCCTGGCGCCCCATGGCGACGAGGGCGTCGAGGTTCTTCGCGGCGACGACGGAGGTGTCGTCCTTGAGCGACGTCGCGAAGACGAGCATGTCGGCGCGCTGGGCAGCCGCGAGCCAGTTGGGAGCGAGCCGGTTGTTGCCGGTGTCGACGACGATCATCCGGTAGAACCGCGACAGCTGGGCGTGCAGCGACTCGAACTCCTGCTCGCCGATGATCCGCATCGCCTCGTCGTCGTCGGCCGAGGCGAGCACGTCGAAGTTGAGGCCGCGCTGCTCGCGCACCCAGTGCTCGAGCTCCGAGGTCCCCGCGTTGGGGTCGTTCGCGATCGTCGGCAGCGCGCCGAGCAGGTCGACGACGGTGCGGTGGTGGCTCTGCGACGGCGCGCGCATGCCGAGGGTGCCCTCGGTCTCGTTGTTGTCCCAGGCGAGCACCGACCCGGACCGGTAGCGCCCGAGGTAGCTCGCCAGCATGAGCGTGACGAGCGTCTTGCCGCCGCCGCCCTTGGTGTTGATCACCATGATCGTCTTGCGGCCGTTGAGCGGCCGGGCGATGCGGTCGGCGCGCTCGCGCTCGAGCCGCTCGGACCGGCCCGGTCCCATGCCGAACGCGCGCCGCAGCCCCGAGCTCGCCTTGACCTTCTGGCGCAGGCCCTTCGAGCGCGCGGTGATCAGCTCGTCGGCGTGCGGCCCCACCCCGCTCCGGTCGGTCGTGTATGGCGCGGAGCCGGCCTCCGCCGCCTCGTGCAGTGCCGCCGTGGTGTCGACGGTGCGGGCGGATGCGTGATCGGTCTCCGCGGTGTCGGCCGAGCCGGCGGGGCGCCACGACTGGTCGATCTTGAGCTGGATCGTCGCCGTGTCGTCGGCGTGCCAGGAGGTCGGGGAGTAGGCGCCGTCACCGGACGCGCTGGTGCCCGTCTCGTCCGCGGCGGCGGTCGCGGCGGCCCAGTCGGCGTCGCTCCACGTGCTCGACCACGGGTCGCTCGTCTCGGCCTGCGGCAGGGGCAGCTCGAAATCGTTCGGCACCGACGTGTTGGATGGGTAGCCGGGCAGGCCGGCGCCGTCGTCGACCTGCTGGTCGGTCCACCCCCAGTGGGCGTCGTTGCCGTTCGTCTTCTCGTTGCTCATCGAGAACTCCCTATGATGGCCTGTCGCTCCGCCGAATGGTCTCATCTTCGGGCCTCCAGACAAACCTCGCAGCACGGGACCGTCACCCGGACGTGCGACGCGTCCCGGGTGCGGTACCGGCGCGTGCGGGCACCGCCCGGTTACGATGAATCGCCCGCTTTGTGAGAAGGAGTCGTCCGTGGGAATCATCAACCGTGTCGAGCACGGGCTCGCCAAGGCTGTCCACGGTGCCTTCGCCAAGGCGTTCAAGTCGGAGGTCCAGCCCGTGGAGATCGCCTCGGCGATCCGCCGCGCGATGGACGACCGGGCCGCCCTCCTCGGTCACGGGCGCGCCATGGTTCCCAATCTCTACACCATCGAGCTGAGCCAGACGGACTACGACCGCCTCGGCGACTACGAGGACGAGCTCGCCGACGACCTCGTCGCTGCGGCCGAGGAGCACGCCGAGTCCCAGGGTTACCAGCCGCACGGTCCCCTCAAGGTGACCCTCGTCGAGGGCGAGGGTCTCGAGACCGGGGTGTTCCGGGTCCGTCCGGCGACGGCCAAGCGCATCGACCAGGGTGAGGTGGCCCCCGCCCTGCAGCACGTGCCGGCGCCCCAGCCGGCTCGTGGTCACCCCGTGCCGGCAGGGCCGGCGACCGCCGTCGACCATCCGGCACCGCCCCGGGCCGCCCGGAGCAACCCGTCCGCCCGGCCCTGGCTCGACATAGCCGGCGACCGCTACCCGCTCCTCGGGAGCATCACGATCATCGGGCGCGACGAGAGCGCGGACGTCGTCGTCGACGATGCGGGTGTCTCACGTCGGCACAGCGAGATCCGCGTGACCAACGACGGCCCGCACCTGGTCACCTCGATCCGCGACCTCAACTCGACCAACGGCACCTTCGTCAACGGCGACCGGATCACCTCCCAGCGGCTGGAGGACGGCGACCGGATCACCCTCGGCCGGACGTCGGCGACCTTCCGCGCCGGGCGACGGTGAGCGGTGACGGATGAGTGAACTGACCCTCACCCTGCTCCGGCTGGGCCTGCTCGCGCTGCTGTGGATCTTCATCTTCAGCATCGTCGGCGTGCTGCGGACCGACCTCTACGGCACGAAGGTGTCGCGCCGCGGCCAGCGCAAGGCCCCCGCGCGGCAGGAGCCGGTGGCGGCATCGGCCGGACGGCGCGCCGCGAAGGCCCCGGCACCGGAGGCCGCGCGCCGCTCCCGCCCCGGTCGCAAGGGCGGCCCGCCCACCCACCTCGTCGTGACCGAAGGTCCCCTCGCCGGCACGTCGCTGCCGCTGCGGGGCTCCGGGGTGCTGATCGGCCGCAACCCCGAGTGCGCCCTCGTCCTCGACGACGACTACGCCTCGGGCCGGCACTGCCGCATCTACCCCGGCGGCGACGGCTGGATGGTCGAGGACCTCGGCTCGACGAACGGCACCTACCTGGGCCGTGACCGGCTGACCACGCCGCGCCCCGTCGAGATCGGCTCGGCGCTGCGTATCGGCAAGACCGTGATCGAACTGCGGGGTTGATCGCGTGGCCATCGCCCTGCGCTTCGCGGCGCGCTCCGACCTCGGCCTCGGGCCCAAGTCCCGCAACGAGGACTCGGGTTATGCCGGGCCGCACCTGCTCGTCCTCGCCGACGGGATGGGCGGACACGCGGCCGGTGACGTCGCCTCGTCGATGATCGTCGGGGAGCTGGCCCCCCTCGACGACGAAGCCATCGGCGCCGACCAGGCGGTGACCCGTCTCGAGCAGGCCCTCCGGCAGGCGAACGACCGGCTGAGCAAGGCGATCCGCGAGAACGACGAGCTGACGGGCATGGGCTCGACGACGATCGCGCTGCTCCGGGCCGGCAACAAGATCGCCATGGCGCACATCGGCGACTCACGCGCCTTCATGCTCCGCGGTGACACCTTCACCCAGATCACCAAGGACCACTCCTTCGTCCAGCAGCTCGTCGACGAGGGCCGGATCACAGGCGAGGAGGCGAGCCGGCACCCGCAACGCTCGGTCGTCACCCGGGTCATGACGGGCCAGCCCGACGACGAGCCGGACACCTCCCTGCGCGAGGCGAAGGTCGGTGACCGCTTCCTCCTCTGCTCCGACGGCCTGTCGGACTTCGTGGGCGCCGACGTCATCGAGGAGATCCTCAAGGAGGCCAAGACCCCGGCCGAGGCCGCCGAGCGGTGCATCGAGGTCGCCCTCAAGGCGAGCACCCGCGACAACGTGACCGTCATCGTCGCCGAGGTCGTCTCGTCCGACACGGAGCTCACCTCCACGACGCCGCAGGTGGTCGGCGCCGCCCAGAACCGCCTGCGTGCTCGCACCCGCGCCATCCCGACGAGCCCCGCGGCCAAGGCGGCGGCCCTGTCCCGCGAGGCCACCGGCCGAACGGAGGAGGACGATGCCGTCGAGCTCGCAGAGGAGGGCACCGACCGCGGCCGCCGTGGCAAGGCGATCCGGCGCGGCCTCGGCGCCCTCGTCATCCTCGCCGTGGTCGTCGCGGGCGGGTACGCGGCCTACGCCTGGTCCCAGACCCAGTACTTCGTCGCCGCCGAGGCCGGCAAGGTCACGATCTTCCGCGGCGTCTCGCGGGACCTCGGTCCCCTCTCGCTCCACCACGTGGAGATGCAGAGCGACGTCGCCGTCAGCGAGCTGCCCACCGACGTGCAGGGCTCGATCGACGCAGCGATCCCCGCGCAGAACCTCGCGGACGCCGTCACGAAGGTGTCGACACTGCGCCAGGAGGCGGACCGCTGCCGAGCCCTCGCCGAGAGCGGCACCCCGTGCGGCAACACTCCGGTGGTGACGCCTTCACCCAGCGGCATACCGACGCCGACCCCCAGCCAGAGCGCGAGCCCGGCCCCGACCACGGCGACCGTGCACGCTTCCTCCCCGACACCGGCGGTGGCCCGGTGACGACGACCGTCGAGCCCGTCGCGCCGCGCCCGCGGCGCGGTCTCGAGCTGCTCCTGCTCCTGCTTGCCATCGCGATCGTGCTGCTCGCGTGGGTCTCGGTCGACCTCAACCGCAACGGGACGGTCCCGGCCAACATCGTGCCGGTCGCGGGCGGCCTCGTCGTGCTGGCCGTCGTGGTCCACCTCGTGCTCCGGTGGCGGGCGGCGTACTCCGACCCCGTCCTGCTGCCGATCACGACCTGCCTCAACGGTCTCGGCCTCGTGATGATCCACCGGCTCGATCTCGCGGCCGGGCACCTCGGCACGGACGGCACGGCATACCGGCAGATCCTCTGGACCGCCGTCGCCGTGGGGCTCGCCATCATCGTGGTCTTCGTGCTGCGCGACCACCGGTTGCTCCGGCGCTTCACCTACTGGTCGCTGCTCACCGGCTTCGTCCTGCTCGTCCTGCCGCTCCTGCCCGGCATCGGTCGGAGCGTCAACGGGTCGAGGATCTGGATCGGGATCGGCGGAATGTCCTTCCAGCCGGGCGAGTTCGCCAAGATCGCCCTCGCCATCTTCTTCGCGGGCTACCTCGTCGAGGCCCGCGACGTCCTGTCCCTCGCCGGCAAGAAGGTGCTCGGCTTCACCTTCCCGCGCGGGCGTGACCTCGGCCCGATCCTCGTCGCCTGGGTGCTCGCCGTGCTCGTCCTCGTCTTCGAGAACGATCTCGGCACGGCGCTGCTCTTCTTCGGCCTCTTCGTCGCGATGCTCTACGTCGCGACCGAGCGTGTCTCGTGGATCGCGATCGGCCTGGCCCTCTTCGCCGCGGCCGTGGCCTTCGCGCTGTCGACCTTCTCGCACTTCCAGACCCGGGTCACGCTCTGGCTCGACCCGTTCTCCGCGTCGAGCCTGCAACGGTCGGACCAGCTGGCCAAGGGCCTCTGGGGCATGGGCTCCGGCGGCCTCACCGGGACGGGCCTCGGGGCCGGGCGGCCCTACCTGACGCCCTTCGCGGAGAGCGACTTCATCTTCCCGAGCCTCGGGGAGGAGCTCGGGCTCTTCGGTGCCGTCGCCATCATCGTGCTCTACCTGCTCTTCGTCGAGCGGGGCATCCGCACCGCGCTCGGTGTCCGCGACGGCTTCGGCAAGCTCCTCGCCATCGGCCTCGCCTTCTCCGTCGCCTTCCAGGTCTTCATCGTCATCGGCGGGGTCACCCGGGTCATCCCGCTCACCGGCCTGACCACGCCGTTCATGTCGCTCGGCGGCTCGTCACTGCTCGCGAACTGGGTCATCATGGCGATCCTGCTCCGCATCTCCGACCACGCCCGGCGACCCATGCCGGAGCTCAACGTCACCCCACCACGGGGCTCGACGTCGGCCGACGCGACCCAGGTGGTGAGGCTGCCATGAACGCACCGGTCCGCCGCCTGTCCGTCGTCATCGCGCTGCTCTTCGTCGCGCTGCTGGTCGCCTCGACGTCGATCCAGTTCTTCCAGAGCCAGACCCTCGCCGCGATGCCGGCCAACAAGCGCACGCTCCTCGACAACTACTCCCGCGAGCGCGGCGGCATCATGGTCGCCGGCAAGCCGATCGCGGAGTCGGTCGCGGCGAGCGACCAGTACAAGTGGCTCCGGAAGTACCCGATCGGAGAGCTCTACTCGCAGGTGACCGGCTTCTACTCGTTCGGGGTGGGCAACCCCTACGGGCTGGAGCACGCTGCCGACGGCCTCCTGTCCGGCCAGGCCGACACCCTGTTCGTGCGCCGGGTCACCGACCTCATCACCGGCCGCCAGACCTCGGGGGCGACCATCGAGCTCACGATCAACCCCAAGGCGCAGCAGGCCGCGGACCAGGCCCTCGGCAAGAGCCGGGGCGCGGTCGTCGCCCTCGACCCGAAGACGGGCGCGATCCTCGCGATGGTGAGCCACCCGCAGTACGACCCCAACGCGCTGGCGAGCCATGACTTCGGCAAGGCGGCGCAGGCCTGGCAGAAGCTCTCGACCAACCCGGAGAAGCCGTTCCTCAACCGGACGATCGACGACCTCTACCCACCGGGATCGACGTTCAAGGTCGTCACCGCCGCGGCCGCGCTCGAGAACGGGCTCGTTGCCGACGCCAACTCGCAGGTGCCAGGACCCGCGGTGCTCGACCTGCCGCTGACCGACGCCACCCTGCCCAACGAGAACCGGCAGCCGTGCGGCCCGGGCAACAAGACGACCCTGCTGCACGCCCTCGAGATCTCATGCAACACCGCCTTCGGCTCGCTCGGCATGGAGCTGGGCGGTGAGAAGCTGCGGGCGCAGGCCGCGAAGTTCGGCTTCGGCGACAGCCTCTCCACCCCGATGCGCGTCGTGCCGAGCAGCGTGCCCGCCGACCTCAACGCCCCGCAGGCGGCCCAGTCGGCCATCGGCCAGTACGACGTGCGGACGACGCCGCTGCAGATGGCCATGGTGGCGGCGGGGATCGCGAACCAGGGGCGGGTGATGACGCCCTACCTCATCAACCGGGTCCGCAGCGCCGATCTCGACATCATCTCCGGCGCACCCCAGCCCCAGGAGCTCTCGCAGGCGGTCTCGACCCGCACGGCCGACATCCTCAAGAACATGATGGTCTCCGTCGTCGACAACGGCTCGGGCGCCCGGGCGCAGATCCCCGGTGTGCGCGTGGCGGGCAAGACCGGCACGGCCCAACACGACCCGAACCAGGCGCCGCACGCGTGGTTCATCAGCTTCGCCCCGGCGGACGACCCCAAGATCGCCGTGGCCGTCATCGTCGAGGACGGCGGCGTCACGCAGAGCGAGGTCGGCGGCGGCCGCGTGGCGGCCCCGATCGCCCGCGCCGTGATGGAGGCGGTGATGGGCCGGTGACGACCTGTGGGAGACAATCCTGCAAACCAGACCCCAAGTGCAAGCAGACGGATGGGACCGGGCAGTGTCAGAACGATCAGAGGTGGACGGTGTGAGCACCACCCCGCGCGTCCTGGGCGGACGGTATGAGGTCGGCCGGCTCATCGGGCGAGGCGGCATGGCCGACGTCCATCTTGGGCACGACACCCGGTTGGGGCGGACCGTCGCCATCAAGATGCTGCGCTCCGACCTGGCCCGCGACCCGAACTTCCTGACCCGGTTCCGCCGCGAGGCGCAGTCGGCCGCGGGCCTCAACCACCCGGCCATCGTCGCGATCTATGACTCGGGTGAGGACGAGGTGGAGGCACCCGGCGCCTCGACGGTGCCCCTGCCCTACATCGTGATGGAGTATGTCGACGGGATGACGCTGCGCGACCGGCTGGTCCACGGCGCCCCACTCGAGCCCGAGGAGGCGATCCGTCTCACGGAGGGCATTCTCGACGCGCTCGCCTACAGCCACCGGATGGGCATCGTCCACCGCGACATCAAGCCGGGCAACGTCATGCTCACGACGGCCGGCGTCGTGAAGGTGATGGACTTCGGGATCGCCCGGGCGGTCGCCGACACGGCCGCGACGATGACCGCGACCCAGGCCGTCGTCGGCACCGCCCAGTACCTCTCGCCGGAGCAGGCGCAGGGCCAGACGGTCGATGCCCGCTCCGACCTCTACTCGACCGGCTGCGTGCTCTACGAACTGCTCACCGGACGCACCCCGTTCACCGGGGACTCGCCCGTCGCGATCGCCTACCAGCACGTGGGCGAGCAGCCACAGCCGCCGAGCGTGTGGAACGCCAGCATCGGGGGCGACCTCGACGCCGTGACGCTGCACGCGCTCGCCAAGGATCGGGAGGCCCGCTACCAGGACGCCGGCTCCTTCCGTCGCGACCTCGAGAACGTCCGCGGCGGCCGGCCCATCAGCAACGCCGCCCTCGGGGCAGCCGCGGCGCTCGGGGCTGCGGCGACGACGCAGACGATGCCCACGGCATACGCCAGCCCGGGCGCGCCCACCGTCGTGCAGACGCGCGTGGGGCGCGTCGCCGACAACACGGCCGGGATGCCCGCAGTCGGCCGCCCCGAGGAGGTCGCTCGCGCCCAGCGCAAGGGCAACGGGGGCAAGGCCGCCCTCATCACCCTGCTCGTCATCGTCCTCCTCGCCGGGATCGGGTGGCTCGCGGCGCTGTGGTTCGGCAACCAGCAGCCGCCGGTCGTGACGACGACGGTGCCGCGCCTCGTCGGCCTCACCGCCCAGCAGGCGGAGTCGGCGCTGGCCCAGAAGCACCTCAAGGGGTCAGCCAGCGAGGAGGCGAACAGCGCCGAGAAGGGCAGGATCTTCAAGCAGGACCCGGCCCAGGGCCAGACGGTCAACGAGGGCACCACGATCACCTACGTCGTCTCGACCGGTCCCGACACCGTCAAGGTGCCGGACGTGACGGGAATGTCGGTGGAGGGCGCGACGCAGGCTCTCAAGGACGCCGGCCTGACCGTCTCCGGTACGAAGGACGTCAACGACGCGACGCAGGACAAGGGCAAGGTCGTCTCGACGAGTCCGGCCGTCGGGCAGACCGTCGACGTGAACTCGGCCGTCTCGCTCAACCTCGCCTCGGGCAAGGTGGAGATCCCGGACGACCTCGTCGGCCAGCAGTGGACGATCGTCTCGACACGGCTCGCCAACGAATACCACGTGATCCCGGTGCCGTCGTATGTCGACTCCGCCGACAAGACACCGGGTGAGGTCCTCAGCGTCGAGCACGCGGGGGATGCGGTCAAGGTCGGCTCGCGGCTCAAGGTGGAGGTGGCCCAGTCGCCCCTCCCGACCCAGACGATCACCGAGACCCAGACCGTGACGGCACCACCGTCGACACCGAGCGACACGCCGAGCTCCAGCGAGACGAAGCCCGGCGGGGGCGGCGGCGGCAACGGCTGACCGCATACGGCACATCAGCGCAGGCGGCGGGTCCCTGAAGGGGCCCGCCGTTCGCATTTCAGCGGCGGACCCGGCTCACCCGCGCCACATCAGACGGCGGCGCTGACGAGGGGGCTGAGGCCGTCGGACCGGGCGACGGCGCCATCGTCCCCGCAGAGGCGCAGGAAGTTGGCGAGCATCCGGTGCCCACCCTGGGTCAGCACGCTCTCGGGGTGGAACTGCACGCCGTGGAGGGGCAGGTCGCGGTGACGCAGGCTCATGACCACGCCCGACTCCGTGCGACCGGTGACGACCAGCTCCGGCGGGACGGTGTCCGGCAGGACGGTGAGGGAGTGGTAGCGCGTCGCGGTGAAGGGAGACGGCAGCCCCTCGAGCACGCCGGTCCCGTCGTGCAGCACCTCGGACGTCTTGCCGTGCAACAGCTCGGGTGCGCGCCCGACGGTCCCTCCGAATGCCGCCGCGAGCGCCTGGTGGCCCAAGCACACGCCGAACAGCGGCCGCGCATCGTCCGCGCAGGCGCGGACGAGGTCCATCGAGACGCCCGCGCCCTCCGGGGTGCCCGGCCCGGGCGAGATGAGGACGCCGTCGTATGCCGCTCCGTCCCGGGGCGCGACCGTGTCGTTCCGCCGGACGTCGCAGTGCGCGCCGAGCTGCTCGAGGTAGCCGACGATCGTGTAGACGAAGCTGTCGTAGTTGTCGACGACGAGGATGCGCGGACCCATGGGCGAAGGCTAGCCGGTGCGGACGTGGTGTCGACGAGCCCGCTCAGCGGATGACCTGGGCGTGGCTCTGCTCCACCGAGCCGGAGTAGGCCGGGAACTTGGTGTTGCCGTCGACGGAGACGTCCCAGCCCAGGCCGACGGCAGCGACATACTGCTGGTAGATCTGGATGGTCGGATCTGCCGTGAGCGAGCGCTGCAGCGCACCCGTGTCGCCGATCGCCTTGATGACGTAGGGCGGCGAGTAGACCCGGCCCTGGAGGATGAGGGTGTTGCCGACGCAACGGACGGCGCTCGTGCCGATGACGCGCTGGTCCTGGATCATCATCGCCTGGGCGCCGCCGGCCCAGAGCGCGTTGACGACGGCCTGGACGTCCTGCTGATGCACCACGATGTCGTCGGCGGTGAACT
>NZ_JBQCCV010000059.1:0-12694 GCF_051961875.1 Intrasporangium sp. | reverse complement strand
TTTTTTACTCACTTGCCGCGGTTGTTGCTTTTTTTTTTTTTTAGCGCTCCGTCCTTGTTTTAAATGGTGTTTTTGTGTCGGTTGTGGCCGTGTGCTAACTCGACGGAGTGGTGCTGTGACGGGTGAGGTCGAGCACTCACTCGATGGAGTGGTGCTGTGACGCAGGGGACCAACCGCTCACTCGACGGGAAGGACTGGGAGCGTTGGACTCTCGACGCGGCGCTGGGGGGCGCTGGGTCAGTGAGCCGGCGTGGCGACGGCCGGCTGGGAGTCGCCGTCGGACCAGGGGAAGACCTGCGACTCGCCCTCGACGCTGACCGTCACCCGGCTGCCGACCGCGGGGACGTTGCTGCCGAAGGTGCGCGCGGAGATCGTCGACGGGGACGCGTTCGGGTCGAGCAGGCGCAGCTCGACGAGGGCGTCGTGGCCGAAGTAGGAGGCCTTGGTCACCTCGGCGGCCCCCAGGACCGAGCCCTCGGAGGCTCCGTCGGCGGTGAGGCGCACCTGCTCGGGACGGATCAGCACCTCGCAGCGACCGGCCAGCCCGCACGGGTTTCGGGCGGCGAGGCTGCCGAGGGCGCACTGGACCACGCCGTTCTCGAGCCGGCCGGGCAGGAAGCACGCCTCGCCGAGGAAGGTGGCCGAACGGCGGTCGAGCGGCGTGCTGTAGACCTCGGTCGGGGCGCCGACCTGGGAGAACCGGCCCTCGTGCATGATCGCGACCTGGTCGGCGAAGGACAGGGCCTCGGCCTGGTCGTGCGTCACGAGAACCACAGTGGCCTCGGCATGGGCGAGGGCCGCGGCGACGGCCTCCCGGGTCGAGACCCGCAGCTCCGCGTCGAGGGCCGAGAAGGGCTCGTCGAGCAGCACGACCCGCGGACGGCGGGCGAGGGCCCGCGCCAGAGCGATCCGCTGCTGCTGGCCGCCGGAGAGCTGGTCGGGACGGCGCGAGGCGAGGTCGGGGGAGAGGCCGACGAGCTCGAGCAGCTCGCCCACCCGCCCACGGTCGCGACGCTCCCGGCGCGGCATACCGTAGGTGATGTTGCCGGCGACGTCGAGGTGCGGGAAGAGGTTGCCCTCCTGCGAGACGTAGCCGAGGCCGCGGCGCTCAGGGGCGACCCACTGGCCCTCGCCGACGACGACCTCGTCGCCGAGCCGGACCTCGCCCGAGTCGGGACGCAGGAAGCCGGCGACGACGCGCAGGAGCGTCGACTTGCCGCACCCCGAGGGCCCGAGAACCGCCGTCGTCGTCGCGCTCGGCACGGTGAGGTCGATCCCGTGGAGGACCTCGGTGCTCTGGTGGGAGGCGGTGATTCCGGTGATGGTCAGCGTCGTCACGTCAGCTGGTCCTTGTTCTTGCGGTGGCCCCTGTCGCGGAGCAACAGGATGGTCAGGGGTGCCGAGAGGAGCACCATCGCCGCGGCGTATGGTGCGGCGCCGGCGTAGTCGAGCGATGCGCTCGCGTTCCAGAACGCGGTGGCGAGCGTCTCGGTGCCTGTCGGGGCGAGAAGCAGGGTCGCGGTGAGCTCGGTCGAGACGGCGATGAAGACGAGGGCGAAGCCGGCGAGGGTGCCGCGGAGCGTGAGCGGCAGCTGGACTCGAAGGAAGGTCGCGATCGGCCCCTGGCCGAGGACCCGGGAGGCCTCGCCGAGCTCGGGCGGGGTCTGCGCGATGGCGGCACGGATGGCGACCATGACCCGCGGGATGAAGAGGATGACGTAGGCCACGACGAGGACGGTCGTCGTCTGGTAGAGCGGCCGGACGTACTGGATCGACAGGGTGATGAGCGCGAGGGCGACGACGACGCCGGGCAGGGAGGAGGCGACATACGTGACGCGCTCGACGCCGAGGGCGAACCAGGTGCGGCTGCGCGCCAGCAGCCACGCGACCGGGAATGCCGCAACCGTGGTGATGACGGCCGCCAGGAGCGCGAACCGCAGCGTGCTCCACAGCGTCGGCAGCAGCGAGATCGGCTCCATCGAGTCGGCCGACTTGAGCAGCCACCGCACGATGCTCCAGCCGGGCACGCCGAGGGCAAGAGCCGTCAGCGCCGCGAGGCCGAGCAGGGCGAGGGGCGTCGCCGCTCCCAGCCGGGCGGGAGCCGGCCGGCGCACGGTGCCGGTGCCGACCCGGGCGTGCCGCCGGGTACCGCGCACGAGCAGCTCGATCGTCAGCAGGGTCAGCGCCAGCATGATGAGGACGACCGCAAGGACGCTGCCCGACTTGTTGTCGAAGGCGACCTCGAACTGGTCGAGGATCGCCGTCGTGAAGGTGGGGTACTGCAGCATCGCGAGCGCACCGAACTCGGACAGCAGGTGCAGCCCGACGAGGAGCACGCCGCCGAGGAGGGCCGGCCGGACCTGGGGGAGGCTGACCCGGAGGAAGGCGCGCCACGGGCCGAGGCCGAGCGAGCGGGCTGCCTCCTCGAGGCCCTGGTCCATCGAGCGGAGCACCGCCGCGACCGGCAGGAAGACGAAGGGGAAGTAGGACAGCGACGTCACGAGGACGGCCCCTGCGCGTCCCGAGAGGGCCGGCAGGAACGAGGCCCAGGCGAAGCTGTTGACGAACGCCGGCACTGCGAGCGGGGCGACGAGTGCGACCCGCCAGAAGCCGGCGCCGGGGAGGGTGGTCCGCTCGACCAGCCAGGCGCTGCCCACGCCGAGGATGGCGGTGATCGTGCACGTGAGCACGACGAGCCAGACGGTGTTGCCGAGCAGCTCGCCGACCCGCGGCCGCCAGACGAGCTCGAACGCCTGCCCTGGGCCGCTCTCGAAGGCCTTGAGGACCACGACGACGACCGGGAGCGAGCAGAGCGCCGCGACCGCGAACGCGGCGAGGCGCAGCGGCAGCGACGTCGGCGTGACCCGACCGTCCGGTGCGACGCCCACGGGTGCGCCCTGGGACGTCCCCTGTGGCGCCCCAGCCACCGTTCCACCCGAGGCCGTGTCAGGCGCTCCCGGGTAGGCCGAGGCTGCGGGGGCCGTGGTGGCCTCCTGCGGTGCCGGGGTCCGGGTGGCGCCCATGGGCTAGAGGATTCCCGCCTGGGTCATCAGCGCGATGACCTTGGAGCCGTTGAGCGTGAACGGGTCGATCTTGGGCGCCTCGAGCGTGTCGAGCGGCGGCAGCGCCGGGTCGGACGGCACGCCATTGCCGACGGCGTACTCCTTCGCGTCGCTCGAGGAGAGGACCTGCTGGCCGTCCTTGCTCGTGACGAAGGCGAGGAACTTCTGGGCGTCGTTCGCGTGCTTGCTCGACTTCAGGACCGCGCCGCCGGAGAGGCTGACGAAGGCCCCCGGGTCCTCGTGCTTGAAGTAGTACAGCTTCGTGTTGCCGCTGCTGTCCTTGCCGGCGGCCTGGTCGCGGTACCAGTAGTAGTGGTAGATGATCCCCATCGGGACCTGGCCGGCGTTGACGGCCGTCATCGTCGCGATGTTGTTCTGGTAGATCTTCGCGCTGGACTTGAGCGCGGCGAGCCACTTCGCGGTGGCGTCCTGGCCCTTGAGGTCGAGGATCGCCGAGACGATGGCCTGGAAGTCGGCGCCGCCGGCAGCCGCGCCCCACTTGCCGGCGTACTCGGGCTTCTCGAGATCCATGAGCGACTTCGGCAGGTCGGCCTCGGAGATCTTGCTCGGGTTGTAGACGAGCACCGTCGACCGCGCCGCGATGCCGACCCACTCGTGGGAGGAGGGCACGTACTGGTCGACGACCTGGTTGATCGTCGCCTCGTCCACCTTGGCGAGCAGCCCGGCGTTCTGCACCGTCGTCATCGCGGGCGAGTTCTCGGTGAGGAAGACGTCGGCGGGCGACTTGCTGCCCTCCTGGACGATCTGGGCACCCATCGACGAGTCGTTGCCGTAGCGGATCTGGACCTGGATGCCGGTCTTGTCCTGGAAGGCCTTGGCCCACTCCTCGGTGAGGTTCTTGTGCTGGGCGCTGTAGATCGTCAGCTTGGTGGTGTCGAGCTCACCCTTGGCCTCGAGGCTGCCCCCGCATGCGCTGAGCACGAGCGCCGACGTCGCGACGACGGCGGCCAGGGCGGCGGCTCGGCTTCGGGTCACAGGGGTTCTCCAGGTGCGATCGGGGTAGTCGGAGAGGCGGGCGTGATGCATCTCACGATATAAGCAAGGGTTGCCTTACCTAATTCAGAGTAGCGGACCTCAAGGCCTCGCCGAAATCGAGCAGGCAAGTTGACTTAGGTGTGCCTAACCTTATTGACTGCCCGCCGTGACGTCCATCTCGCCGGCAGCGCCGACGCCCCCGCCGCCCCCCGCGCGCACGCTGCTGCCGTGGGTCGACGGGCTCGCCGAGCACGGCGAGCGGGTCGCGATCGTCACGGGGGACGAGCAGGTCACGTATGCCGCGCTCGCCGCTCGCGTGGAGCGGCTCGCCGGGCGCCTGGCGGGCTCGCGCCGCCTCGTCCTCCTCGAGGGGCGCAACACCCTCGACACCGTGGTCGGCTACCTCGCCGCGCTCGCGGCCGGGCACGTCGTGCTGCTCACCGCGGCGGGTCCGGGCGGGCCCGCGGGACGGCTGACCGCGGCATACGACCCGGACATCGTGCTCGGCCCGAGCGGGACGGTCGAGATCCGGCGCAGCGAGCCACAGCACGAGCTGCACCCCGAGCTCGCGCTCCTGCTCAGCACGAGCGGGTCGACCGGCTCGGCGAAGCTCGTCCGCCTCTCCGCCGAGAACCTCGCGGCGAACGCCGAGCAGATCAGCGAGTATCTCGGCGTCCGCCCGGATGACTGCGCCGCCACGACCCTGCCGCTCACCTACTCCTACGGCCTGTCCGTGCTGCACACGCACCTCGCCCAGGGGGCGGCCGTGCTCCTCACCGAGCTGTCGGTGGTCGACGAGTGCTTCTGGCGACTCTTCGCCGAGGCGGGCGCGACGACCTTCCCCGGCGTGCCACACACGTTCGAGATGCTCGAGCGGAGCGGGTTCGCCGAGCGCGACCTGCCCCGGCTGAGGTACGTGACCCAGGCCGGCGGGCGGATGGACCCGGAGCGCGTGCGGCAGTGGGCCGAGCTCGGGCAGCGGCGCGGCTGGGACCTCTACGTCATGTACGGCCAGACCGAGGCGACGGCGCGGATGGCCTACCTGCCACCGGAGCTCGCCATCGACCACCCCACCGCGGTCGGGGTGCCGGTGCCGGGTGGGTCGATCGAGATCGAGGGCGGCGAGATCGTCTACCGCGGGCCGAACGTCATGCTCGGCTACGCGACGTCGCCGGCCGACCTCGCGCAGGGGCGCACCGTCGACGCGCTGCGGACCGGCGACCTCGGCCGCGTCACCGCCGACGGGCTCGTCGAGGTCGTCGGGCGCAAGGCGCGCTTCGTCAAGGTGCTCGGCCACCGGGTCGACCTGGACGGCCTCGAGTGCGCCCTGCGGAGCGAGGGGTGCGATGTCCGGTGCGCCGGGCGCGACGGCTGCGTCATCGTGTCGGCGTGCGGACTTGGGGCAGCGCCGGCGCGAGAGGCGTTGCGCCGCAAAGTGCTTCGCGCCTCAGGTGTCCCTCGGGGGGCGGTCTCGGTGGTCGCCGTCGACGAGCACCCGACCCTGCCGACCGGGAAGCCCGACTACGCAGGGGTCGTCCGCCTGGCCGGCGCGCCGGCCGAGGGGCCACCGAGCGCCAGCGGCCCGCTCCCCGTCGCCGCCCTGTATGCCGCCCTCCTGCACCGCCGGGACGTGGGCCCCGACTCGACGTTCACCTCCCTCGGGGGCGACTCGCTCTCCTATGTCGAGGTGTCGATCCGGCTGGAGGACCTGCTCGGGCAGCTGCCCCCGAGCTGGCACGTGACTCCGGTGGCCGAGCTGGAGCGCCTGCGCGAGTCGCGCGCCACCCCGTCGCCCTCCCCGTCGAGTGAGCGCTCCCTGCGGCGCGTCCCAGTGCGGTGGCGCTCGATGGAGACGAGCGTCTGGCTGCGCGCACTCGCGATCCTGCTCATCGTGGGCACCCACGCGGATCTCTTTGCGCTGCAAGGGACGGCGAACGCCCTGCTGGTCATCGCAGGCTACCAGCTCGTGCGATTCCAGCTCTCGGAGCCGGACCGGCGGGCGCGGGTGCGGCGGATCGTCCGGAGCGCCTGGAGGGTCGTCGTCCCGAGTCTCGTGGTCATCTGGGGCGCGCATTTCCTCAGCGGGTTGTACGAGCCTCGCAACCTCTTCCTGGGCAACTGGATCTTCGGTGAGGAGCGACTGGGGCGGCCGTGGCGCTTCTGGTTCATCGAGGCGTTGGTCGTCGCGCTGCTCGTGGCCGCGGCGCTGTGTGCGGTGCCTGCCTTCCACCGGGCCGAGAGGCGATGGCCGCTCGGGGTCCCGCTCACCCTGACCGTCGCCGCGTTCGTCCTGTTCCGGCTGCCGATCCTCGACCTGCCGGTCCCGCGGATGCACGGCTCGGCCCTCGTCGTCCTCTACCTCTTCCTGCTCGGCTGGAGCCTCGCGCGGGCCGTGACGCGACGGCAGCGCTGGGTCCTGACGGCGGTCGTGGTGGCCTCGATCGGGACCTTCTCGTTCAACCCGGCCCGCGACGGCCTGACGATCGCCTTCGTCCTGCTCATGCTCTGGCGGCCGGTCACGCCGGTGCCGGCGACCCTCGTCACGGCCATCCAGGTTCTCGCCGCCGCCTCCCTCTACATCTACGTCGCCCACTGGCAGGCGCTCGAGGTGCTCCGCGGCCTCGGCGTCCCGCCGTTGACCTTCGTCGGCGCGACGGCCTTCGGTCTGGCGTACTGGTGGGTCTGGACGCACCTCGGATCCGTGGGGCGCCGGGTCTCGGCGCGCTTCCGCTCGTCCGCCCTGTCCGATAGGTCGTATGTCGCTGAGTGAGCTTGCGCGCGTCAGGTCGCTCAGCGGCATACCCATTTCTGAAAATCGTTTGTGAACCCCGGCGACCCGCCGGACACTCGACGGCGGGGAGACTCGGGAGCGATGGGGACGGACGAATGGGCTATTGGGGCGGATGCGGTCCGCGACGTGCCACGGCACGGCGACGGCACCCGATCACGGGACGAGGGTCTGGGCGAGGCGCGCTCGGGGGTCAGCGCGCGGCATGCCGTCGCGACGCGAACACGTCGACGAGCGCGGCGACCAAGGCGACGACCACGAGGATGACAGTGACCCGGACGGCGAGGCCAGTCGCGGCGGCGAAGTCGCCATGCCCGCTGGCGAGCCGGGCGAAGAACACCGAGCCGATGAGGGCGATGCCCGCGGCCGTCCCGATGCGCTGACCGGTCTGCAGCACGCCGCCCGCCGTGCCGGCCTGGGACACGGGGACCTCCGACACTGTGAGGGTCACGTTGGGTGAGATGACCAGGCCGCTCCCGAGACCGGCGAGCAGCAGGGGAGGCTCGATCCACCAGCTCGGATCGTGCCCCCGGAGGGTGATGACGAGATCGGTGAGGATCAGCCCGACGATGACGACAAGCAGTCCGAGGGCGACGAGCGGCCGGCCGTACTGCGTGACGAGTCGCCCGCCGACACCCGCGGCGACGGCCGACCCGAGGGCGAAGGGCGTGACGGCGAGCCCGGCCATGAGGGCCGTGTAGCCCAGGCCGAGCTGGAGATAGAGCGTGAGGATGAAGAAGATGCTCGTGAAGCCGGAGAAGTAGAGCAGGCCGATGACGTTGCCGGCGGTGTAGCTCTCCATCCGGAACAGGCGCAGGTCGATCAGTGGGGCGCCCCCGTGGTCGGCATGGTGACGCTCCCACCAGATGAAGAGGACGAGCAGCACGGCGCCGGCGAGCAGCAGCCACCACTTGCCGGCGCCCGGCCACTGCCGTTCCTGGACGAGGGGGAGCAGGACCGCGAAGACCGCCAGGCCGAGCAGGGCGACGCCGAGGGGGTCGAGGTCCTCCCGGTGGCGCTCGCCGCTCGGACGCGGATGGACGAAGCGGAAGGTGAGCAGGATGCACGCGATGCCGACCGGCAGGTTGACGAAGAAGATCCAGCGCCAGCCGGTGTCGGTGCCGAGCAACTTGATGATGGCCCCGCCGAGGAGCGGGCCGATGGCCGTCGAGACCCCGATGGTGGCGCCGAGCAGACCGAAGGCCTTGCCGCGCTCGGCGCCGCGGAACAGCTCCTGGATGAGGCCGTTGATCTGCGGGTTGAGCAGGCCGCCGCCGATGCCCTGAACGAGGCGGGCGACGACGAGTGCGAGGGCCGTCGGCGCCAGACCGGCGGCCAGGCTGCTGAGGGTGAAGACCGCCACCCCGACCACGAACATCGTCCGTCTGCCGCGCGCGTCCCCGAGCCGGCC
This sequence comes from Intrasporangium sp., assembly GCF_051961875.1. GTDB lineage: Bacteria > Actinomycetota > Actinomycetes > Actinomycetales > Dermatophilaceae > Intrasporangium_A. The sequence goes on along the minus strand of NZ_JBQCCV010000059.1, from coordinate 4,437 downwards.
GGACGGCACCAGCACCAGCCCGAAGGTCAGGGCGTAGCCCGACAGGATCCACTGGAGGTCGCTCGTGCTCGCCTGCAGTCCCGAGCTGATCGAGGGCAGGGCGACGTTGACGATGCTGACGTCCATCAGCGTCATGAACCCGGCGACGAGGCAGACGCTGAGGGCCCGCCACCGTGCCGGGTCCTGACCCTCGGACGCAGCGCTCGTCCGGGCGGGTGAGCCACGGCGATGTCCCCGGTCTGCGTGCACGTCGCTCGATGCTGAGGGATCCGTCATCAGCGGACGCTACCCATGGAAGTTGAGCCCAATCTGACCGGCGGCGGGCTGGCCCGCAGGGAAGGGCCCCACCCGGTCACCGCCGGATGGGGCCCGTGGGCGGGATCCCAGAAGCCCGCCCGGAGGCGCGATGGGGCCCGTCGTGGTCACCGGGTCAAGGGTGAGGCCGGGATCCCGGGCGGGTGGAGACACCTGGCGGGAGCGGCGCTGCCTGCTCGGGGGAAAAAGCGGCGCGCTCGCTTCTCGGGTGCGGTGTCGTCACGCGGGTCCTGGCCGGTCCACCGGCTCGCTCATCGCGCACGGCCGCATCGTTACGGTGGGTGCGGCCGGGTCCGGTTTCGTCGAGAGGTCATCCGCAGCACCCTTTCTCAACTAGGAAATCGGACATTTCGACCATACGTATCGGGTCCCGACCTGAAAAGGGTTCTTTACCGAACCTTGAACAGATCCTGAGGTCGCGCTGAGGTGGCGGCGCGGGTCCACGGACAGCACTCACGCACTGCGCCCGTGGCGGGAGCAGTGCGGGAGGTGCGACTCGTGAGTGGCGAGTCAGACGGGCTGGTTCACGGCGTGGGCTGCACCACCATGGCCGAGCCGCCACCGCGACGGACCGGCTCGGCGGCCGCCTCGAACCTGCCCTGCCCGAGACTGTGGATCGCGGTCACGGCGCCGATCTCGCCGGCGTCGGACAGCGCGTGCCCGAGCGCCCCGAGGCGCGCTGCGGCCGGGCTCGCGAGGAACGCCGGCTCGGCGCCCTCCGACGAGCCGTTGCGCGAGGACAGGCGAGGCGCAGCGATGGCATCCACAAGCGACAGGTCGCGGTCGAGGTAGCCGAGGACGGTCTGCGACACGGACGTGATGATTGTCGCGCCGCCGGGCGAGCCAACGGAGAGGAACGGCGCGCCGTCCTTCATGAGGATCGTCGGGCTCATCGAGGACCGCGGCCGCTTGCCCGGACCGGGCAGGTTGGGGTCGGGCACGCCCGGGGTCAGCGGGGTGAAGTTGAAGTCGGTCAGCTCGTTGTTGAGCAGGAAGCCCCAGCCCGGCACGGTGATGCCCGAGCCGCCGGTCTGCTCGATCGTCAGGGTGTACGAGGCGACGTTGCCCCAGCGGTCGGTCGCCGTCAGGTGCGTGGTCGAGTGGCCCTCGTAGGGCTCGGGCTGCGCCGTTGTACCGGGTGTGCATGACGTGTAGCTGCCGTCGGGCGAGCCGAACGGGATCGGGCGCGGCTGGGCCCGAGTCGGGTCGAAGGAGCAGGCCCGCTCGGCGGCGAACTTGGGGTTGATCAGCTCGGACACGGGCACGTTCGGCACGTCGCCGACGTAGCGGTTGCGGTCGGCGAACGCCGTCGCCGAGGCCTCGGAGAACCGGTGCAGGTAGTCGACGTCGGACACCTGCGAGGTGGCCTTGCCGGTGCGGTCCTCGTAGGCCTTCATGAGGTTGAGGATCTCGGCCACGGCGATGCCGCCCGAGCTCGGCACCGGCATGCCATAGACGTCGAGGCCCTTGTACTGCGAGTGGATCGGTGCCTTCGTCAGGGCTTGGTAGGCGGCGAGGTCACGCATCGTCATCTGCCCGCCCATGACGCTGACGCCGGGGGCGGTGTGCGGAGCGTTCGACTCTCGGACGATGGCCTCGCCGAGCCGCCCGCGGTAGAGCACGTCGACGCCCTGCATGCGCAGCGTCCGGTAGGCCTTGGCCATGTCGGGGTTGGTGAACACCGACCCGACAGCCGGGGCCTGGCCGTCGCGGAGGAAGATGCGCGCCGTCTCGGGGAACTTCGAGAATCGCGCTGCGTTCTGGGCTGTCTGGTCGTGGAAGGTCTGGTCGACGACGAAGCCCTTCGCCGCGAGGCGCTCGGCGGGCTTGAGGGCCTCGTTGAACGACAGCGTGCCGTGGTCGCGCAGCGCCTTGGCCCAGAGCGCCGGCGTGCCGGGGATGCCCACGGACAGTCCGGAGTTGACGACCGTGTTGAAGTCCATCGCCGAGCCGTCCGGCTTGCGGAAGGTGTTCTCGGTGAACGTCGCCGGCGCGGTCTCGCGCCCGTCGATGGTGCTGACCTTCTTCGCGCGGGCGTCGTAGTAGACGAGGAAGCCGCCACCGCCGATGCCGGCGCTGTACGGCTCGGTGACGCCCAGGGCGGCGGCCGTGGCCACGGCCGCGTCGGCCGCGGTTCCGCCGCGGGCGGGGCCGTCGATGCCGACCTGCGAGGCGTCGCGGTCGACGGAGCTGACGGCACCGCCAGACCCCGTCATGACGGGGGCCTTCGGCAGCGGCGTGGGCCGGCCATGCCAGCCACGATCGGAGGAGGTCGTGCTCTGGGTGGAGGGAGACGCCGAGGGCTGAGCGCCCGCCTGCGGGGCGAGCAGGGCGAGCGGGAGGCCCGCGCTGACACCTGCCACGACCCAACGTCTGGTGCTTCGTGTCTGTCGGCTCATCTTTTGGACCGTACCCGCGCGGAAAGCACCTGTCGCGTTGAGAATCCGCGGCACGAGCGAGGCCGGAGCCGTCACTCCGAGGCATCGGGCGGGCCCCTCGACCGGACCCGAAAATGGACAACGGACCCACGTTTCGTAGGTCCGTTTGTCGCCGATGTCGTGCGATATGACACGGTCGGGGTCACAGGAAGTCGAGTGTCACGTGCCTACCAGAGAGGGGCCAGTCAACGTGGACGCCTATCAGGGGAAGCGTGGGGGCAAGGCGTTTGCGCGATCTCTTGTTGGATTCGCGCTTGTGGACTATGCAACAGGAATCGCGATTGACGCCCTGTATGTGCCGCCAAAGGGCCTCGTGGACTTTCTGTATGATGTGCTTTCCCTGTTGATCGCTGGATCTTTAGGAATTGGGCCCTTGGCGGTGGTTTCTTCGGGCCTCTGGCTCCTGCTCAAAGGTCCCATCCCTTCACCAGCATGGTTGGGCGCTGCGGTTGGGGTGGGCAGCGGGGCTTTCATCCTGATGTGGACAAACTTCGTCCTGGGTAGCTTCCCAGCACCGCAACCGTCGCAGGTGCTCGGCGTTGGGCTTGGTATTGCAAGTGGCGCATACGCGGCCTGGATGGCATTGCGCGCGAAGGCATCTGCCAAGTCAGTGAAATAGCACGCAGGAAACTTGGTCAGGAGTTGCGCCAGCCCTGGCACGATCATGCGCTCGTCTTCGATCCGGCCAGTGCCCCAGACCGGAGCGACGGCCATGGATGGGCTGTTCGGGAAGGGCGATGCGGAGCAATGGTCACTCAGTTGGTCACTCAGCGACGGCGAAGGCCCTTCACCCGATGTGGGTAAAGGGCCTCTAACCTGCTATTTCGATTGGTCGGGGTGACAGGATTTGAACCTGCGACCTCTTCGTCCCGAACGAAGCGCGCTACCAAGCTGCGCCACACCCCGGTGCCGCCGGCCCGTACGGGTGGCAGCAAGGAGAGATGCTAGCGCAGCCTGCGCTCCATCTCCGAATCGACCCCGGTGGAGGGACGCCCACGTCGGGTCTTCAGCACAGCGGGACCCACCGGGTTAACGATGTGCTGAAGACCGGACGCCCGCAGCCGGCGGCGACGAGCGTCATCAGGGTCGCCTCGGGGCGGCACGCGAGACGCACGGGCGCCGTGGGCGACGTCCCGAGACCGGCCGACACGTGCAACCAGGCCGCATCCTCAGGCGCCGACGACGAAGGCAGCACCGGCGCACCCCGACCGTGCCCCGCGCCGACCCACCACCGCGACAGGCCCTTGGCCCGGCTCGTGTCGACGTCGCAGTTGGTCACGAGCGCCCCATAGCCGGGCAGGCAGACCTGGCCGCCGTGCGTGTGCCCAGCGATCACGAGGCGGGCCCCATCCGCCGCGAACGCGTCCAGCACCCGCTGGTATGGCGCGTGCGTGACCCCGATCGTCACCGCCGCCTCGGGGGAAGCCGGGCCTCTCACCACGTCGAGCCGGTCATACCGCAGGTGCGGGTCGTCCACCCCGACGAAGTCGATCCGCATCCCCTGCAGTCGCAGCGACGCCCTCCGGTTCGTCTGGTTCAGCCCGCCGCGTCCCTCCAGCCCGGACACGAGCGACTCCACCGGCAGTCGCGTCGCCGGCGCCCGGCCCCGGACCGGCCCCCGGTGCCAGAGGTACTTCAGCGGGTTCTTGATGGACGGACCGAAGTAGTCGTTCGACCCGAGCAC
>NZ_JBQCCV010000058.1:0-9500 GCF_051961875.1 Intrasporangium sp. | reverse complement strand
TGGGTGTTCGTGAGCCGGGCGAGCACCTGGCGCCAGGGCGGCGTGATGCCGAGCAGGAGCAGCCGCCGCACCCCGAGCCGGTGCTCGGCCTCTGCCTCCGCCCGGGTCGGCAGCACCTGCAGGTCGACCGAGTCCCCTCGGTCCACGAGCGCCGGGTAGCCGACGACGCCCTCGCCGCTCTCGAAGGTCTCCGGCACGGTGTCGATCGTCCACGAGGTGAGGCCCTTCCGCTCGATGGCCGAGCTCGCGGCCCGGACCTCTCGCCGCAGGGCGGGGGCGGCCGCCTCCCGGACTGCCTCGAGGTCCTTGCCGGTGGCGATCGGCGTCCCGTCGGCGCGGTCCACGGAGAAGGTGACCCGGAGGTGGTCCGGCACACGCGACCAGTCGAAGTCGCCAGCCGACACAGCGACGCCGGCCCGGCGCCGCAACGCGCCGGCGAGCGCCTCGACCAGTGGCCCTGCGGACGGGTCGAGCTCGGGCAGGACGGCCCGGGCGTGGTCCGGAGCCGGCACGAGGTGGCGCCGGACCGCCTTGGGCAGTGACCTGATGAGGGACGTGACGAGCTCCTCGCGGAAGCCGGGCACCTCCCAGTCGAAACCGACCGCGGTCACCTGGTTGAGGTGGTCGACGGGGATGTGGACGGTCGCGCCGTCCTGAGGTGAGCCGGGCTCGAACTGGTACGTCACCGGCAGGACGTTGTCCCCCTGGCGCCACGTCGTCGGGTAGTCGCCCCCGACGATCGCGTCGGCGGAGTCACGCAGCAGCAGGTCCTCGGTGAAGGTGAGCTGGTCCGGATCCTGCCGACGTGCCTTCTTCCACCAGGTGTCGAAGTGCCGCCCTGAGACACCGGACTGGGGAATTCGCTTGTCGTAGAAGGCGACGAGCGTGTTGTCGTCGACGACGAGGTCGCGTCGTCGCGTGCGCGCCTCGAGCTCGCCGATCCGCTCGACGAGCGCGGCGTTCTCCTTGAGGAAGGTGTGCGGGCTGTTCCAGTCACCCTCGACGAGGGCGTGCCGGATGAAGAGGTCACGGGCGAGCTCCGGGTCGACGCGCCCGAGCCCAACGGTGCGACCGACGACGAGCGGCACGCCGTAGAGGGTCACCCGCTCCGTCGCGACGGCCGAGCCGCGCCGCCCCGACCAGCGGGGCTCCGAGTACTGCCGCTTGACCAGGTGCGCACCCAGTTCCTCGGCCCATCCGGGGTCGATGCGCGCGTTGATCCGGGCCCAGAGCCGGGTCGTCTCGACGAGCTCCTCGGCCATGACGAACTGCGGTTGCTTGCGGAACAGCGCCGAGACGGGCGAGATCCCGAATCGGGCTCCGCGGGCACCGAGGTACTCGCGCCGCTGCTCGTCACGGACCCCGACGTGCGAGAGGAGTCCGGCCAGCAGCGCCTGGTGGACCGCGTCGGTGTCCACCTCGCAGTGGACGCTCCCCCGCGACACGTCGAGCCCCGCCTGCTTGGCCGCCTGCTTGACCTGGGCGTGCAGGTCCTGCCACTCCCGCACCCGTAGGTAGTGGAGGAACTCGGCCTTGCACATGCGCCGAAAGGCACTGGAGGACAAGGCTTTTTGCTGCTCCCGGAGGTAGCGCCAGAGGTTGAGCCAGGTGACGAAGTCGGAGTGCTCGTCGTGGAAGCGCTTGTGCGCAGCGTTAGCGAGCTCCTGCTTGTCCTGGGGCCGTTCGCGCGGGTCCTGGATGGAGAGGGCAGCGACGATGACGAGCACCTCGCGCAGGACGCCGCGCTTGTCCGCCTCGATGACCATCCGCGCGTGCCGCGGGTCGATCGGCAGCCCCGCCATGGTCCGTCCGTATGGCGTGAGCTTGCGGCCCGCGCGCCGGCTCCCTCCCCGCCGGGGCGTGGTGCCGTCCTCGCTCGCGAAGGCCTGCAGCTCCTCCAGAAGGCGGACGCCGTCGGTCACCTGGCGGGAGTCCGGGGGGTCGATGAAGGGGAAGGCCTCGACGTCGCCGAGGCCCAGCGTCGTCATCTGGAGGATGACCGAGGCGAGACTCGTCCGGAGGATCTCGGGGTCGGTGTACTCCGGCCGGGACTCGAAGTCCTCCTCCGAGTAGAGCCGGACCGCGATACCTTCGGAGACACGGCCGCACCGACCGGACCGCTGGTTCGCCGAGGCCTGGCTGACCGGCTCGATGGGCAGGCGCTGGACCTTGAGCCGCTGGCTGTAGCGGGAGATCCGTGCGGTCCCACTGTCGATGACGTAGCGGATACCGGGCACGTTCAGCGTGGTCTCGGCGACGTTGGTGGCGAGGACGATTCGCCGGCCCGTGTGCCGTGAGAAGACCCGGTGCTGCTCGGCGGCGGAGAGCCGGCCGTAGAGGGGCAGCACCTCGGTGACGGGCAGCTGCAGTCCCGTGATCGCGTCGGCGGCGTCCTTGATCTCCCGTTCGCCCGAGAGGAAGACGAGGATGTCCGAGCTCGGCCCCGAGTGCCGCTCGGTCCACAGCTCGAGGACGGCGTCGCAGATACCCGTCATGAGGTCCTTCTCCTCACGCTCGGGCTGGTCCGGGTCGATGAGGGGGCGGTAGCGGATCTCGACCGGGTAGGTCCGGCCGGACACCTCGACGATGGGCGCCGGCCTGCCGTGTGCGTCGGCGAAGTGCTCGGCGAACCGCTCGGGGTCGATCGTCGCCGACGTGATGATGACCTTGAGCTCGGGCCGGCGCGGGAGCAGCTGCTTGAGGTAGCCGAGGATGAAGTCGATGTTGAGGCTGCGCTCGTGAGCCTCGTCGATGATGATCGTGTCGTAGCGGCGCAGGTCGCGGTCGTGCTGCATCTCGGCCAGGAGGATGCCGTCGGTCATGACCTTGACGAGGGTGTCCGGGCTCGTGTGGTCGGTGAAGCGGACCTGGTAGCCGACGGTGCTCCCGAGCTCGACGTCGAGCTCCTCGGAGAGGCGCTCCGCGACCGCCCGGGCGGCGATCCGCCGCGGCTGCGTGTGGCCGATCATCCCGTCCAGGCCGCGGCCCAGCTCGAGACAGATCTTCGGGATCTGCGTCGTCTTGCCGGAGCCGGTCTCGCCCGCGATGACGACCACCTGGTGGTCGCGGATCACCTCGGCGAGCTCCTCGCGGTGCTCGACGACCGGCAGCTGCTCCGGATAGGTGATCGGGGGGACCAGTCCGGCCCGATGCGCTCGGCGGGCAGCGCGCTGCTCGGGACTGAGCGGCATACGGCCTCGTCGGGACGGCCCGCGGCGGGAGCGACGCGAGCGCGACTGGGCGGGCGCGGGCTCCTCGGGCATGAGCGACAGGATATGTGGCGTGCCTCGGCGCGCCGAACGGGTTTCTCCGGTGGAACCGGCCCGGCGCTCATAGGGTCCAAGGGCCGGCAGGCGGCAAGGAGGGGGCATGGACGCTCGACCGGAGATCCCGGACCCGCAGCACGACAGGCATGTCGCGTTCCCGGAGGAGCGGCCGGAGCCGCTCCCTGCCGGCTGGTGGGCACCGACACCGTCTCCGCCGCGGCCACCCCGCCCGGCCCCAGCTGCTCCGTCGGGCGCCGGTCGCACGAGCCGCAGGAGCACCGGCTGGTGGTTCCTGCTCGCGGCCCTGCTCCTGGGCGGATTCATGTCACAGGCGGACTCCGATGGCGGGCCCTTCTACGGCCGGCCCGAGGTGTCCCAGGTGGAGCAGTCTGGTGCCGTCCACCTGACCCCCGATCACGTCGGCTTCAACGCCGAGCTCCTCCCGGAGGACGCGCCTCTCTTCAGGATCCCGTCGGGCACGACGACCTTCCGGCTCGAGGTCGTCGGCACGGATCCACGCGCCGGTCTCGAGGTGGGGACGCAGTACGGGACCCCGCAGGGGGCGAGGACGGTGAGCCTGCCTTTCTGGGGTGAGCTCACCCGCGACAACGCGGACGACGTGCTGAGCGTCACGGTCACGAGTGCCTACGCCTATCGGCAGGTCCAGTGCCGCGTCTATCTCGGCCCGGACCTCGTCGCGATCGGGACGGGGCAGGACAGGGCGACGTGCGAGGTGCCGACGTGGCGATAAGGACTCTCTCGGCGCCGAGCGGGATTCGTCCTGCGGAACCGGCCCGCCGCACATAGGGTCCAAGGGCCGGTAGCCGGCAAGGAGGGCATGGAGGGGCATGGACGCTCGACCGGAGATCCCGGACCCGGACCCGGACCACGACCGGTATGTCGCGTTCCCGGACGAGGCCGCCACCCCGCCACCCGAGAGCTGGTGGGGGCCGGCTCCCCCACCCCTTCCAGCGCCGCCGTCGGCACCCGTACAGTGCGCTCCCCCGTCGGGCAGGAGGAGGGCGCGCTGGGCGGTCATCGGTGTCATCCTCTTGCTGTCCATGATGTCGACCCACCACAGTGGGAGCGGAGGCGCGGGTGGCATCGGGCACGGGAGCGCATACGGCGAGTCGTCCCCGGGCATCGATCTCGAGCCGTCGCTGACGGCGCCCACGGGGCGGCTGCAGCCGGCCGACACGCCCCTCGATGAGATTCCCGAGGGAACGATGTCGTTCCGTCTGGAGGTGGTCGGCCAGGATCCAAGGGCAACGGTCGGAGTCACGACGGACGATGGCTACGGCCTCGACACGGGCGAGGTGGCCCTGCCCTATGGGGCGAGTCTCACCCGCAACAACCCGCACAACAGCCTTGCGGTCACCGTCCAAAGTGCCGACGGACAGGCAGAACTCCAGTGCCGCGTCTACCTCGACGAGGCGCTCGTCTCCATCGGCACGGGTGACGGCACCGCCACGTGTGAGGTGCCGCGGACCCGATGAGGAGCAGCGCCACATGACGGTTCCGCCGGGCCTCGACCCGGACTGGGTGCCGGAGCCCGCCCGCCCGCCGGCGGACCGGGGCCATGAGCTACCGGCCTTCGGCGCGATGGCTGATGCCTCCGGTGGTGCGATGCCAGAGCTGCCGGTCCACTCGAGCCGCTTCGGGCCGGTGCGGTTGAAAGGGTGGCACGTGGGCGGGATCGTCGTGCTGGTCCTCCTGCCCTTTCTCGCGTGGTTCCTCTGGAGCGGCCTCGTGGTCGAGCAGACCTTCGCGGTCGACGAGCCCCTCTCGACCCGCACGGCGCCGGCGTGGCCCTCGCCACAGGGCTTGGTGCCGCCTGCGCCACTGCGCACCAACACCTATCCGTCTGGGCCGACCCCGAGCCTGCCGTACGGGCCACCCCCGACAATCACCCTGCCCGGCAGCGCACCAAGCCCACTCATGCCCACGGCTCGGTCCACTCAGTTCCCGCCGAACCTGCGACCGACGCCCCTGCCTGGCGGTGCTCGCCCGACGAACGTCCCGACGTCGGCGACGAAGATCCGGGTCGAGCTGAGCGGGCCGACAAACCGGCCGTACACCGTGTTCCTCGGGGGGAGCGGCACCGCCACCCGTCAGAGCTTCCAGGGCCAGACCGGGACGGTTGCCCTCGAGCTGCCGGCAACCTCGCTCGTGCCCTCGCCGACCATGCCCATGCCGTTGCTCGCGGCCGACGTCCGGGCCCCGAGGCCCGACGACACCGTGGCGTGCCGCATCGTGGTCGCGGGCGTGACCGTCGCCTACCAGCAGGGCCGCACGCGCGCGACCTGCACGGTGACGAGCGGAGAGCTCGGCTGGAAGTGAGCCTCAGACTTCGGACTCGTCATTGGCGTCCGTCGGCCAACCTCCCGCTTCGGATCTGGGCGACTCCCAGGCGTTCCTCCGGGCCCGCTCGCCCGCTCAGCCGTTCTGTCCCTGCTCGCGGCTCTCGGCGACCCGGTGCGGCACGCGGAGCAAGCGGATACCGGTGACGAGCACGAGTCCCCCGACGAGATTGCCGAACGCGGCCCAGCCGCGCGCGCGCGACCAGTCGAGGTAGCCGTAGTCGGCGTGGCCGGTCCACAGTCCGGCGAACATCAAGATCGAGTCCAGCACCGAGTGGAAGAGCTGTGCACCGACGAGCACGAACGACATGAGCACGGCAGGCACCAGGCGGACCCCGAGGTTCTCGGTCGCATGCTGCATCCGCGTCAACAACGTGATCACCGCACCCGCCAGCACCGCCAGGAAGAACGAGCGCCACGTGACGCCGAGGTGGGCGTAATGCGAGCCGGCCCTCACCGCCGCCCCGTGCACCTCGGGGAGCGCCACCACGATCATGCCCGCCATGGCGAAACCGGCGACCAGGTTGGCCGCCAGCGTGACAACCCACAGCCTGACAAGCTGCCCGAGCGTCCCCACCTTGGCGATCACGGAAAGGACCGGCACCAAGAAGTTCTCCGTGAACAGCTCGCTCTTGGCGAGCAGCAGAGCCACGAAGCCGATGCTGAACGCCAGCGATGCGAGCAGGTGGTTGCCGGTCGCGGCCTCCACCACGAGGTAGATCAGCACGCCCACCCCGACGTCGACGCCGCCAAGGAGGCCGGTCGACAGCAGCGGGAGCAGCGGCCGGTCCAGGCGCTCGTGACCTTCGCCGACCAGGCGCTCGTAGGCCTCCTCCACAGCGGGCTCCGAACGAGAGCCCTTCGGCGCAACGACGTCGCCGGAACCACCGGAGGGCCGGTTCACCAGCGCGGCCCGGGAGCGGATCGCAGGGAGTTCATATCAGCACGCTATCCGTCGGGCGCGCGCCGCTGGCACCGCGCGGAAACCCGGTACTTGCCTGTCAGCCCAGATGAGCGAAGCGGGGCCACAACTCCTGCCATGGTCGGCGCGGGACGCAATAGTCCATCAGCGTGCCGTTCTCTTCGTTGTCGATCCCGAAGGCGTTGACCAACCGTCCGGACGGCTGCAACGTTTGGCACTCCTGCTGCAGCAGCCCGCGATCGATCCCGACAGCGAGCACGGGTACGGCCTCCTGCGGGGGGCCCCAGTCCGCGTAGCCGTTGTGACCGCTGAAGGCACGGGGCAGTCCGAGTGCAGGGCCGTACCGGTCGATGGCTCCGGCCTGGCCGTAGTTCCCGGTCAGGATCGCGGTTCCCTCGGGGAGGGTCCGGTGGACGGCGGCGACCTGACCCACGAGCTGCGGCCAGCCGACCGTCTCGCCCGCGTCGTAGTTCACCGCGACGACGGGACCGACGGCCCGGACGGGGAGCAACGGCAGGACAACGACGGAGGCCAGCACGCCCAGTGCGACGAGCGCTGGTGCCACCCAGGGCCGGCGGACCCGGTCGATGAACGGCTGAGCCCCCGCCGCCACGAGCAGGGGAAGCAACCCTGCGAGGTAGTACGGCTTCCCGCCGACCAGTAGGAACGTCACGAACAGCACGACGAACGTCAGGGCCAGGCTGCGCAGGGCAGCATCACGCCACAGCCGGACCAGCCCACACAACCAGATGGGCAGCAGCCACGGCCCGACCTGGAGCACCAGCAGCGGCAGGAACAGGATCCGAGTCGACGACGTCCCGCTGCCGCCCTCGGCGATGCTCGAGGCCACGTGCAGCTGGGGCCAGCCGTGCCGGGCCTGCCAGACGAGGTAGGGCAGCCCCAGCAACCCCGCAACGAGGGCCGCGACCCAGGGGGCCGGCGACCTCAGCAGCGTCCTTGGACCGACCAGCAGAACGCTGACTACGAAACCCGCCAGGAGGAAGGCGACGAGCACATTGGCGAGCATCGTCACTCCCGCGGCCAAGCCCGCCAGCAGCCACCACCGCTTCCCCCCGCCCTGCAGCAGACGGAGCAGCAGGTAGGTGACCACCGTCCAGCCGAGCAGGTCGAAGGTGGCCGTGCTCAGCATGTGCCCCATGGCGAGGACGACGCCGCTGACCGCCGTGGCGGCGGCGGCAAGGACCTGTCCGCCACGCAGCGCGCCCAGGCGCTGCGCCATCATCCCCGCCAGGAGCACGACCAGGGCGGCGATCAGCGCCGGTGGCACCCGCAGGGCCATGAGTGATCCCGGCGCCAGGTGCGCCATCGCACCGGCCACCATGGGAACGAGAGGGGGCTGGTCCGGGTAGCCCCAAGCGAGGTGTCGCCCGGCTTGCAGGAAATACAGCTCGTCGCGGTGGTAGCCGTAGCGGCTCGCGGTCGAAAGGAGAACCGCCCCTGTGGCCAGGGCGAGAAGGAGTACAGGTCGCCCCGTGAGCGCACGCATGCGCGCGAGCGTACTGAGGTCCGGCCCGCGCGCGTTGTTTGGGTCCCCGCCAACCGGTTCCGGTGCAGGGGTGCCCGCGTCAGACCTCGGACTCGGTGTTGGCGCCTGCGCGCCGGTTGTTGATGGCGACCCGTACCGCCATCGCCTTCTCGAACGCCGTGTGCCAGAACCGGCTCAGCACGAGCTCACGCTCGCCGACGTGCTCGACGACATCCGCCCCCGCCCCGAGCTTGAACAGCAGCAGGCCCGTCAGGGGCTCGGTGGCGCCGAGCGAGGTGTTGAAGCCCCGGAAGTCGTATGCCGTGCAGCCGGCCTCGATGGCGTCCTGCATGGCCTGCCACTGAAGGGCGTTGGAGGCGCGAGCCTCGCGGTTGCGGCTCGTCGACCCCCCGTAGAGGTAGGAGAACATGTCACCGACGCGGACCATGAGGGCCGAGGCGAGCACGTCGCCCTCGACGTGCGCCTCATAGATCCGGGCGCTGATGCCGTCCTCGCCCACGCCGAACGCGCGCATCATCTGGTCGAAGTAGGACCTGGCCCGGGGGAAGAAGTGGTCGCGCTCCGCCGTCTCGGCGTAGAGCTCGTGGAAGGTGCCGACGCCCTCGACGCCGGCGGTGCGGACCTCGACGCCCGCCTTGGCGGCCTTCTTGATGTTGCGCCGCCATTGCTGGTTCATGCCCTTGAGGACCTCGTCTGCGGTGCGCCCCTTGAGGTCGACGACACAGACGTAGCGGGGCTGGCCGACGGCGGCGGTGTTGCCCCAGCCGATGGGCTGCCAGGCGCGCTCGTCGAGCCACGACTCGAGCCGGGTCGCGACGGGGCTGGCGAAGTCGGGGGGCAGCTGCGTGAAGGACATCAACCCGCCCTCACCGATCTGCTTCTTGACCGCGTCCGGGGCCCAACGGCGGGAGACGACCGGGAAGCCGAGTCGGAGCGCGAAGGCGCCGTCCTGCTTCGCCCAGCGCACGAGCGGGTCGAGCCAGGCGGACGGGTCGGTGGCGACGGCCTCCCAGGGCAGGGCAGGCCCCTCCGGCAGGTAGGCGAAGGATCGTCTGAGGCGCGGGATGTTGCGCGAGAGGACCAGGCCGGCACCGACGAGCGAGCCGGCCCCGTCGAACCAGCCGAGCGGTGTACGGCGCCAGCCCGGTTTCGTGCGGGCCCACGCCGGGGTCTGGAGGAAGCTGCCACCGAGGTCGACGACCGCGGCGCCGAGCTGCTCCGGCGTGATGGGACGGACGGTGAGGGGGCCGGTCGGCGGGGGCGCGGCGGGCTGATCCATGCCGAGCACCCTACCGACGCGCTTCGGGTGCTCCTTGCACCGGCGATCCCGACACGAGGGCGCGGTGCCGCCAGATCCACCACAGTCCGAGGAACGGCAGGACGAGCGGGACGTAGCCGTAGCCCTGTCCGAAGTGTGACCAGACCGTCTTGTCAGGGAACGCCTG
>NZ_JBQCCV010000057.1:0-27536 GCF_051961875.1 Intrasporangium sp. | reverse complement strand
GGCAAGGTCATGCTCGACGACCAGGACCTCTACGCCCCCTCGATGGACCCGGTCCACGTCCGGCGGACGGTCGGCATGGTCTTCCAGCGCCCCAACCCGTTCCCGACGATGTCGATCTACGACAACGTGGCCGCCGGCCTGCGCCTCAACGGCGTCAAGAGCCGCTCGACCCTCGACGGGATCGTGGAGAAGTCGCTCAAGGGGGCCAACCTCTGGAACGAGGTCAAGGACCGGCTCAGCAAGCCCGGCGCCGGCCTCTCCGGTGGCCAGCAGCAGCGGCTCTGCATCGCCCGCGCGATCGCGGTCCAGCCGCAGGTGCTCCTCATGGACGAGCCCTGCTCGGCGCTCGACCCGATCTCGACCCTGGCGATCGAGGAGCTGATCATCCGGCTCAAGTCGGACTACACCATCGTCATCGTCACCCACAACATGCAGCAGGCGGCGCGCGTCTCCGACCGGACGGCCTTCTTCAACCTCAAGGCGACGGGTGAGCCGGGCCGCCTGATCGAGATCGACGACACGACCAGGATCTTCAACAACCCCAGCGTGAAGGCGACGGAGGACTACATCTCCGGCCGCTTCGGCTGAGCGGCACCCCCCCATCGCGGGTTGAGGTATTCGCACGCGCTCGGCGGCTGGCCGAATACCTCAAACCCGGGGCCGGAAACCCACGCCGAGGCAGAGGTATGCCGCTGAACCCGCCTTCGGTGGGACGTGACCGTCCGCGCGGGGCGAGGTGAGCGGTATACCCCCTCGCGGGTTGAGGTATCGGCGCGCGCTCAGCGGCTACCGGAACACCTCAACCCGGGGGTCGCGTCGGCGGGTCAGCCGTGCCAGAAGTACGTCACGAACCACGCGATGATGGCGACGAGGGCGGCACCCGGGAAGGTCAGGACCCAGGCGCCGACGATGTTGCCCGCGACCCCCCACCGGACGGCGGAGAGCCGCTTGGTGGCCCCGACACCCATGATCGCCGAGGTGATCGTGTGGGTCGTCGAGATCGGCGCGCCGAAGGCCATGCCGGCGACGTAGAGGATCCCGGCGGCCGTCGTCTCGGCGGCGAAGCCCTGCGGCGGCGCCAGGTGGATGATCCGCCGGCCGAGGGTGCGCATGATGCGCCACCCGCCGGAGTAGGTGCCGAGCGAGATCACGATGGCCGACAGCACGAGGACCCAGATCGGCACGTGGTTGCCCTCGTGGTAGCCGGCGACGGTGAGCGCGAGCACGACGACACCCGCGGTCTTCGAGGCGTCCTGGAGGCCGTGGCCGAACGCCATGGCCGCGGCAGAGGCCGTCTGCGCCCACCGGAAGCCGCGCTGGACCTTGCCCGGTTGGACCCGACGGAAGAGCCACAGGATCGCGGTCATGACCAGGTAGCCCAGCAGGAGGCCCGCGATCGGGGACACGATCATCGGCACGATGACGACGGTGAAGACGTTGAACCACTTCACCCCGATGCCGGCGACGAGCGCGGCGCCGCCGAGGCCACCGATGAGGGCATGCGACGACGACGAGGGCAGGCCGAACCACCAGGTGATGAGGTTCCAGCCGATGGCACCGACGAGGGCGGCCCCGACGAGCCAGAGGCCGCGCACGCCATGGGGCTGATCGATGATGCCGGAGCCGATCGTCTTGGCGACCTTGGTGCCGAAGAAGGCGCCAACGAGGTTCGCGACCGCGGCCATGAGCAGCGCGGCCCGGGGGGTGAGCGCCCGCGTCGAGACCGACGTCGCGATGGCGTTGGCCGCGTCGTGGAACCCGTTCGTGTAGTTGAAGCCCATGGCCAACGCGATGACGATGCCGATGGGCAGCAGGTCTGACACGGGTTACGACTCCTTGACGGCGATGCCCTCGACCATGTGGGCAACCTTCTCGAACGAGTCGGCTGCGTCCTCGAAGCCGTCGATGATTCCCTTGACCTTGATGATGTGGATCGGGTCGGCGCCGTTGTTGAACAGCTCCGCCAGCATCTTGCGGTGCAGCTCGTCCGCCTGGTTCTCGAGGCGGTTGATCTCGATCCAGTAGGCGGAGAGGTCCTTGAGCGAACGGAGCTTCGGCATTGCGAGCGCCGTCACCTCGGCCATGCGGGACAGGATCTCGAACTGGTCTGCGAGGCCGGCCGGGAGCTCCCCGATCCGGTAGAGGCAGATGAGGTCGGCGGCCTCCTCCATGTGGTCCATGCAGTCGTCGAGGTGAGCCGCGAGACCGTGGATGTCCTCGCGGTCGAACGGCGTGATGAACGAGCTGTTGACCCGCTTGATGATCTCGTGCGTGGCGTCGTCGCCCTCGTGCTCGAGCTCCTTGAGCCGGTCGGCGATCGGCTGCCGCTGCTCAGGGACGACCTCGAGCATCTTGGTGAGCTCGCGGGTGGCGTCGACGAGGAGACTGGCTGACGTGGCGAAGAGCGAGTAGAAACTCGTCTCCTGCGGGGTGAGGCGTAGGCCCACTTCAAACTCCGGTCGTGTGACGGCTGGTCGGCACGATGCTATGCCGTCGGGGGCACGGGAGCGCAAACCGGCGGCTACCTCCCCGCCACCCCGCGGTCAGGTCTCGGCCAGGTGCGGCCGAGCGGGATCCGTGGTGACGTCGCGCTCTGGCGTCGCGAGCAGGGGCGCGTCGTCGCGCCCGCCGATGGGCGGCGAGGCCGCCTCGTCCTGGAGCCCGAGCAGGGCGTCCACCTCGTCAGGAGTGAAGTGCCGGTCCGTACCGGAGGCAGCAACGACCAGATCGCTGACGAGCTCGATCTCGTCGCGCAGGTTGGTGTCGAGCAGGTCGTGTGACCCCTCGTCCTCACGCGTCATAAGACAAATCTAAGGGGTGGAAGGGACGCCGCGGAGGGATAATCCCCAGCGCTTTCGTTGAGTGTTGCGTCGGGCCGGGAGCGCCTCTCGGCACAGGGCCGCTCGTAGCGGCAGAATTTGGGACCCGGGGCTACCGCGACCCGACGCGCGTTCCAGAATAAGGGTCGCTTCGACGATCTCCAAAGCATGCTCAGGCGAGGTCGCCGGTCCGCCACAGTTCGGCGCAGGCGGCGAGGTCGCCGGCCATGGCCAGCACGTTGGCGGCTCCCTCGGCCGTGTCCTCCCCCTCGCCGATGTCGGCCCGCCCTGCCGAGACGACCCGGCAGAACGCGGCCGCCCGCTCGAGGGCGACGGCCAGGTCGCCGTCGAAGACGCCGCGCAGGATCTCGTCGCTGACGCGACGCACCTCGTCCGGTCCCGGAGGCTCCGCGGCCCCGGCGACGGCGTGGTTCGGGCCCGTGAACCGGACGCCGGCGGCATACTCACGGCTGGCCTGCTCCGGGGCCCGCCGCACCCATTCGTGCAGGACGTAGAGCCGCCACAGCGCTCCCGGCAGCGTGCGCGCGGGTCGTTCCGACCAGAGCTCGGCCACCGTCGAGAGCCCGATCTCGTCGACGAGCTCGATGAGGCGGTTCGTGAGGTCCGGGTCGTCGGCGGCCCGACCGGCACGGACCAGGACGGCAGCGGTGGCATGGGCCGCGTGGAGCGCCTCCGTCGGGTCATAGAACCCGCCGTGCGCCTCCAGGGCGGACGGGCTGAAAAAAGCCGGCCGCCGCGGCGGGCGCCGCTCCTCGTTGCTCATCCCCGCAGGCTAGCCCCTGGGGCTCTATGCCGTCGGGGGGCCGATCGTGGACTCGCTGGCCCCCGACGAGACCGGCTCGGCCCCGGTCGGGGCGGGCGCGTCCGGGAGCGGCCACGCCTCGATGACCGCGCGGTGCTCCGCGACCGAGGCGAGGATCTGGAAGAGCGTCTCCTGGGCCGGCTCGGCCCCGCGCTCCACGCTCGAGAGCCGGTCCGCGACGTAGTACGCGAGCTGCGCGAGCCGGAGGTTGTGGTTGTTGGAGATGCCGCGCAGCAGGGTGAACGCGGTGTCCGCGTCAACGCCATACGCGAGCATGACGGCGCCCTTGACCTGGTCGATGACACCACGCGTGCGGAGCGTCTCCTCGAGGGCGACCGTGACGCCCGCGCGCACGTCCTTGCCGATCGCCGTCGTCACGTCGACGTAGTACGCATGGACGGTGGCGTACCGGTCGCCGGCGAGGATCGACTCCCCCACCGCGATGATGTCGCGGACACCGAGCCCCGCGTCGAGGATGCGGTGACGAATCGTGAAAGGGCGGCCCGTGCGCCACGCGGGGCAGCAGACCTCGTGCACCATCTTCCGGTCGTCCGGGTGGATGTGGGCGTCCATGAGGGCGAGGGTCGGCACCACGTCCCCCGGGGCGAAGCCGAACAGCTCGTACATCTGGGGTGACCACCACAGCTGGTCGGCGACCGCGTCGTACCTGTACGCGGCCACGGGTGGCGCACTCGCCCGCGTGAAGTGGCGAGCCGGATCCTTGCGCTTCGACATGTCGAGCAGTTCTCCTGGTCCTTGGCCAGCGGCCAAGACATGCGTCACCGGATACCGGGACGGTGTAGGGCTGCTGGCTCAACCGCTCTCAGGATAGCCGTCCGCGGTTCGATGTCGAAGCCGGTTCGCCTCCATTCACGGAAGTCGTATGCCGCTGGTTCGCCTCGTGCTCCTCAGCTCCTCTTTCGCGCCACAAGGACGTTGTCGCGCAAGGAGATTCGGCGGCCGTGCGCGACCACCTCGCGGGCCCGTGGTTCCTGCACCTCGACATCCCAGGCGGCAGGCTCGAGCGCCGTGACGAGGCCGTCGAGGGAGGTGTGGGCGTGGGCGTGCTCGTCGGCCGCGTCGTGGTCGACGACGACCAGGGTCCCCCCGGGCGCCACGGCAGCAGCGAGGCGGGTCAGCAGCTCGCGGTGGCCCTCTCGGGGATGCACGTAGTGGCAGGTGACGAGGTCGAACGAGTCGGGCTCGAGCCGGTGGTCGGTGAGGTCCGCCTCGACCCAGTCGATCCGGTCCGCCGCACCACCGAGCCGGGCGGCGTGCTGTCGGGCGCGGTCCAGGGCCGTGGGAGAGATGTCGACCGCGGTGACCTGCCAGCCCTGCTCCGCGAGCCAGATCGCGTTGCCGCCCTCACCGCAGCCCGCCTCGAGGGCGCGCCCGGGTTCGAGTCCGGTGACTCCGGAGACGAGGTGCGGGCTGGGCCCCACCTCCTCCTGCCCACCGGAGCGGTAGCGCTCCTCCCAGTAGGACGCGTCGAACTGGTCGCCCACAGGTCACCTCCGTCGCGGTCAGGGGGATCGTGCTCGACGCTACCCGTCCTGTGAGGAGTTGACGTCCAGGGCCGAGCGGGTACGGACTCTCCTACGAGGCGTTTCGCGCCCTGACGAGCAGGAGTCGTGATGGGACCAGTGTCGATGGCGTGGGTCGGGGCGACGGCATCCGCGACGACGCCGATGGCGGACCCGCCCAAATACGCCGGGGACGCCCAGCTGCTCGTGGCCTGCATCGTCGGGATCCTCGCCGTCGTCGTGCTGATCACAGTCGTCAAGCTGCACCCGTTCCTGTCCCTCATGCTGGGCTCCGCCGTCCTCGGCGCGATCGCCACCATGCCGCCGGGAGCCATCGTCACCAGCTTCACGAACGGGTTCGGCTCGACGACGGGTTCGGTCGGCCTGCTCATCGCGCTCGGCGCCATGATCGGCAAGATGCTCGAGGACTCCGGGGGCGCCTCCAAGATCGTGTCGACGATGGTCGGCAGCGTCGGGCGCGGCGGCCTGCCGTGGATCATGGCCCTCATCGCCGCGATTCTCGGGCTGCCGCTGTTCTTCGAGGTCGGCGTCGTCCTGCTCGTCCCCGTCGTCATCCTCGTCGCGAGCCGCACCGGCCTGTCCCTCATGAAGGTCGGCATCCCCGCGCTCGCCGGGCTCTCGGTGCTCCACGGCCTGGTCCCGCCGCACCCCGGTCCGCTGACCGCCATCGGGCTGCTCAAGGCGGACCTCGGGCGCACGCTCATCTTCGGCATCATCATCGCGATCCCCACGGTCATCATCGCGGGCCCGCTCCTCGCCCAGCTCGTCGACCGGTGGGTGCCCAGGCACCCCGACTTCGCGACACTGGTCACCGCGGGAGCCGGTGGCCGGGACGGCCTCGGGGGCCGCGCCGGCACCGGCACGGAGGACACGGAGACCACCGAGGGCTCCGAGGGCTCCGAGGGCTCCGAGCAGCGGCTGCGTGACCTCGAGGACGAACCGGTCGAGCCGGGCCGGCGCGGGATCAGGTTCGGCACTGCGATCATCGCGATCACGCTGCCCGTGCTGCTGATGCTCGCGGACGCGATCACAAAGATCGTCGTGAGCAACCAGAACGCGGCGTCGCGCCAGGTCTTCGACCTGCTGGGCACCCCCACCGTGGCCCTCCTCATCGCGGTGCTGTTCTGCTACTTCTTCCTGGGGCTGGGCTCGGGCATGAGCCGGGAACGGGCCAGCAACACTCTCGGCGCGAGCCTGCCGGCCGTCGCGGGCATCATCCTCATCGTCTCCGCCGGCGGCGGCTTCAAGCAGACACTCGTCGACGCCGGCGTGGGCAACGTGATCCGCGACTGGGCGACCGGGGTGCAATTCTCCGCGCTCCTGCTCGGCTGGCTCGTCGCCGTGCTGATCCGCCTGGGCACGGGCTCGGCGACCGTCGCGACCATCACGGCCGCCGGCATCGTCGGCCCTCTCGGGTCGACGCTGTCGACGAACCACCTGGCCCTGCTCGTGCTCGCCGTCGGCTGCGGCTCCCTCTTCTTCAGCCACGTCAACGACGCCGGCTTCTGGCTCGTCAAGGAGTACTTCGGCCTGTCGGTGTGGGAGACGATCAAGTCCTGGTCGGTGATGGAGACGGTCATCTCCGTCGTCGGCTTCGGCTTCGTGCTGATCGCGAGCGTCTTCTTCTAGCTGCTCAGGGCCGCACCTCCCGGCCGCACCTCCCGTGTGTTCCGGAGCATGGCCTCCCGACGAGAACCTCGGTCCCGCTCGGGCGGGGTTTCGAGACGCGAGCGCGCCCGAAGGGACCACGGTCCCGCTCGGGCGGGCGCGCCCCTGTGGGACTGCCCGGCTCCTAGCGAGGAGCGGCGTCCGCCGTGTGATGGGCCTCGCCGGGCGCGCCCTGCCCCCGCCGCCGCAGCTCCCCGATCAGCGCACGCTGCCGGGCGAACAGGTCGGGGTCCGCATGGCCGTCTGCGTCCGTCTCAGTCCTGGCCAGCTCGATGATCAGCTGCCGGATCGACATGCTCTTCATGTTCATCAAAGGGTTTGCGCTTCCTGTGGGCACCGGTGAGACCGGCGCGGCCGCACACCCCGCTGCTGGAGATCGGACCGACGCAGTCCTGCAGTACCCAGTCGGCGGCCCGACTCGCGCTCAACGCGCGCGACCCCAGCCGCGTTGTGCCCGGAAGGGGTATGCCGCTGAGCCGGCTCCCACCGCCTCCCTCCGTCGGTGGGCGGTTGCGACAATGGCGCCATGGTGGAGCAGAGCCTCTGGACCCAGAAGATCACGGCCGATCCCGGACACTCGGACTGGTACATCGAGCGCTTCCGAGCGATGGCCGGCGCCGGTGAGGACCTCGCAGGCGAGGCCAGACTCGTGGACACCCTGGTCTCCCGGCGCGCCCGGATCCTCGACGCCGGGTGCGGACAGGGGCGGACCGGCGCCTACCTGCACTCCGTCGGACACGACGTCGTCGGGGTCGACGGCGACGCCAAGCTCATCGCGGCCGCGGAGCAGGACCATCCCGGACCGCGGTGGATCGTCGGAGACCTCGCCGAGCTGGACCTGCCGGCCCGGGGCATCGCCGAGCCGTTCGACGCGATCGTCAGCGCCGGGAACGTCATGGCGTTCCTGGCGCGGAGCACGCGCGTGCCAGTGCTCGAGCGGCTGCACGCCCACCTCGCCCCGGAAGGCCGGGCGGCGATCGGGTTCGGCGCCGGACGCGGCTACGAGTTCGCCGAGTTCCTGCGGGATGCCACCCGCGCGGGCTTCGAGCCGGACCTGCTGCTGTCGACCTGGGACCTGCGCCCGTTCACCGACGACTCGACGTTCCTCGTCGCCCTACTACGACGAGCCTGATCTCGTGACCGGTCGGGACGCCGTGGTCAAAGCGGCGGCCAGCGCGGCGGCGGCCCCACCGATGTCATGGCCGAGACGCACCGCCTCCTCAGGGGCGTGGTCCTGCCCGCTGCCGCCGACGGCGACGAGCAGGTCGGGATGACCCTCTCGCAGCGCGGCGACGACCGCGGCGACGGGCGCAGCGTCGCTGAGAGTCGGGATGGCGAGCACGACAGCGGCCGGGTTGCGGTCCCCGACCGCGCTCACCCAGTCGGCGACGGGCAGGTCTGCGCCGAGGTAGCCGGTCGCCAGCCCCCTGCGCCGCGCCGCCACCGCGAAGGCCAGCAGCCCGAGCTCATGACGGCCGCCCGGGGCCAGTCCCATCAGCACCCTGGCGCCCGTGGCGAAGGTCGCGGCGGCCTCGTAGGCCGCAGCCAACCGCCGCAGCACCGCGTTCGACACGAAGTGCTCACCCGCGACGCTGATCCGACCGGTCACCCATGCCTCGCCAACGGCGTCCATCGCCGGGAGGAGGTGGTGGTCGACGACGGACTCGAAGGTCCCGACAGCGAACATCTCGTCGAGGACCGCCGACAGGGCTGCGGCATCGAGGGCGGCGGCCGCGTCGACGAGCGCGCCCGTGAAGGCGCCCGGTGAGCGGTCGGCGGCCGGCGTGGCCATGACGTCGGGAACCGGGGCCAGGCTCGCTCCTGCAGGCGCCTCCGCCTCGGCGACTGCCTCGAGCCGCCGGGTCGCCTCGCCCGCGGCCAGGCTGGGGGTCCACCCGTCCGCCACGAGTTGCGCCATCAGGGTGAGGGCGCGCACGTCGTCCTCGGCGTACAGCCGGTAGCCACCCTCGCTCCGGGTCGGCGACACGACGCCGTAGCGACGCTCCCAGGCGCGCAGCGTCGCGGCACTGATCCCGACCCGCTCGGCTGCGCGCTTGATCGTGTACATCGGGCACAGCCTAGGCGCCGAGTCGGTCGAGGCACTCGTACAGGCCGCGCTCGGCCTCGTCCCCGAGCCGGCGAAGGGCTGGCGCGAACAGTGGGGCCACGAGCCGGGCGAAGCCCTTGAAGGAGAAGGCGGCTCGATAAGTCACCCTCGTGCCGCCGCTTGGTGTCTGCGCGAAGGTGATCGTGTCGTCGGCCAGGACGGAGCGGTTCTCACCCCGGAGATGGACCACCCTGCCAGGCACGAACCGCTCGACCACATAGGTCAGCTGGGTCTCGCGCCCCAGGAAGCGCGAGGTGTTGCGGTACGTCGTGCCGATGCCGCCGTCACCGCGCACCCGGGTGGTGCGGACCGTGCCCGGGTCCCACTCGGTGGTCGTCGTGAAGTCGGCGAGATAGCGGAAGACGGCCCCGGGCGGGGCAGCGGTGGTGACCGTGCGCTCGATCTCCATAACATTCTCCAAACCTTTGACAATCCTTGTACAGAGATTCTAGGCTCGAGAACGTCGCCGCAGCACCAGGAGGATCGAGGATCGACATGGCAGCACCCACCCGGCCGAGCGCCGCGGTCGTCGGGTCAGGAGTGGCCGGGCTGACGGCGGCCCACCTGCTCTCGCGGACCCACGACGTGACTCTCTACGAGGCCGACCACCGGCTGGGGGGACACGCTCACACCCACGACATGCCGAGCACCTCCGGGGAGCCGATGCAGGTGGACAGCGGCTTCATCGTGATGAACGACCGCACGTATCCGCACCTGCTGCAGCTCTTCCACGAGCTGGGCGTCGAGACCCGGCCGACCGAGATGAGCATGAGCATCACGTGCGAGCAGTGCGGCCTCTCCTACGCGGGAGGGAGGGGTATCGGCGGCATCCTCGCCCAGCCGGGGCGGGTGGCCGACGCCCGCTTCCTCGGCCTGCTCCGGCAGGTCCCCAGGTTCCACCGGGACGCTCGCCGCCTGCTCGCCGCCGGCTCCGGCGATCCGACCTGGTCGGCGTTCCTCGAGAGGGGCGGCTACACCGACTACTTCATCCGGCACTTCGCGATGCCGCTCGTCGCCTGCGTGTGGTCGTGCGGCGAGCGCGACGCCGGCACGTATCCCGCACGTCACCTCTTCCGGTTCCTCGACCACCACGGAATGCTGAGGATCACCGGCTCCCCGACCTGGCGCACGGTCGTCGGTGGATCTCGCAGCTACGTCGACCGCCTCGTGGCGCAGCTGCCCGACGTGCGCACCGGACGCCGGGTCACCGCGGTGGAGCGGCACGACGACGGGGTCGACGTCCGCACGGCTATCGAGCCGCCGACCCGATATGACCGGGTCGTCGTCGCGACCCACGCTGATCAGGCTCTCGAGCTGCTGGCCGACGCCACCCCCGAGGAGAAGTCTGATCTCGCCGCAATCACCTACTCGCGCAATGAGACCTGGCTCCACCGTGACTCGTCCCTCCTGCCCGAGCGCCAGCGTGCCCGCGCGTCGTGGAACTACCGGATCCCCACCTGCGGGGGCGGCTCGGACAAGGTGGTCGTCAGCTACTGGATGAACCGCCTCCAAGGCCTCACCGACGAGCGGGACCACGTCGTCACCCTCGGCGCGACCGATCGCGTCGACCCGGACACGGTCACCGCCCGCATGAGCTACACGCATCCCGTCTTCACGGCCGAGGCGGTGGCCGCCGCTCGCCGGCTCAGCACCGCCGGCGGCGAGCGCCTCGCCTTCGCCGGAGCCCATCTCGGATGGGGCTTCCACGAGGACGGGTGCCGCTCCGGGGTCGCGGCAGCGCGCAGGTTCGGGGTCGTGTGGTGAGCCGGGTGGACCCGCCCGACGTCCCCGCCCTCGTGGTGGGCGCGGTCAGCCACACCCGCGGCCATCCCATCCGGCACGCGTTCACGCACCGGACCTACCAGTGGCTCGTCGACCTCGACGCCCTCCCCGAGCTGCCTCGGTGGCTCCAGCCCCTCGCGCGCTTCGACGCCGCGGATCACCTCGACGGCGGCCGCCTGGGCGGTGGCATCCGCGCCGACCTCGAGCGCTTCCTCGCGCGCCGCGGCACCCGCTTGGAGCCCACCGACCGCGTCCTCATGTTGGCCAACGCGCGCATCCTGGGCCACGTCTTCGACCCGCTCACCGTCTTCTGGTGCCTGGCCGCCGACGGCAGGGTGCGCGCCGTCGTCCTCGAGGTGCACAACACCTATGCAGAGCGGCACGCCTACGTGCTCGACCTCGACGAGCGCGGGTGGACCCGCGTCGAGAAGGCGTTCTACGTCTCCCCCTTCAACGACGTGTCCGGCACGTATGACGTCCGTCTGCGCCTCGGTCCGCAGCTCGTCAGCGTCTCGGTCGGTCTCGACCGAGCGGGGACCCGGGTGCTCACGGCGACGAGCCGAGGAGTGCCCCAGCCGGCCACGCGCGCCGCTCTCCTCCGGGTCGCCGCCACCCACGTGCTCATGCCGCAGCGCGTCACGGCCCTCATCCGACTTCACGGCATCCGGCTCTGGCTGCGCCGCCTGCCCGTCCTACCCCGTCCGTCCCACCCGAAGGAGGCCGTGCGATGACCGCGGACTCGTCCACCATCCCCGTCCCCCGCCCCGCAGAGCGGGCGCCACTTCTCGGTGCACCCGCGCAGGTCGCCCGGGCACTCCTGCGGACCACAGCCGGTCGGGTGCCCGTCGACATCGCCCTGCCGGACGGCACGCTGCTCGGCTCACCCACCCGGCGCGGCCGATCCGAGCGCACCTGCGGCACACGGTCGTCCGATGACCGCCCCGGCATCGAGCTCGTCCGGCCGGAGGACTTCTACCGCCGCCTGGCGCGAGACCCGAAGGTCGGCATCGGCGAGGCCTACACCGCGGGCGAGTGGCGACCAGCACCGGGCACCGACCTCGCCGACGCCCTCACGCCGTTTGCCGAGAGGGTCTCCACCCTCCTCCCGGGCTGGCTTCTCCGGCTCCGCCGCCTGGTCGACCAGCCGATCCCCGCCACCCAGCTCGGCTCCCGGACCGACACCCAGCCCAACATCGCTGCGCACTACGACCTCAGCAACGACCTCTTCGCCGCGTTCCTCGACCCGACCCTGACCTACAGCTGCGCGCTCTTCGACCGGGACCGGGCGCTCGCCGAGCAGGACCTCGCCGACGCCCAGCAGCGCAAGATCCAGACGGTCCTCGACCTCGCGAGGGTCCGTCGAGGCACCCAGCTGCTCGAGATCGGGACGGGGTGGGGCACCCTCGCCATCGAGGCGGCCCGGCGCGGCGCCACCGTCAGGACCGTCACCCTGTCGGTCGAACAGGCCCACCTCGCCCGGGAGCGCATCGCGGCGGCGCGCCTCTCCGACCGCGTCGAGGTGGTGGTGCAGGACTACCGCGACATCCCGGGCAGCTACGACGCGATCGTCAGCGTCGAGATGATCGAGGCGGTCGGCGAGCGGTACTGGCCCGATTACTTCACGACACTGGCCCGGCTGGTGCGCCCCCGCGGAGCCATCGCGCTGCAGTCGATCCTCATGTCGCACGACCGCTACCTCGCCACCCGACACTCCTACGGCTGGATCCAGAAGCACATCTTCCCCGGCGGCATCATCCCGTCCTCGAGGGCCGTCGAGCAGCACGCGAGCGCCGCCGGCCTGCGCCTCACCCGGCAGCACGCCTTCGGCGCCGACTACGCCGAGACGCTGCGCCGGTGGCGGACGAGCTTCCTGGCGGCCTGGCCGTCGATCCGCTCCGAGAGGTTCGACGAGGACTTCCGCCGCACCTGGGAGTTCTACCTCGCCTACTGCGAGGCCGGCTTCCGGGCCGGCTACCTCGACGTCGCCCAGCTCCGCCTCGAGCCGACGGACGGGACCGCCCGGTGAGGCGGCACCGGAACGCCCTGGCCGGGCGGCGATGCTGGGTCGTCGGCGCCTCGAGCGGGATCGGGGCGGCCCTCGCGACCGAGCTCGTCTCCCGCGGGGCGCACGTCGCGGTCAGCGCCAGGCGCGAGGACCGGCTCGAGGAGGTGGCCCGCGGAGGCATGCTCGTCGTGCCCTGCGACGTGACCGACTCCGCACGGACCGCAGCAGCCGCCAGCACCGTGCGGGAGCGCCTCGGCGGACCGGACCTCGTCGTGTGGAGCGCGGGGACCTGGGAGCGGTTCGTCGCCCTGGACTGGGACCGAGAGGCGTTCGCTCGTCAGGTGGAGGTCAACCTGCTCGGCCTCAACAACCTGCTTGCGGTCGTGCTGCCGCAGATGGTCCGGTCCCGTTCCGGCCACCTCGTCGGTGTCGCCTCGGTGGCCGGCTACCGCGGCCTCGCAGGCGCCGAGGCGTACGGCGCGACCAAGGCCGCCCAGCTCCATCTCCTGGAGTCACTGCGCGCCGCCCTGTCGCACCGCGGGGTGCGGGTGACAACCGTGTCGCCCGGCTTCGTGCGTACGGAGATGACGGCGGGGAACACCTTCCCAATGCCCTTCCTCATCGGCCCGGAGGCCGCCGCCCGCGCCATCGCCGACGGCCTCGAGCGCGGCCACCACGAGGTCGTCTTCCCGCTGCCGATGGCCGTGCTGATGAAGGTCGCCGCCGTCCTGCCCGTGCGTGCCTGGGACCGCGTGGCCGCCCGGCTCGCCGCGTCCGGCGGGTCATGACGACGAGCGTGATGTGGTTCCGCCGAGACCTGCGTCTCGGCGACCACCCGGCCCTGCTCGCCGCGGCGACCGCCGACCGGGTTCTCCCCCTGTTCGTCCTCGACCCGGCACTGCTGGCGTCCGGCGGGGCGCGGACCGCCCGCCTCGCGGGATCCCTCGCCGCGTTGCACACGGAGACTGACGGCGCGCTCGTCATCCGCTCCGGCGACCCGGTCGCGGTCGTCCCCGCGGTCGCGGCCGAGGTCGGCGCACGCGAGGTGCACGTCTCGCGGGAGTCGACACCGTACGGGCGCCGCCGCGACGAGGGGGTGGCCGACCGACTCCGGGCGGACGGCGCGTCGCTCGTCGCGACCGGCAGCCCGTATGCCGCTGGGCCGGGTTCCGTCCGCACCGGGCAGGGCGGCCCCTACCGGATCTTCACCCCCTTCTCCCGGGCTTGGCGTGCACAGGGCTGGGCCCCGCCCGCCGGCCGCCCCGCCACCCGCTGGCGCACGGGCGTGCCGAGCGAGTCCCTCGACGGGCCAACGGATCTCGCCGAAGTCGGGGAGCGCACCGCACTCGAGCGGTGGGAGGCCTTCCTCGAGGAGGAGCTCACGTCATACGGGCACGATCGCGACCGGCCCGACCTCGACGCCACGAGCCGGATGTCGATCCCCCTGAAGTACGGCGAGGTGCACCCGCGCACCCTGCTCGCCGACCTCTCGCGGCGGCGGTCCGCCGCGACGGCGGGCAGTGTCGATCGGTTCGTCATGGAGCTGGCATGGCGCGAGTTCTACGCCGACGTGCTCTGGCACGACCCCCGCTCCGCCTGGCAGGACTGGCGCGACGAGCTCCGCGGCATGCCCTACGAGGACGAGCCCGGACTCGTCGATGCGTGGCGCAGCGGGCGTACCGGATACCCCTTCGTCGACGCCGGCATGCGACAGCTGCGGGCCGAGGGCTGGATGCACAACCGGCTACGGATGGTGACCGCCAGCTTCCTCGTCAAGGACCTCCACACCTGGTGGCCGGTCGGCGCCCGCCACTTCCTCGAGCACCTGCTCGACGGGGACCTCGCCTCGAACAACCACGGCTGGCAGTGGGTGGCCGGCACCGGGACCGATGCGGCGCCGTACTTCCGGATCTTCAACCCCGTCACGCAAGGACTGCGGTTCGACCCGGACGGCGACTACGTGCGCAGGTGGGTGCCCGAGCTGCGCCACCTGGCCGGTGCCGCCGCCCACGAGCCGTGGCGTCACGCGAGCGGGTATGCGCACGGGTACTCCCAGCGCATCGTCGACCACGCGGAGGAGCGCCGGGAGGCTCTCGCGCGGCTCGCGGAGGCGAAGGGACGACGCCCGTGACCACTCCCGTCTCCGAGCTGCGCCGTTTCCTGACGGCGGCACTCGTCCGGCCGGTCGCCGTCGACCCACCATGGCCGGCGCCCCGGGCGCTGCTGCGGCGGCGGCTCGTGGCGGCCCTGACGCTGCTCGTCGGCGGTGCCGGGCTCGCGATGACCCTGCGGGCCAGCCCCGGTGACCCCGCCTTCTTCCGCCTCGGCTTCGCGCTCGCCGGTGTCTGGATCGTCGGGGCCCTCTGCTCCGGGCCCCTCCACCTGGGATCGGGCCACACCCGGGCCGGAGGGCTCTCCCGCCCGGTAGTGCAGTCGCTCGCCCAGGCGGTGCTGCTGCTTGTCGTCTTCGTCGTGGGCGCACTCGTCGTGGCCCATCTACCGCTGTTGCGCGACCCCGTCCTGTCCCTGTTCGACCACGCCCGCGGCGGCCCGCTCCCGCTCGTCGTCGCCCTCGCCGTCGTCAACGGTGTCGCCGAGGAGCTCTTCTTCCGTGGGGCGCTCCAGTCGGCCCTCCCGCCCCGGCACGCGGTCGCCGGGACGACGGCGCTCTACACGCTCACGACCGTGGGCAGCGGCGTTCCGCTGCTCGTCCTCGCGGCCCTGGCCCTCGGGCTCGTCACCGCCCTGCAGCGACGCGTCACCGGCGGCGTCCTCGGGCCGGCCATCACGCACGTGACGTGGTCGACCGGGATGCTGCTGCTCCTCCCACCCACCCTCAGCCTCGCGAGGTGATTCCTGATGGCCAACCGACCAACCCCCAGAGACGCCACCTCGGGCGGCCCCGGCCCCTCGGCGTCCGAGCCGGCCGCCCTCGGCCGACCCGGCTCACGAGGGACCGCGCTCGTCACCGGGGCCACCGGTTACATAGGGGGCCGCCTCGTGCCGGCGCTGCTGCAGGAGGGATGGAACGTGCGGGTGCTCGCACGCAGGGCCTCCCGGCTGCAGCACGAGCCGTGGCGCGATGCGGTCGAGGTCGTCGAGGGCGACGCCGGCTCACCGGGCGACCTGGACCAGGCGATGTCGGGGGTCCGGGTGGCCTACTACCTGATCCACTCGATGGGCTCCGGCCATGACTTCGCCGAGCGCGACCGGACCATGGCACGCGGCTTCGCCCGGGCCGCGCGGCAGGCGGGGGTGGGCCGGCTCGTCTACCTCGGCGGTCTGCACCCGCGTGGCGAGCAGCTGTCCGAGCACCTGGCGTCACGTCAGGAGGTGGGCCAGATCCTGCTCGGCTCGGGCGTCCCCACCGCCGTCCTGCAGGCAGCCATCGTGCTCGGGACGGGGTCGGTGTCGTTCGACATGCTGCGCCATCTGGCGTCGCGGCTGCCCGTCATGATCGCCCCGCGGTGGCTGCGCAACCGGGTCCAACCGATCGCCGTGGACGACGCGATCCACTACCTCTGCGCCGCGGCGAACCTCCCCGACTCGGTGAGCCGGACCTTCGACATCGGCGGCCCCGACGTCATGACCTATGAGGAGATGCTGCGCCGCTATGCCGAACTGACCGGTCGGGGTCGGCGCCGCATCGCGACGGTGCCGGTGCTCACGCCGCGGCTGGCCAGCCTCTGGATCGGCCTCGTCACGCCCCTGGACACCGGCCTCGCCCGGACCCTCATCGACAGCGTCGTGCACGAGGTCGTGTCCGGGGAGGATGACCTCCGGGAGATCGTCGGTGAGCCGCCAGGAGGCCTGACGACGTTCGACGAAGCGGTCGGCCTGTCGGTGAATGGCAGCGCCCCGGACCGGGGGCCGCGCAACCTCGCCGTCACGTCCGCCGCCACGGTCGCGGCGGCCGTCGCCGGCTCGGTGGCGACGACGACCGGAGCCGGGTGGTACCGGTCCCTCGACCTGCCGCCGTGGCAGCCACCCCAGGCCGCCTTCCCGATCGTGTGGACGGCCCTCTACGCCGACATCGCGACGACCTCGGCGGCGGTCCTCACCGACCTCGAGCGACAGGGCCGGGTACTGGAGGCGCGGGCCTATCGCCGGGCTCTCGTCGTGAACCTCTCCCTCAACACCGCCTGGAGCGTGATCTTCTGGCGGCTGCGCCGGCCCTGGGCGGCCGCGGTCGAGAGTGCCCTGCTCACCGCAAGCGCCGCAGACCTGGCCCGACGGGCCGGTGCCTCCAGCGCTGCCCGCCGCACCCGCCTCCTGCCCTACGCCGGCTGGACCGCGTTCGCGACCGCGCTCACGACGAGCATCGCGCGACGCAACTGAGAAGGGGCCTCCGGCCGGGCGCGATCGGGCTCGACTCGCCGACGCGGTGGCTGGGCCGGCAGTCGGTCAGGCGGTCTGCGCCGATCCCCGAGCGGCCGTCCGCCCGAAGCCGAGCGCGTCCTCTACCCCCCGCCAGGCCTGCTCGGGATCCGTCAAGGTGATCGTCCCCTCACCGTCGCTGCCGACCGGCTTGGCCGCCCCCTTGAGCACTTCGCCGACGAAACGCACCGGCTGGGGGGCGGCCGAGTTCGACAGCATCCGCAGCACAGGGATCGCGGCGATGAAGGCACCGACCGGGGGCTCGATCACCCCGAGGCCGACAGCCGCGGCGATGCCACCGTAGTAGCCCAAGGACTGCGGCACGTCGATCCGGAAGGGACCCACTGAGATCACGATGGCATTGTTGCGGGCCATGGTCCTCACTCCTTCGCCCCTGCCACGTGTGGCGGTACCCAGTCTGTGCTCACCGCAAGCCCCGGCGGCGGGATCGGCGGGGGCAGACAGCACGAGGTGAGGCAGCCGCGGCGGGTGCCGAGGCCACCCGGCGCCACGTCACACCTCCTCGAGCGCAGCCCCGAAATCGTGCATCACCTTGTTGTTGCGCTTCGTCGTCAGGATATGGCCGGCGGCCATGACTCCCGCGACCGGCCAATCGACAAGCCCGGTGACTGCGAGCAGGCCGATACCGCCGAGGAAGGCGAGCTCGTTCGCCGGTGGCAGCTCCAACGTGCCGAGGTACGGGATCCGCACCTGCACGGTGTTGCGTTGCGTGGCTTGTTGCGCTGCCACCCGGCCGCCGCTGGGGGCCTGCTGCACAGTGTCTGAGGGTTCGCTCATCGACTCGTGCCTCCTTGAGTGAAGGGTGCGACCAACAGTGCGCCCTTACCCGAATGCACGCCCCCTGCATGGGTACTTCCTACTGATCCTGATGCAGTTCGGAAGGAGGAGCCATGGCAGGCCCCAACGACAAGACGACGGCCTCCTCGCGGGCAACGAGTGAGAGCCAGCAGGGCGCCGGCCGGGGGCAGCAAGAGGGGATGGCGGGGATGCCGATGCAGCTGTCCCTGCCCGACTCGATCCAGGTCGACCCGAAGCGGCTGCTCTGGTACGGCGGACTGGTGGCCGTCGGTGCCCTCGGCGTGATCGAATGGCCCGTCGTCGCGGCCGTCGGTGCCGGCACCTACGTGGCCGAGCACTTCGCGAAGGACTCGGAGCGCCGGGCCGGGTCCGCGACGACCCCGCAGTAGCGAGCCAGCCAGGGGACACGCCGTGCTCGGGCAGTTCCTCGAGTCGCTGCTCGGCCCGGCGCGCCCTCAGCCGCCCGTCACCCCTCTGACCAGCCCGCCCGTCCCGGCCGACCCCCGTGCCGGTATTCGGCTTCCGGCCCCATCGCAGCGAGTGGTCTCCCTCGGCGCGCTCGTGGCGGACGCGGGCGGACTCGCACTGGCCCTGATCGGGCCTCGGCTGGGCGCGCCGGCTCTGCCGGTGGAGGCCGCCGGCGCCGTCTCGGCGGTGGACACGCTGCCGGTCCTGCGCCGTTCCCTCTCGGAGGCAACCGGGGACGGTGCGCGGACCGACGCCGTCCTTGTGCTTGCCAATGCGCTTGCCCAGGGGCTCGCTCGCGGCATGATCGGCCTCGCTCTCGACGCTGCCTACCGCGTGCTTGCCGTGGACGAGGGCAGCATCGTCGACGCGAGCCGGGCCAGTCGGGTCATGGAGTCGAGTGCCCCAACCGCCGCGGTGGACAGTGGTGCGGACCGGACCCAGGCCGCTCCCGCAGGTCCGCGGCTCCGCCTGTCGAGACCAGACCCCTTGGCCTCCGGCCCGGTCGAGCGCTGGTCCGGCACGGCGGGCTACCTCGCCGCCGCCGGCGGCATCATCGGAGCCGCCGTCGGCGGAAGCGCCCGGACCGGAGCCGCACTCGGGCTCGCAGCCCTCCCCAAGGCCTCTCGGCTCGGCCGCGACGCGTTCGGCGTCTCCCTGACCCGGGTGCTGATGCGGAGGGGCGCGATGGTGACGCATCCCGACGCGTTGCGGCGCCTCGACCGGGTCGGGACAGTGGTGCTCGACGTGGAGGCTCTCGCGACCGGGCGGCACGTCGTCGGCCAGGTCGTGCCGCTGACCGGCGCCGACCCTGTCGAGGTCACGAGCACCGCCTACGAGCTGTTCCACCCGGACGAGCCGTCCAGCCCGAGCGCGCGGGGCGCATGGCAGCTCGGACCGGTCGGTGACCTGCAGCTGACTGGGCCCCGCCGCGCCCGGGAGCGACGGGCCCTCGAGGTGCAGGGGGCGCGGCACATCCTGGGGCTGGCCCGCGAGAACCGGCTCCTAGCGCTGGTCACCGTGGCTCCCGAGCTTCATCCCTCGTTCGAGTCCGTGGTCGCGGCGTGTCACCGCAGCGGATGCCGCCTGGTCGTCGCGACCCAGCCCGGTCAGCCGATGCCGGCGTCGCTCGCCGCGATGGCCGATGCCGAGCGCGCCGGCGGCACCGAGCTGACGAGCACGGTCCAGTCGGAGCAGTCCGACGGAGTGGGCGTGCTCGTCCTGTCCCAACGGCCGGCCGCCCTCGCGGCAGCCGATGTCGCCGTCGGCCTGCGACGGCCGGGCGCCACCTCCCGGCCCCACGCGGACATCCTCGTCGGTGCCGATCTCGACGCCGCCGTCCTCCTGCTCGATGCCTGTGCCTCCGCCCGGACCGTGAGTGCCCGCTCAGCGCTGCTCGCGCAGCTCTCGACCGGTCTCGGCGCTCTCGCCTTCACCACGCGCGGCTCCCAGCCCGCCACGCCGCGGTCCCTGCTCGCGGTCAACCTGGGCGCCCTCGCGGCCTTCGTGCACGGGGTGTGGGCGGCCTACGAACTGGGCCGCAGGCCGCCGGACCCGCCTGTGTCGAGGACGCCCTGGCACCTGATCCCCGTCCCCGTCGTGATCGACCGGCTCGCCACGACGCCGGACGGGTTGAGCACCGCGCAGGCCCGACGTCGTTCCGGTGGCCCGGGGGCCGCCCCGGCGGCGACCGGCATCCTCACGGCCCTCGTCGACGAGCTCGCCAACCCGCTGACCCCGATCCTGGGTGCGGGTGCGGCACTGTCGGCGACGATCGGATCGCTGCTCGACGCCGCCCTCGTCGTGGGCGTGACCCTGGCCGGCGCCCTGCTCGGCGCGGTCCAGCGCCGCAACACCGACCGGGCCCTGCGCACCCTGCTGCTCGAGTCGGCCGTCGTCGCGGTCGTCAGGCGTGATGGTGCGGAGGTGCGCCTCCCGGCCGACGAGATCGTGTCCGGTGACGTCATCGTCCTGAACCCGGGCGACGTCGTCCCCGCGGATGCCCGCGTCGTCGAGGCCGCACACCTCGAGGTCGACGAGTCCTCCCTCACCGGGGAGGCGTTCCCACTCGGCAAGTCCCCCGCCGCTGTGGTCGCGACGTCGCTGGCGGAGCGCAGCTCGATGGTCCACGAGGGCACGACCGTCGTGGCCGGCCGGGCACTCGCCGTCGTCGTCGCGACCGGCGCCTCCACCGAGGCCGGCCGCGCCATGGCCGCGACTCGCACCAGCCGCAAAGCCGGCGGCGTGGAGGCACGGCTGGGTGAGCTGACTCGTGTCACCACCCCGATCACGATCGGGTCGGGAGCCGCGGTCGTCGCCGCCGGGGCGATCCACGGGCAGAGCGCGACGAAGACGATCGGCAGCGCCGTGAGCCTGGCCGTGGCCTCCGTGCCCGAGGGACTGCCCTTCCTCGTCAGCGCGGCGCAGCTGGCCGCCGCTCGCCGACTCTCCCGGCGGGGGGTGCTCGTCCGGCGCCCGCGCACCATCGAGGCGCTCGGGCGAGTCGACGTCCTGTGCTTCGACAAGACGGGCACGCTCACCGAGGGACGTATGGCGCTCACCTCCGTCGCGGCACCCGACGCTCACGCTGTGCCGCTCGAGCGCCTCGGGCCGCCGTTGCGGGCCGTGCTGCGCAGCGCGCTGCGGGCCACCCCCGAGCCGAGGGGGCAGCGGCGGTTGCAGGCGACCGACCTCGCGGTCACGGTCGGAGCCGACGGGGCCGGGGTGGACCGAGCGGGCGAAGCCGATGGTTGGCAACGCCTCGTGGCGCTGCCCTTCGAGCCGTCGCGCCGGTTCCACGCGACCCTCGGGCGGTCCGGCGACACAGTGCTTCTCGAGGTCAAGGGCGCCCCCGAAGAGATCCTCGGCAGGTGCGACCGGGTGCGGTCGCGCAGGGGCTCCCCCACCCTCGACGGGACGCGTCTCGAGAAGCTGCAGCACCAGGTGGGCGCGCTCGCTGCGGAAGGCCACCGAGTCCTCGCCGTGGCGGAGCGGACCGCCAGGGCGGCGACGGTGCTGCGCGAGAAGGATGTCGACGGACTCGTCCTCATCGGGCTGCTCGCCCTCACCGACCCGGTCCGAGCGGCCGCCGGTACCTCCGTGGACTCGCTGCGTCAGGCAGGCACGCAGATCGTCATGATCACCGGCGACCACCCGAGGACCGCCGGCCGGGTGGCCGACGAGCTCAACCTCCTCGACGGCCGACGCGTCGTGACCGGGGCGGAGCTCGACGAGCTGGACGACGAGGCTCTGGACGAGCTGCTGCCGTCCGTGGCCGTGGTCGCGAGGGGCGCCCCGACCCACAAGGTCAGAGTCGTGCAGGCCTTCCAGCGGCTCGGCCGGAGCGTTGCCATGACCGGGGACGGCGCCAACGACGCACCGGCCATCCGGCTCGCCGACGTGGGAATCGCCTTGGGAGAGCGGGCGACTCCCGCGGCCAGGGCCGCCGCGGACCTCGTCGTCATCGACGACCGGCTCGAGACCATCATCGCGGCCCTCGTCGAGGGACGCGCGATGTGGGCGTCGGTGCGCCACGCGCTCGGCATCCTCGTCGGCGGGAACCTCGGCGAGGTCGCCTTCACCGTCATCGGGTCCCTGCTCGCCGGGACATCACCGCTCACGGCCCGGCAGATCCTCCTCGTCAACCTCCTGACCGACCTGGCACCGGGTCTGGCCGTCGCGGTCCGCCCGCCCCGCCACTCGAGCGCCGAACAGCTCCTCTCGGAGGGGCCGGAGCGCTCGCTCGGACACGCCCTGACCCTCGACATCGCCTCTCGCGCCGTGACGACCGCGGCAGGTGCCGGACTCGCAACCCTGCTCGGCCGGCTGACCGGCCTCGGCGCCAGCAGGCAGGGCAGTGCCCTCGCCGCCCTGATCGGCACCCAGCTCGCGGAGTCGCTCCTCGTGGCCGGCCCCAGCCGGGCCACGGTGCTGGCCAGCGCCGCGTCCGTCGCCGTCCTCGCCGCCGCCGTCGACATCCCACCGCTCGCCGCATTCTTCGGCACGACCCCTGTGGGGCCCCTTGGCTGGGGCATCGCGGCCCTGGCGGCCATCGGCGTGACCGTCCTGCCTCCCGCCGTGCCGTGGCTCGGTCGCCTCCTCAACCCGACCGCCTCGCTGCAGCCGCCCTCACCAGCCAGGAGCGCGGGTGCGCGGCCGGCCGTCGCGTAGGCGGCCCTTGCTGGCCGACGAGAACGGCCCGCAGCACAGCTCCGCCAGTGGGCCGGCGCGGTATACGGACCATGGCGGCCGTTCCTGGCCGGTCCTCCAGGGCCTCCTGCCCCTCCAGTGGCACCGGTTCCCCGCCGACTTCCTGGCCGGGGTGACCCTGGCCGCGCTCGGCATCCCTGAGGTACTCGGCTACGCCAAGATCGCCGGGATGCCGGTCGTGACGGGCCTCTACACGATCCTGCTGCCGATGGCCCTGTTCGCCCTGCTCGGGTCGTCGCGCCACCTGGTCGTGGGAGCCGACTCGGCCACGGCCGCCATCCTCGCCGCGGGCCTCATCGGCATGGCTGCCGTCGGATCACCGATCTATGCCGCTCTGGCCGGGCTCGCCGCCCTGCTCACCGGCGCGATGCTCCTGCTCGCCCGGCTCATCCGCCTCGGCTTCCTCGCCAACTTCCTCTCCCGGACCGTCCTCATCGGCTTCCTGACCGGCGTCGGCGTGCAGGTCGCCGTCGGCCAGCTACCCGAGATGATCGGCATCCGCGACGGCGGCCAGGGGACCGTCGGCAAGGTTCACGACCTCGTCACCCGGCTCCACACCGTCAACGGACCGACCGTGCTCGTCTCCGCGGCCGTCATCGTCCTCGTCGTCGGGATCCGGCTGCTCACCCGGCGCATCCCGGGGGCCCTGCTCGCCGTCGTCGCGGCCATCATCGTGAGCCGCCTCGCCGACCTGCCGCAGCACGGCGTCGCCGCTCTCGGGGCAGTGCCGCAAGGGCTGCCGCACCTGACGCTCCCCGCCATCGATGCGACGGCCGCCCTGGCACTCCTCGGGACCTCGGTCTCCATGTTCGTCGTCATCCTCGCGCAGAGCTCGGCCACCTCTCGCGCCTACGCGGCGAGGTACGAGGAGGACTTCGACGAGAACGCGGACCTCGTCGGCCTCGGCGTGGCGAACATCGGGGCCGCGTTCACGGGCACGTTCGTGGTCAACGGGAGTCCGACGAAGACCGAGATGGTCGACGGGGCGGGAGGCCGCAGCCAGCTCGCGCAGCTCACCACCGTTGTCGTCGTGCTCGTCGTGCTGCTCTACCTCACCGGGCCGCTCGCCCACCTGCCGCTCGCGGTCCTTGCAACGATCGTCTTCCTGATCGGGGTGGAGCTCATCGACGTGCACAACCTGCGCGGGATCCTCAGGGTGCGCCGCGCCGAGTTCGTCGTCGCCCTGCTCACGACTCTTGCCGTCATCTTCATCGGCGTCCAGTACGCCATCGTCTTCGCGGTGCTCGCGTCGATCGTCGACCACCTGCGGTACAGCTACGACCCCCGCAGCACGGTCCTCGTCCCTGCCGAGCACGGAGAGTGGACCTCGCTACCGGCCTCCCGCGGCGAGCGGACCGCCACGAGCCTCGTCATCTACCGGTTCGGCTCCAGTCTCTACTACGCCAATGCGCACCAGCTGCTCGCCGATGTGACCGCCTTCCTCCGGGACGGCCATCCGCTCACCGTGTTCTGCCTCGATGCGGTCGCGATCGGCGACATCGACTACACCGCCGCCGCAGTGCTTCGCCGGGTCCACCACCAGCTCGCCGCGCGCGGTGCCCGACTCGTGATGTCCGAGGTGGCGCCGCCGGTGCGGGCCGAGCTCAACCGCTACGGGATCACGCAACTCATCGGCGCGGACGCGTTCTACCCGTCGCCGAAGGACGTGGTCAGGGACACTCGAGACACCAGCTGAACGGCATACCGATTGCCCGTGCCCATTCCGGCGGATGGGCACGGGCGACGACAGGCGGATCCGCCGATGTCAGGACCAGGTTGCGTCAGTGGCGCACGACGAGGGCGTCAATGTGGACGCGCTTGCGGTTAATCGTCCTGATTTTCAGGGTGCCGGTCCGGGTGACGGACTGCGTCGGTAGAAACAGCTCCTGCCGGGTGCGTGTGTTCGGAGAGTAGAGGTTGATCCGGCCAAGCTTGCGTCCGGCGTGGTAGACGTCGAGCGCGCCGCATGTGGCGCAGGTCGTCGCGATGACACTGAAACGCTTGCCTTGTACCGATGTCTTGCTCAGGGTTGCTCCCGCGCGCGTCGTCGTCGTGTAGGTGCCGAACGCATAGGAGCTGGAGCCGGCACGGGTCCATCCACTCGAGGCTGACAAACGGCGGTCATCCAGTGCGGCGACCGTGCAGCGCTCGGGGCTCCACACACCGAGGTTGCCGACCTTGTCGCGCGCGCGGACCGAGAAGCAGTACTGGTTGCCTTGGGTAAGGGCGATGGTCGCGGACCGCGACGTGAGGCCCTGCAGGTTCGTCGGGTAGGTGTAGGGCCCGAAGCCTGCTGAGAGACGGGCGGTGCGGAGCCGAACATCATGGCTCTTGACTCCCGCGCCCCCCTCGTCGGTCGAGGTCCAGGCAAGACGCATACTCGAGGCGAGCTGGGTGGGGCTCAGTGCCGTGACGGCTGCCTTGGGCGCGATGCCATCGACCCGCCAGGTGAGCGACTTCTGGGCCGACACGTGCCCGACGGGATCGGTGACTCGGACGTAGGCGACGTTCGTGCCGACGCTCAGGCCGGACAGCGCCCAGGAAGCGCCGCAGGCGCTCCACGTGAGGCTCTGGTCGAGCCGACACTGCCGCCTCAGTGATCCGGATGCTGAGTCCGGGTCGGTCGCGCCGACGCTCAGGGTCACCTGTCGTGCTGAGACGGCTGGTCCGGTAATGCTGGCGACCGGTGCGGCGGTGTCGGGAAGGGACCACACAAGGTGATGCCAAGGGCCGATCGCCGAGTTGAGCTCTCGTGCCTGCGAACCGTCGGCATTGGCGATCCATACCGTCGATGCCATGAAGGCGCGGTTCCTGACCCAGGCGACCTTCGTCCCCGTCGGGTCGAAGGTGACATATCGGGTGTCGCCGATGGGCAACGGCATCGTCTTGCTGGCTGTCCCGTCGAGGTTCATCACCCGGATCTCCGAGCCGTTCGTCGGGTAGCTCTTGGTGCTGGAGACGACGAGCTTGCCCTGAGTGGAGACGGTGAACTCATCGGTCTTTTCGGTGTTCGGGATGAGGGTGCGTTTCCCGTCGGTCAGCCGGACTCTCGCGAGCTGCCAGAACTGGTCGTCCATCCCGACGACCTCGGCCCCGGACGGTGCCGGGGTGATCTGCCTGAGGTTCGGCACGCTGACCAGCCTCGCCAGACCCGTCCCGTCCTGGCGGACCGTCCATAGTGAGCGAGATGCTGGCTCCTGCCCGCGCAGCAGCAGGATCCGGCCGTCCGGCAGCCAGGTCGCCTCCATGAGGACTCCCGGGCCCGAGAGCCCGTCACCCAGATCGATGACCGTCGAGCACACCTCGGTCCGGATCGGACAGGTCGACACCCGGTTGTACCACCGCGAGAGCCAGCGGTCCCGAGTCGGGTTGAGCCGCACATCCGCCGTAACGTCCATCGGGCGGGCTCGCGTGCCCGGCGCATCCGTCATCACAAGGCCGCCGGTGGACGCGGAGCCATTCGCCACAATGTCGAAGCTGCCGGGCGCCGGAACCATGGCCGTCACGTCCCGCGACTCGGTCTGGTCGACCGCCACGACAGCCACTGTGTGGCCCGCCAGCGGGGGCAGCAGAAGATGGGTCGTGTCCGGCGAGACCTCACCGAGCTCGGCCCGGCCCCCGCCCGTGACGTCATAGACGCGGTAGAGCCTCGGCCGCTCCATCGCAGGGGTCCACCCAACCCACGAGTTCGCCCGAGATGAGGTTGCCGTCACGTCTCGTGGAGGAGCGACCTCCCGATGAGGCGACAGCGAGAGAGGCACCACCAACGGAGTCGGCGCATCGCCCCGGACCACGAGGTACTCGTCGGCGCCGACGTCGGAGTCCACCTTCGCCCGGACCGTGATGCTGCAGGTGTTCCCCGGGGCGAGCCCGTGGCCCGTGCACGTGTCGGAAACCGGATCGACGCGGAAGACGGGAGAGGCGCTACCCCCCATGCTGGCGCCACTGATCTGCCAAGCCGCCTGACCGTCGTTGCGGATCTGTATGGTGCGCTCCACCGACTGGCCAATGGCCCCGTTTACCAACGCCCTGCGCGGGTTTGCCGACGGAAGGGCAACCGGGTGGTCGGAGTCGTTGATGCGTACCGCGGCGGCAACCTCAGTCGTAGGGCCCTGGCAGTGGCCCGTGAAGTCCGCGACCAGTCGAAGCACCCCCTCAGGCGACCGGTCCGCGACCCTTGTCGACAAGACGCCTTCAGCCCGGCAGGACGATCCAGCGCTGTCGAACGACACGGTGGCTGGGCTGCTGCCCAAGGCGGCCGGAAACTGCAAACCGATCGAAGCGTGGTCGCCAAGGAAGGTTCGGGTGTGGACCCAGATGTAGCCGTCCGGAGCGACTTCGACCTGGGCCGGCCCACCTATCGGCGCCTCGGCAACGAATGGGTACGTCGGTCCTCGGCCAAGCTCATGCTCGGGAACCGTCGGACCCATCACCAGCACCGACGAATCCGCCCCACCTCCGTCGGCGGCCGCCTGGGGAGACGCCAAGGGCGAGGCGGACGCGGCGGGGGCGACAGAGCTTGCAAGGGCCAAGGACACCAGTAGACCAGCCAGCACGACGGTACCCACACCACGACGGCGTGCCAGCATTCGACCGACCTCCCCAGGGTTCGACGCTCAGCGCATCGCGTGGAGCCTACGGCACCGCCGTAGCCGTCGAGACGAAATCGGAACAGAGGGCCGACAACTGAACCGGCAAGACGATGACGGCTCTTTCGTCCACCCTCGTTCAGGGACGGCCGGGGTCGCCGGGGCGCACGAGGCCGGTCTCGTAGGCTGCGACGACCGCCTGGACCCGGTCGCGCAGCCCGAGCTTCGTCAAGATGCGTCCCACGTGGGTCTTGACCGTGGTCTCCGACAAGAACAACTCGGCCCCGATCTCGGCGTTGGACGCGCCTCGGGCCAGGCTGAGGAAGACT
>NZ_JBQCCV010000056.1:0-4446 GCF_051961875.1 Intrasporangium sp. | reverse complement strand
TCGGCGTGAGAGGCAGAGTTCCTGCCTGTGGACGCCTAACCGGAGAAGTCGGATTCGCTCATGCCGTCGGCGTGACCAGCCGGCCACTGCACCAGCTCGATGCGATACCCGTCGGGGTCGGTGATCCAGGACGTCAAGAAGTCCTCCGAGCCATCCGGCGAGCTGGGCGCTTCAGCAGATACTCCCCGCGCGGCGAGATGAGCGATGGTTGCGGTAACGGACTCGACCTTGATGACGAGGTGGTTGAAGCCCTGCGGAGCTACGTGTCCGATGTCGGGACTGTGGA
The DNA here is from genome assembly GCF_051961875.1 of Intrasporangium sp. Lineage (GTDB taxonomy): Bacteria > Actinomycetota > Actinomycetes > Actinomycetales > Dermatophilaceae > Intrasporangium_A. The sequence goes on along the minus strand of NZ_JBQCCV010000056.1, from coordinate 4,160 downwards.
CGAGCTCGAGGGCCACGAACTCGTCACCGGGGAGCTTGAGCATTGTCAGGCTGCCGAACTCCGTCTGCGGCACGGTCCCGACCACGGTGTAGCCGAGGGCGGTGTAGAACGCGAGCGAGGGTTCCAGATCCGCGACCTGAAGCCCGATGTGCAGTGTTCGCATTGGCCAGTCCTCTCAGCCGCGGACAGGGCGGCGCCCTGGATGGTCGGCTGCCGGTTCGAGCAGGACATCGGGGAGGATGCCCTCATGCTCTCAGGAGGCCAACCCGTAACGATCGTGACCGGCGGCGGACGTGGCATCGGGGCGGCGACCGCCGTACGCCTCGCGAAGGACGGCCACGAGGTCGCGGTGAACTACCTGCGGGACCGTGACAGCGCCGAGGACGTCGTCGGAGCGGTGCGGGCCCTTGGGCGCCGGGCGGTAGCGGTGCGCGGCAACGTCGCCGACGAGGACGACGTCGAGGCACTCTTCGCGGCGGCCGCCGAGCTGGGTCCGGTCACCGGCCTCGTGAACAACGCCGGCCTGACCGCCCACATCGGAGACCTGGCCGACACCCCGGTGGAGATGGTCCGCAAGGTGATCGACGCAAACCTCCTCGGTGCCGTGTTGTGCGCCCGCCGTGCGGCCCAGGTGATGTCCACATCCCACGGTGGACCGGGCGGCGCGATCGTCAACGTGTCCTCCTCGGCAGCCACCCTCGGCTCGGCGCACGAGTACGTGCACTACGCCGCGGCGAAGGCCGGCGTCGATGCGCTGACCGTCGGCTTGGCAAAGGAGCTCGCCGACCAGGGCGTGCGGGTCAATGGCGTCGCGCCCGGCCTGGTGCGCACCGGCATCCATGCCGCCGCCGGAGAGCCGGGCCGGATCGAGCGGGTCGTCGGCCGGATTCCGATGGGACGGGCGGGCGAGCCGGACGAGATCGCACCGGCCGTCTCCTGGCTCCTGGGACCGGACGCCGGCTACGTCACCGGCGCGATCATCCGCGTGGCCGGCGGCCTGTGACCCTGACGTCGCCCGCTACGCGCCCGACGACAGAGACGCCGCCTCGGTCGCAAGCGCCTCGACCCGCGCCCAGTCGCCATCGCGGAGCGCGTCCGCAGGACACACCCACGAGCCGCCGACGAAGGGCACGTTCGGCAGCGCCAGGTAGTCGGCCGCATTCTCCGGCGTGACCCCGCCCGTCGGGCAGAACCGCAGCTCCGGCAGCGGCGCGCCGACCGCCGACAGCAGCCGGACCCCGCCGACCGCCTCGGCCGGGAAGAACTTGAGCGTCCGGAACCCGCGGTCGGCGAGGGCCATCATCTCGGTCACCGTGCTCGCCGCCGGCAGGACCGCGACCCCGGACGCAAGCGCCGCGTCCACGAGCCCACCGGGCGAGCCCGGCAGGACCAGGAACGTCGCCCCTGCCCGTTGCGCCGCGGAGACCTGCTCGGGCGAGGTCACCGTGCCGGCCCCGACGCGCGCCTCGGGCACCTCGGCCGCGATCCGCTCGATCGCCTCGAGCGCCGACGGCGTGCGGAGGACGACCTCGATGAGGTCGAGGCCCCCGCGGCACAGGGCGCGGGCGAGCGACACGGCGTCGACACCGTCGGAGATCGTCACGACGGGGACGACGGCGGGGATCGGACCCAACGCCGCGAGCCGAGCCTGCGGGTCACCAGTCATGGACGGTCCCATCTGCGAGTCGGGCGACCGGCAGGTAGGCCGGCTCATAGGGGAAGCGCTCAGCCGCCGCGACGTCGAGGTCGACGCCGAGCCCGACCTCGTCGCCCGGGTGGAGCAGGCCGTCCGCGAAGGTAAAGGACGTGCCGAACACCTTGCCGGTGACCTCCGGGTGGGGCATGTACTCCTGGATCCCGAAGTTGTGGATCGCCAGCCCGAGGTGCAGCGCCGCCGCCATGCCGACGGGGGAGATGTCCGTCGCGCCGTGCATGCCGGACCGCGCGCCGTGCAGGGCGGCGAGGTCGAGCAGCCGGCGCAGCCCGGTGATCCCGCCCGTGTGCGTCACCGACGAACGGACGTAGTCGACGAGCCGCTCGCGCAGCAGCGTCTGGTAGTCCCAGACCGAGCTCAGCACCTCGCCGACCGCGAGCGGGGTGACGGTGTGCTGTCGGACGAGCCGCAGCGCCTCCTGGTCCTCGATCGGGGTGCAGTCCTCGAGCCAGAACAGGTCGTACGGCTCGAGGTCGCGGCCCAGGCGCGCGGCCTGGATCGGCGTCATCCGATGGTGTCCGTCGTGCAGGAGCGGCAGCTCGGCCCCGAACTCCGAGCGCACCGCCTCGAAGACGGTCGGCACGTGCCGCAGGTAGGCCCGGGTGTCCCAGCCCTCCTCGATGGACAGCCCGGCCCGGACCGCCGGCTCGTAGTGGTCGGCCCGCTCACCGGCGGCGCGGACGGACGACACGCCATACACGCTGCCGACGCCGGGGATGGAGGTCTGCACCCGGATCGCCCGGAAGCCCTCGTCGAGGTGGTGCCGGATCGAGTCGAAGAGCTCCTCCGTGTCGCGCCCGGACGCGTGCCCGTAGGCGAGCAGCCCGCTGCGCGACGCTCCGCCGAGCAGCTGGTAGAGCGGCATCCCGGCCGCCTTGGCCTTGAGGTCCCACAGCGCGACGTCGACCGCGGCGATCGCCGTCATCGTGACCGGCCCCCGGCGCCAGTACGCCCCGCGGTGCAGCAGCTGCCACGTGTCCTCGATCCGGTGCGCATCGCGCCCGACGAGCAGCGGCGCCACATGGTCCCGCAGGTATGCCACGACCGCGAGCTCGCGCCCGTTGAGGGTGCCGTCGCCGAGGCCGACCAGGCCCTCGTCGGTCGTGAGGCGCAGCGTGACGAAGTTGCGGCCCGGGCTCGTGACGACGACCTCGGCCGACGCGATCCTCACAGCACCGCCCCGACCTGCCACGGCACGATCTCCTCGCCGCCGAGCCCGAGCTCCTCGCTGAAGCTGCGCCGCCCGGAGGCGGTGTCGAGCAGCAGGTCGTAGACCATCCGGCCCATCTCCTCGACCGGCACGCCGTGCTCGACGACGCCGGAGCAGTCGAGGTCGATGTCGCCGGCCATCCGCAGCGCGAGGTCGGAGTTCGTCCCGAGCTTGACGGTCGGCGCGGGCCGGCTGCCGAAGACCGACCCCCGGCCGGTCGTGAAGCAGATGAGGTTCGCGCCGCCGGCGACGAGCCCGGTGACCGACACCGGGTCGTAGCCCGGGGTGTCCATGAAGACGAAGCCCGGCGTCGGGATCGGGTCGGCGTAGCCGCAGACCGCGGCGAGGGGGCTGTGCCCCGCCTTCGCAACGGCCCCGAGCGACTTCTCGAGGATCGTCGTGATGCCGCCCGCCTTGTTGCCGGGGGAGGGGTTGCCGTCGAGGGTCGTGCCCTGGGACGCCGTGTAGCGCTCCCACCAGGCGATCCGCTCGAGCAGCGCCTCGCCCACCTTGGGATCGGCGGCCCGCTCGACGAGCATCTGCTCCGCGCCGTAGATCTCTGGGGTCTCCGCGAGGACGCTCGTGCCGCCGCCGGCGACGAGCAGGTCGCTCGCGACGCCGAGCGCCGGGTTGGCCGTCAGGCCCGACCACGCGTCGGAGCCGCCGCAGTTGAGACCCAGGACCAGGTGCTCGACGCCGACCTCGGTCCGCCGGGTGCCGCGCAGGTCCTCGGCGAGACCGGTGACGAGCTTCTCACCCTCGGTGATCGCCGAAGCCGTGCCGCCGACGTCCTGGATCGTGAAGTGCTCGATCGGGATCGTCGCGTCGACGCCGAGCGAGTCGATGAGCCCGGTGACCGAGTTGACCTCGCAGCCGAGGCCGATCACGACGAGCGCCCCGATGTTGGGGTGGCGCGCGTATCCCTGCAGCGTCTTGCGCAGCAGGTCCCAGCCCTCGCCGAAGTCGGCCATGCCGCAGCCCGTGCCGTGGGTCAGGGCGACGACGCCGTCGACCCCGTCGGGGTGCAGGGCGGCCACCGCGTCCTCGGTGCGCCGCGCGACCTGTCGCGCGACGGTCGCCGAGCAGTTCACCGTCGTCAGCACGCCGACGTAGTTGCGGGTGACGACCCGGCCGTCCGGGCGGCGGATCCCCATGAAGGTGCGCCGGAGGTCCGCCGGCAGCGTCAGCGCGGTGGTCGCCTGGCCGCCGCCTGACGCCAGCGCGCTCGCCCCCTCG
>NZ_JBQCCV010000055.1:0-37060 GCF_051961875.1 Intrasporangium sp. | reverse complement strand
CTACCCGCATCCCATCCCGCCTGATATCCGCACTCCGCCGGAGGTCGCCATGACTCTCGCCACATCGACCAACACCTCCCCCCTCACCCACACCCGTGCTGTCCTCGCCCGGGGCACGGCACTCGCTGGCGCGCTGTACGTCAGCGCCTGGATCACCGGACTGCTGGCGGGCCCGACCGCTCCGGCAGGCACCGCCTCGGATGCATCGGTCCACTCCTTCTACGTGGAGCACTCCGGCGCCGCGCTGGTGCAGTCGCTGCTCGTACATGGCATGGCGGGTCTCGCTCTCGCACTCCTGGCGCTCGGCACCGCTCGCCACTCGGCCGCCACGCGATCTGGCTCATCGCGGGTGACCCGGGCCGCCGGGCTCGCCGCTGCCGTCGTGTCGCTGGGACAGGCGGGGCTGGGCGTCGCCGCGGCCTGGCGACCGGAGACCGCGTCGGCTGCCCAGAGCGCGACCCTGTTCCACAGCATCAACATCGCTGACAGCATCAAACTGGTGCTCCTCGCCGGCTTCGTCGCCGCCGCCAGCACTGCTCTGCGCCACTGTGACCGACCCGCTCGAATCCCGGGTTGGATCGCCCTCATCCTCGTGCCGCTGCTGCCTGTCGGCGGCGCCGCCTTCCTGGTCTCCAACGCGGTGCTCACGGGTTTGCTGACGGTCTCGCTCCCCCTCCTGCTGCTGTGGACCCTCACCGTCTCCGTTTCGGTCCTGCGCCGGCGCTGACCGGGCGACCACGGTAAAGGAGGGCTGTCCCATGCTCCAGAGCGCGAATCTCGCGATCCGGTTCCTGCTCGAGCTCACGGTGCTCGCGGCTGTGACGGTCCTTGCCGTGCGCAGTATCCAGCCAGTGGTGTTGCGCTCGGCGGCGGCTGCCGCTGCTCCGCTGGCCGTGGCAACCGTCTGGGCGACCGTCGTCCACGGACCCGGCGTCCCCTCCTGGCTGCGTGCCACGGCCCAGATCGTGGTCTTCGGGGCAGCGGCACTCAGCATCGTGCGGCTCGGCCGGCCGCGTTTCGCTCTCGGCTTCGCCGTCGTCGCCGCAGCCAACGCCGCGCTGATGGCACTGCTCGCTCAGTGACAACGCCCCTCACGACAACGCCCCCGCTCAACGACGAACAGAGGATGACGACGTGCTCGAAACCATGACCACCCGCGGCCCGCTGCAGTACGACGAGCGCGGGTCCGGCATACCGGTGCTCCTGCTTCACGGGACGCCGGGCGGCTGCGACCAGGCGCTCGCGCTCGCGGGGATGCTCAACATCGACGCCCCAGTGATCGCGCCAACCCGGCCCGGGTATCTCGGCACCCCACTGGAGACGGGACGCACTCCGGAAGAACAAGCGGACGCCGCTGCGGCACTCCTCGACGATCTCGGTGTCGGGCGCGCCGTGGTTCTCGGGGTCTCGGGTGGCGGCATGTCCGCCGTCAAGCTCGCCGTGCGCCATCCGCACCGCGTGGCCCGGATGGTGCTCTGGGAAGCCGTGACTGGACCGACCGAACTCACCGTGGGCAACCTGCTTCGTGGCCCGCTCAGCTCGCGACTCGGCGGCAAGCTACTCGTGAAGGCGGTCCAACACACTCCGCGACTGGCACTACCACGAGCCGCAGCCGGCGACCCGCGCACTATCGCCACGTTGCAGGTCCTCACGCCGACGATGTTCCCCATGGACACTCGCAAGGCAGGGACGGCCAACGACGCCGACCAGGCCGCCACCTTCGTCCCCGACTGCCTCGCCGACATCTCCGTGCCGACTCTGCTCGTGCACGGCACCGCCGACGTCAACGTGCCCTACGCCCACTCCGAGCGGGCCGCTCGAACCATTCCGCACGCCCGCCTCGTCACGATCGATGGCGGCGACCACTACACGACGCTCGCCCACCCGCAAGCCGTGGCCGAGGTCGAATCCTTCCTGGGCGGGCTCACCTAGACAGGGGCGGCTTGCCGCCTCAGTCGATCAGGGCGCGCCTCTGCAGATCGCGCAGCAAAGTGGCGGCGTCGGTGAAGGGGAAGAGCTCGGGGCGTGGTGGATCGTCTCGGCCTCTGCCTGCTCCCTGCCGACGGCCGCCGCGACCGCCGGGACCGGGCCCCCAGAGCACGACAACGCCACCAAGGTCGAGCACCACTGTCGTCACGGATTGCCCCCAACGGCAGGAAGAGCAACCCGCTAGATCATGCACAGCACGATAGCGATCGCAGGGCCGACAGGCGCTGGCGACATGGGCGGCGTGGCACCAAGGCGGATTTCGTAGAGCCGGGCAGTTCCCGAGCTGGGCGCCGCGCTCCGCGGGAGGTCGGGACCCGGGCTCACTGCAGAGGGAATGGCGGCTCCGACCACCACGGGCGCGGTTCGACGCTGACCTGTTCGACCCACTTCACCCACCAGAAGCCCCGGCGTCCGGGCGCGACCAGCCTGACCGGTCCACCGTGGCCGGGCGAGAGCGGGACACCGGCGGCATGTGTGGCGAGCATCATCGTCGCGGCGTCCTGCCACGGGAAGCCCCTGGTGTAGCCGGTGACCGACCGCACCCAGATCGATCCGTGGTCCACCGCTCCCAGCAGGGTGTCCATCCGGATGCCACGCCATGACTGCACGGCCCACCAACCACCGGTGCAGTCCAACACTGCGGCGCGGGTCGTGTCGCTCATCGAGAGCAGTTCGTCGTAGGTGAGCCGCCTCGCCGGCTCACCAGTCCGGGTGACGGCCAACTGGTAGGCGCTTGGGTCCACGGAGGGCACCTCGTCTGTGAACCACTGTGTGATCGGCATCGCGATGGGTTCGCCGGATCCGGCCTCATACGACCCGGTCGCGCGCCGGCGGGCGCCCGGTAGACGTGCCACCGACGTCGCCGACTCCAGCACGCCGTATCCAATGGCCGCGGCCCCAAGCAGGGCGATTGCGCGCAACGCGGTTCGTCGGGTCAGGTCGGCCGCACGAGGTCGCTGTCGCCGACCCCTCACGTGGAGCAGGACGAGCGGTACTGCCGCAACGGCAAACGCGACGTGCGCGTCGAGGACAGTGACCCCAGCAACCTCGAAAGGCCCGAGGATGCTGTGCGCGATGCCTGCAGCGAGGCTGAGGGCGACCACGACGGCCAACGCGATCCCGAGGGCGTGCCCCCGCTGGCGCCGCAGTCCGCGTCGCACGATCACGCTCTTGCACGGGACGAGGACGAGAAGGCCCAGGCCCAAGACGCCGTGAAGGACACTCACGGCTCTGGACGTCAGAGGACCCTCGACCCCGAAGTCGAGCCAGCCGGTCAGGAAAGCTCCCGTCAGGAGCAGAAGGAGCGCGCGGTTGGTCCGCCTGCCCGGCCGGTGCAACAGGACCATCATTCAGTATGCCGCCGGGCCGGCCAGGTCTGTCGGGCAGCCTGAACGACTACATGCAGCCTCGAGGGCGGGGGACCTCGAGCATCACGCGCTCGGACCGGCTGCGGACCATTTGCGGACCGCAGACCGTCCCCGGTCACATAACCGCAGGTCAGAGACTTGAAAGTGGATGAGTCGGCCTGTACGCCGGGTTCTGTCCCGCGCCCCCGTTGCCGGTGGCGCGGTGGCGGCCATCCATCTCGGCCGGTCATTGCTGACCGGCTCCAGCGCCCTACCCGCGCACTCGACCGGGCCGGTCTCGAACGTGCGCTGTCTGGGCTTGCTCCGGGTGGGGTTTACCGAGCCGCCCCAGTCACCTGGAGCGCTGGTGGTCTCTTACACCACCGTTTCACCCTTACCAGCACGTGGCTGGCGGTCTGATTTCTGTGGCACTGTCCCGCGGGTCACCCCGGGTGGCTGTTGGCCACCACCCTGCCCTATGGAGCCCGGACGTTCCTCGGCAGGACCGAAGTCCTGACGCGACCGCCCGGCCGACTCATCCGCGTCCAGCATAAGGGGTATGCCGCTCACCGTCGTGCGCGCGGCCGCGCCCTCGCGTTCGCCACCCGGACGACAGAGGCGGCGCGACTCAGGCAACTACCGTCAGCTCGATCTTTCCCGTCGCGATGTCCGCCCCGTCGACCCTGACCCGGACGGATGCGCCCGGCTCAGCATGGCCGGACGCCTTGGCGAGCACGGCCAGTTCGGAGAACTGGACCGTGACGCTCTTGCCGTTCGCGGCGTCCACCACGATGGCCTCGACCGTCTTGCCGACCAGAGGCTGCAGCTCGGCGGCCTCGACGGCATCGGTGCAGCCCCGCTCGACACCACCGGCGCGCCGGTCCGACTCGCCCATGAGGACGGGGAGCAGGGGCAGAGCCTGACGAGCCCAGCCGGGCACCTCGGTCCCTTGCGACAGGGCTTCGCAGACGACGAGTCCGAAGCGGTCGACGAGGCGCCGCAAGGGCGCGGTGACGTGGGCGTAGACGCTCGCCACGGCGGCGTGCTCACGCTGCTCCGGCAGGGTGCCGTCGAACGGCGTATAGCCCGCCCCCCGGAAAAGCGCGGTCGCCTCGTGGATGAGTGCGAGGTGGCGCGGATCGGTGCGGTCGAGCGTCCGGAGGAATGCGCCATACGTCTGCTCCTCGGGCCACGGCACCCCGGCGGCTGCGGCCTGACACCGGAAGCGGTCCAGTTCCTTCGGCTCCGGTGCCGGCATCGTGCGGAGGATCCCGATGCCGCCGTCCAGCATGAGCTGGGCCGCGGCGATGCCGGTGAGCAGCGAGATCTGCGCGTTCCAGTCCTCGGCTGGCAGGAGTGGTCGGAACGACACGGAGAAGCCGCCCTTGCCGTCCTCCTGCACCACCTGCTCCGGCAGCGGGAGGCTTGCCCCACCGCGCTTCTGCTCCAAGGCGACTCGCTTGTCGCCGATCTCCTTGAGCAGCATGAGGGGTTCGTCGGCGGTGCCCATGTCGACCGCGCGCTGCACCTCGTCGTAGTCGTAGCGGCGCACACTGCGCACCAGGGCACGCGCGACGGAGACGGCCGTCTGCTCACCGCCCGGACCAAGCGTGATGTCCCAGACGAAGGCGGGACGCACCTCATCGGGCAGGAGACTGGTCGCACCTTCGCTGAGCTCACTCGGGTGGAGCTGGACCCGCATGTCCGGGCAGTAGATCGTCTGGCCCCGGTGCCTCGCCTCGACGTCGATCGCACCGCCGGGCCGCACGAACGCCGGCACGTCCGCGATGGCGTAACGGACGCGGTATCCGTCGCCCTGCCGCTCGAGGTGCATCGCCTGGTCGAGGTCCTTCGATCCCGCGGGGTCGATCGTGACGAACGGTACGTCGGTCGCGTCCCGGTCAGGCGGAGTAGCAGACGTCGCCGCCTGCTGCGCCTCGACGATGACCTGGGGCGGGAAGTCCTCGGGCACCTCGAACTCCCGACGGATCTCGGCGAAGCGCTGCGCCAGCTGCCGACCGATCGCGCCGGGCTCGGGCAGCCGGCGGTAGACGATGCTCCGCTTTGCCATGGGCGCCAGACTACGCAGCCGCCGGCCTCGATGGACGGTGCAGCGCCGCTCAGGAGTGTTCCCTACGCTGTGGCTCGTGCTCATCCTCCTGCCGCCGTCCGAGGGCAAGACACAGCGTCGGCGGGGTCGCTCCCTCGACCTCGGCGCCCTCTCGTTCCCGACGCTGACGCCGCTCCGGGATGAGGTCATCGCGGCCGTCGAGAAGGTGAGCTCGGAGTCGGACCCGTATGCCGTTCTGGGCGTCTCTCCCAACCTGACCGAGGAGGTGGCACGGAACACGCGCCTGCGCACGGCACCGACCGCGCCGGCGGGAGAGGTCTACTCCGGAGTGCTGTACGACGCGTTCGAACTCGCATCCCTCGACGCGGGCGCGAAACGTCGGGCCACCCGCTCTGTCGTCGTCCAGTCGGCCCTCTTCGGCGCGGTCCGCCTGTCCGATCGGATCCCCGCCTACCGGCTCTCCATGTCGGTGAACCTCCCCGGAGTCGGTGCGCTCGCGGCGGCCTGGCGGCCGGAGCTCGAACGGGTCCTTCCCGAGGCCGCTGGCCGGGGCGTCATCGTGGACTGCCGATCGAGCACGTATGCCGCTGCCTGGACTCCCCGGGGCGAGCTCGCTACCCGGTGGGTCCAGATCGTCGTGCCGGGTGCCACCCACATGGCCAAGCACACGAGGGGCCTGGTAGCACGCCACCTCGCCGGCAGTGGCGCGACCCCTCGGACCCCTGCGGCCCTCGGCGAGGCCCTCTCGGACGGCTTCGACGTATCACTCGCTCCCCCGACCCGCCCGGGCCGGCCCTGGGTTCTCTCCACCAGCACACGATCAGGCGGGTGACACTCGCTCAGGCCGCCCTCCCCTCGGTCGGCCCCATCGTCGACGTCGACGCCCTCGTGGACCGGGTGGTGCCGATCCTCGTCTTCCTCGTCGCGCTCACTGTCGTCGCCGAGATCTGCGACGCGGCAGGGCTGTTCGACGCCGCAGCCCACTGGGCTGCAAGGCTGGCCGGAGGCCGGGTCGTCGTCCTGTGGCTCCTGATCGCGAGCCTGTCGACGGTCTCGACGATCCTGCTCAGCCTCGACACGACGGCCGTACTGCTGACGCCGGTCGCGATCGTCGTCGCGCGGCAGGTCGGCGCCGCGGCGACGCCGTTCGCCATGACTACCCTCTGGCTCGCGAACACCGGCTCCCTCCTGCTGCCTGTCTCAAATCTGACGAACCTGCTTGCCCGGCGACCCTTCTCCGCCCTCGGGCTCGACGCCCGTGGCTACATCGCACTCATGTGGCGACCCGCTCTCGTCGCGGTGGTCATGACGGTGGCGGTCCTCTGGCTCGTCAACCGCCGCAGCCTTGCCGGACACTTCTCGGCGCCCCCGCGGGCCGAGCCGCACGACCCCGGTCTCATGCTCATGGCGGGCGTGGTGGTCCTCCTCATGGCGGCCGGCTTCGTCATCGGCGTCCAGCCCGCCTACCCGGCTGTCGCCGCCGCGCTCGCCCTGCTCGTGCTCACGTCGGTTCGAGCGCCGGTGCTGCTCCGGGGCATCCGCCCTCCCTGGCTCACGGTCGCCGCCCTCTGCGTGCTCTTCCTCGTCGTCGACACGGCACTCCGACACGGGCTGGAAGAGGTGCTCCGGTCGGTCATGGGTACCGGCACAAGGACGTTGGACCTGCTGCGTGTCAGTGGGATCGGTGCCGTGTCCGCCAACGCCATCGACAACCTGCCCGCGTATCTGGCTCTCGAACCGACTGTGTCGGACGCGCCGACGCGACTCGCGGCCCTGCTCATCGGCGTCAACGCAGGCCCCCTCGTCATTCCCTGGGGGTCGGTGGCCACGATCCTGTGGCTCCGGCAGTGCCGGCGGGCGGGACTGGCCGTGAGCGTGCGCCAGCTGGCCCTGCAGGGGCTTCTGTGCGCCGTCGTGGTCGTCGTGGCGGCCACTGTCAGCACCTCCCTCTAGGTTGATCTCACACCTCTACGCTCGTTGCTCCGGGCGCGAATCCGCATGTCGTCCAACCGGATTCGCTGTGGATGAACCCCCCGCAGTGTTCGACTCCCGGGTAGAATCGACAACATGTTCGACGACGTGATCACCTCGGGTTCCGCCCTCGCGGCGGGATCCGAGGCTGACTGGTCGAGCGAGCAGCTGACCGAGCTGGCCGCCCGCCTCGGCGAGCTGGACCTGGACGTGTCGGACTCCGAGCGGATCGACCAGCTGAGCGCGCTGGAGAAGGTCAAGGCCGCCTGCGCCGCGGCGCAGGCGCGGATCACGGACCGGTTCGTCGACTCGCAGGCCGAGCTCGCCAGGCAGTGGCGCGACCAGGCTCGGGCCTGCTCGGACGCGTCCGACTTCGACGGGTGGTGCGCCGCCCGGGAGCAGGCCCGCCGCCACGAGTTCACCCCGGCCACCGACGCTCACCGCGGGGACGGTGGCGGGCACGGTGGGGGCGGCGGGTCGGATCGCGCCTCCGGGCGCTCGTCTGCTGGGACGCGCCGGGCGCGCAACCCGCGCGCCGGGGTCGCCGCGCAGGTCGCGCTGGCCCGCCGCGAGTCCCCGGCCAAGGGCACCCGGATCGTCAGCACTGCCCTCGCGCTGACCCGCCACCTGCCACACACCCTGGCCGCCCTGAGCGCCGGGCGGCTCAACGAACACCGCGCCTGCCTGGTCGCCCGCCACACCAGCCACCTGAGCGCCGAGCTCGCCGCCACCGTCGACGCGCAGGTCATCGGCGCCCACCCCGAGACGGTCGGCACCTGGGGCGACCGCGAGCTCGAACGCCATGTCCGCGCCTGCGCCGACCGGCTCGACGCGGCCGCCGCCACCGAGCGCGCCCGCACCGCCGAGTCCGACCGACGCGTCACCCTGCGCCCCATCCCCGACACCATGGCCCTGCTCACCGCGGTCCTGCCCGTCGCCCAGGCCGTCGCCGTGCACGCCGCCCTCGCCCGCGCCGCGGCCACCGCCAAAGCCGCCGGCGACCCCCGCTCCACCGGCCAGCTCATGGCCGACACCCTCGTCGCCCTCGTCACCGGACAACGCGCCGCCACCGACATCCCGATCGAGGTCCAGGTCATCATCACCGACCGCGCCCTCTTCGGCGGCGACGACACCGCCGCCCACATCCCGGGCTACGGACCGGTCCCCGCCGCCTGGGTACGCCACCTGCTCACCCCCGACGGCCTCACCCCCGACGACCTCAGCGCCGACGAACCCGACACCGACGACACGGACCGGACCGGCACCGAGCATCCCCCCGAAGGCGAGGCCGACTGTGACGACTCGGGCGACCTCCTCGCGCCCAACGACCTCGACACGCTGGGCGACCTCCTCGATGCGGCCAACGACCTCGACGACTTGGGCGACCTCCTTGATGCGGCCAACGACCTGGACGACACCGACGCCGGCGACTTGATGCACGACTCTGACGGGGCCCAGCCAGACCCACCCCCGCTCCGCCCACCCCCACCGGAACCGGGAGCAGTCGCCCCACCCGCCGCATCGCCGCGGCAGTCCCGCCGCGCCCACACCTGGCTGCGCCGTCTCTACACCGACCCGGGCACCGGCACCCTCGTGACCATGGACTCCCGACGGCGCCTGTTCGACGCCGGCCTGCGCCGCTACCTGATCGCCCGCGACGGGGTCTGCCGCACCCCGTGGTGCGATGCGCCGATCCGCCACCTCGACCACATCCAGCCCCACGCCGAGGGCGGACCCACCACCGCCGCCAACGGCCAGGGCCTCTGCGTGCGCTGCAACCTCGTCAAAGACCTCCCCGGCTTCCATGCCCGCGTCATCCACCCCGGCTTCCATGCCCGCGTCATCCACCCCGGCTTCCATGCCCGGGTCACCCACCCCGGCCCCGTCGCCAACGGCACCCCTGTCGGCCACCCCGGCGACAACCCCGGCAGCAGCGACCGCATCGACAGCATCGACCGCGAGCCGAGCAGGGCACTCCCGCACACCGTGCAGCTGACCACCCCCACCGGACACACGTACACCTCGCTCGCCCCACCGGTCCTGCCGGGCCCGGGGACCCCACCCGAGCCCACACACGACCAGGGTCGGCTCGAGCCCGCACCCGCCCTGGCCGGCGGCTCCTACGGCCGCGGCATCGTCATCGACCTGCGCAGCTGGCACCGCAGCCCGCTCGAGACAGAAATCGAACGGCACCTCGCCGGCTGAGACCCGCGGTGGGACGCGCAGGCCACCGCGACGGGCGCGTTTTGGGAGGATGGGCCCCATGACCCGCGACGCGCGCTCCGAACGGCTCCTGCTCGCCGACGACCTCGACCGGCTCGGTCCCGACGCTCCCACCCTCTGCACGGGCTGGCAGACCCGCGACCTCGCGGCGCACGTCGTCATCCGCGACTCGAGGCCCGACCTCGCCGTCGGTGAGCACCTGCCCTTCGTGCGCGACCGGGCCAAGCGAGAGATGCGGCGGATCGCCAACAGCGCCTACCCCGAGCTCATCGCGCGGATCCGCCAGGGCGCACCGAGTTGGAACCCGATGTCGTGGGAGGCGGTCGACGAACGGACCAACCGGCTCGAGTTCTTCGTCCACCACGAGGACGTCCGGCGAGCGCAGGACGGGTGGACGGCCCGCGATCTCGACAGTGAGCACGAGCGACACCTCTGGACCGACCTGCGGCGTTTCGCGCGGCTCGCCTTCCGGCGCTCGCCCACCGGGATCGTCCTCGTCGCGGAAGGCCTGGGCCGGACCGCCGCCAAGCTCCCCGACGACCGGGGCACCGTCGTCATCCGTGGTGCGGCCCAGGAACTGGTCCTGTTCGCCTTCGGGCGCACCGGCGTCGCGCAAGTGGACCTCTCGGGTGACGCCGACGACATCGCGGCCCTCCAGGCGACGCGGCTGAGCATCTAAGGCGGGCGGCGCGACCGCCCCGCAGACGTCAGCGGACGACGACACCGGCCTCCCGCAGCGAGGCCTTGACGTCGCCCACCGTGAGCTCCCGGAAGTGGAACACGCTCGCAGCGAGCACGGCGTCGGCCCCGGCCCGGACCGCCGGCGCGAAGTGCTCGACGCGGCCGGCACCCCCGGACGCGATGACCGGGACGGAGACGGCCGCCCGAACCTGCCGGATCAGGTCGAGGTCGAATCCCTCCTTCGTCCCGTCGGCGTCCATCGAGTTGAGCAGGATCTCGCCCGCCCCGAGCTCCGCCGCCCGCGCACACCACTCGATGGCGTCGAGGTCGACCGGGGTGCGGCCCCCGTGGGTGGTCATGACGAAGTCGCCGGTCGGCTCTCCATCGGCACCCCGGCGGCGCCGCACGTCGGCCGACAGGACGAGCACCTGTGCCCCGAACCGGTCCGAGATCTCCGCGAGCAGCTCGGGCCGGGCGATCGCGGCCGTGTTGACGCCGACCTTGTCGGCACCCGCCCGGAGGAGCCGGTCGACGTCCGTCACCGACCGCACGCCGCCACCGACGGTGAGCGGGATGAAGACCTGCTCCGCGGTGCGCCGCACCACGTCATAGGTCGTCTCCCGGTCGCCGCTGCTCGCCGTGACGTCGAGGAAGGTCAGCTCGTCGGCGCCCTGCCGGTCGTAGAGGTGCGCGAGCTCGACCGGGTCCCCGGCGTCCCGCAGGTTCTCGAAGTTGACGCCCTTCACGACACGGCCCGCGTCGACGTCGAGACAGGGGATCACCCTCGTGGCCACGGTCATGGCGTCAGGGTAGGCGCTCGGTAAGGTCACGAGCATGTGGGACCAGATCACGGAACCGGCCGATCCCGCCCACGTGGCAGCGGTCGTCCCGCTGGCCCGCGCCTCCGAGCCCCGTTGCGGCGCAACGGTGGTCGTCGCCGTGGACGGCTACAGCGGGTCCGGCAAGACGACGCTCGCAGCCGCCGTGGCGGCCGCCCTCGAGGCGCAGGTGGTCCACCTCGACCTCATCTACCCGGGCTGGGACGGCCTCGCCGAGTCGGTCGACATCCTCACCACGCGGGTCCTGCGGCCGATGTCGGAAGGCCGCCCAGCGGCATACCGGCGTTGGGACTGGAACCGTGACGAGTGGGCCGAGGAGCACGTCGTCCTCCCTGCGCCATACGTCGTCGTGGACGGCTGCGGTTCCAGCGTCATGCCTGCAGGGGCGTATGCCGCGGTGCGCGTCTTCCTCGACGCCGACACCTCGCTGCGCCGGACACGCGGCCTGCGCCGCGACGGGCAGACGTACGCGCCGCACTGGGAACGGTGGGCCGCCCAGGAGCGCGCGCTGTTCGAGCGCGACGGGACGAGACAGCGTGCTGACCTCGTGATCGACACGACTACGGTCTGAGGGTGACCACCCAGCACGAGTCGTCGACGCAAACCCGACCGCGCCCCCTGCCGTCCTTCTGGATCATGGTGGTCGCCCTGCTCGCGGTTGCCGTCAACCTCCGGGTGACCATGACGAGCGTCCCCCCGCTCATCGACACGATCTCGGCGGGCCTCGGCCTCAGCCACGCGATGGCCGGACTGCTCACGGCCCTGCCGGTCCTCTGCATGGGAGTCTTCGCGCCGCTCGCGAGCCGGCTCGCCCATCGAGTGGGCGCGGTCGTCGCGGTGCTCTTCTCGGCGGTGGCCATCCTGCTCGGTACGGTCGGGCGAGGGTTCGGCGGCCACGTCGTGCTCCTCTATCTCGGCACCTTCCTCGCCGGCGTCGGCATCTCGATCGCCGGCACCCTCCTGCCCCAGCTCGTCAAGGCCTTCTTCCCGCCCGAACGGGTCGGTCTCGTGACCGGTCTCTACATGGCCGGCATGCTCGGCGGTGCCACCCTCGCATCCGCCGTTGCCGTCCCCCTGGCAGACGCACTCGGCTCGTGGCAGGGCTCGCTCGGGTCGTGGTCCATCCTCGCAGCGCTCGGCGTCCTCATCTGGGCGCCGTTCGCGCTCCGGGCCAACCCGCACCACATCCGTGGGGAGGCCAGGCCCGGCGGGCTGCCATGGCGCAGCCTCACGGCGTGGACCGTCGCCATCTACCTGGCCCTGCAGTCGTGGTGCTTCTACTCGTCGATCGCGTGGTTCGCCCCCACCTACGTCGAGCACGGCTGGTCCAAGGCCGGCGCGGGCTACCTGCTCGCGGCCTTCACGACCGCGCAGATCATCTCGGGACTCTTCGGCCCGGTCATCAGCGACCGCGTCCGCGACATGCGGGTGCTGCTGCTCGTCTCCGCGGCGCTCAGCGTCATCGGCTGCTTCGGCGTCTACCTCGCCCCGCTCGCTGCCCCGTGGGTGTGGGCGTTCGTCATCGGGCTCGGTCAGGGGTCGGCGTTCTCACTTGGACTCGTCCTGCTCGTCCGCTACGCCCGGACACCGGGCGCGAGTGCGCGGCTGAGCGGCATGGGCTTCCTCGTCTGCTACACGCTCGCGTCGGTCGGCCCGCTCGCGATGGGGGCGATCCGCGACCACATCGGGACGCTGTCGGTCACGTGGCTGATCCTCGGCGTCATCGGCATCGTCCAGTCGCTCGTGGCGCTCCGGCTGCGCCCGGGGCTGACCAAGGTGGCCTGACGCGGGTCACCGCCGCCATGTCGGTGACCCGCGGGTCATGGCCCGGCGACGGCGACCTGCGCCCAGGTCTGCCCCCCGTCGGTGGTCTTCCAGTAGCCGCCCGCCGAGTCGGCCGAGAGCGCGTAGTAGACCGACCCACCCGGGGCACCGACCCACGCCCAGCCATCTGACGGGAGGGCCGGAGCCCCGCTGGGCGGCGCCCAGGTCACCCCTCCGTCCGTGCTGACAGCCATCGAGCCGTGAACGGCCGGGCTGCCACCCGAAACGGCGAGCAGGCTCGAGCCGTCGGCGGCGGCGAACGAGGTGCGCCCGGCATCGACGAGGACCAGCCGGTCGGTGCTCACGGCGTGCCACGTCGCCCCCCCGTCGGAGCTCGACTCGACCGCATAGCCCACGTGGCCCGCGGCACCGCTCGATGGGCACACCGCGAACAGGACTGATCCCGTCACTGGCGCGACGAGCTGGCTGCCCTGGCCGTTGCCGCAGCCCTTCGGGCCCGCGACGTGCAGTCCGTCCGGCTGGACGACGACGGGGCCGGGCGGCCGGGTCCCGGGTGCCGGGTGCACGACCGGTGACACGTAGGCGTGGCCCGCGTGCCAGGAGATCCCCGCGCCGCTGACCCCCGCACCACCGTCGATCATGCCGGCGACGTCGCTCGCGGCCCCGGCGCTTACGGGCGCCCGGACGATGCTGATCGACCCGTGGCACGTGCCGCCGGAGCAGCCGGGAGCGGCCGTGAGGACCACGTCCGTCCCGTCGGTCTCGAGGTCGATGACATCGCCACCCGGGTGCGGGTAGTCCTGCCAGGTGCGGCCGCCGTCGGTGGTCCGCATCACGCCACCGCCGAAGACCCAACCGACAGAGGGGTTCGCGAAGCGGACGTCGCTGAGCCGGCCCGACCCACCAGGCTGTCCAGGGCCCGTGCCGACCGCAGCCGTCCCGGCCGGGAAGGTGTGCAGCAGGCTCCACGTCGCACCGTTGTCGCTGGACGTCGCGAGCGCCGGGCACGAGCCACCGGAGCAGGGCACGGTGCCGAGGGCGAAGAGGCGACCGTTGCCCGCTGTCGTGACCGAGCGGAGCCGGAAACCGGCCGGCACGGGACCGCCGCCTGGGGTGGGCGCCGTCGTCGCGCTCGTCGGCGCTCCGGGGGAGGTCGACGGAGTGGGCGATGTCGGCTCGGTCGTCGTGGGGTGAGTCGTCGGGGCGACCGAGGAGGTCGCCGGCGAGCTCGGCGTCAGGCCGGGGCCGGTCCGCAGCAGCCCCCAGCCCAGTGCTCCGGCGAGCGCCACGACCGCGGCGGCGGCGAGGAGGTAGCGGGCCCACGGGGTCGGTCGCCGCCCGGCTGTCGCCACGATCCGGTGCCAGCGGGACTCGTCGGGCTCGAGGATCGGGGCCTCGGCGCGCTCCCGGGCGAAGAAGTCGTCGACCGACTCGTGCCGCGGTCCGTTGCGGGGATCGTCGCTCATCGCACGCCCTCCAGCTGTGCCGCCATCCGTCGACGGGCATCGAACAGGTCTCGCTTCACGGCGCCCTCCGACTTGCCGAGCCGGGCCGCGACCACGGCAACGGGCAGGTCGGCGTAGTAGCGCAGGATCACCGGCAGCCGCAGGCCGTCGGGGAGGGCGAGCACCACGTCACGGACGGTGAGGCGGGTGGCCGCGTCGAGGTCCCCTCCCGAACCGCCCGCGGAGACAACGGCGCGGCCGTAGGCGGAGCTCTCACGGCCCTGCTTGCGCCAATGGTCGCGCACGAGGTTCGCCGTGACCGTGTAGAGCCAGGCCCGCGGGTCCTGCACCGTCGACTGCTCCCGCAGTAGCCGGACAAAGGCCTCGGTCGCGAAGTCGTGCCCCAGTTCCCGGTCTCCGACCAGCCGGGCGGCCCACCCGGCGAGGGGCCCGTAGTGCGCGTCGTAGATCTCGCGGACCACCTGCTCCGCGTTGCGGTCAGCTCCTCGCATCCGGCCTCCCTCGGACTGGAGGGTCACGTCGGCGACCGGCCCACGCACCATTGTGGCGGCGTGGGCCGCTCTCCGGCTCGCAACGACACGCACGTCAGCGCGTGAAGCGGGCGTCATAGACGGCGTGCAGCTGCCCGTCCTGCTCGGCCGCGTTGTGGACCGCGAGGACGAGGTGCCCGCCGTGCAGGTCGTCGTGGTAGGTGACATAGGTCGTCCCCGCCGCACCGCTCGAGGAGACGCGGCGCCAGTGGCTCCCGCCGGGGTCGGCGTGGGCGAAGAGGATGTTCGCCACGCGGGGCGTGGCGTAGCTGGCGGCCGCCCGGCGGTCGCCGCGCCCCCAGGCCTGCACGAGCCGGTCGGCGTACGCGACCGGTCCGATCGGGTGCGCCTGGGAGAAGCGGACCTGGTAGGCCGCGTGCTGGCGTCCCTCGCTGAGCAGGACGTCGCTGACGCCGATGGTGACCGTGCCGCCGCGAGCATCGTCGTGGTAGGTAGCGTAGTTGGTCCCGGGCGCGCACAGCGACCAGGTACGCCGCCAGCTCACCCCGCCGGGGTCGGAGTAGGCGAAGAGGGCCCGGGCGACCGATGCGGTCCCGAGCTGGTCGACCTGCTGGCGGTCTCCGCGACCCCAGGCCCGGACCAGGTTGTCTGCGTAGGCGACCGGGCTCGTCGTCGTGACGGCCGCCAGGGCGGGAGCGCCCGAGGCGCTCAGCGGGCCGGCGAGGTCGGGCGCGCCGCCGGACGAGGCCGTCGCGTGGGCCGCTCCCGTGAGGGCCGCAGCTCCGAGGACCGCGGCCGCCCCCAGTGCGGTGACGGAAGCCGATGTGATCTTCATGGCGATCTCCCAAGGGTCTGGACGGTGGATCCGCCCGTGTTCTTGAGACGCCGATGGGCCCGCTGGGGTTGGGGGTGTGCTGGGTCAGCCCCAGAAGTCGTCCCAGCCGCCGGTCACCTGGGGCGTCGCGGACGAGCGGAGCCGCTCCGTCACGGCGAACCGGCCGCGGTAGAACAGCAGCGGCCGGCCGGGCTGGACGAGCTCGAGGTCGGCGACCCTGCCGACGACGACGTCGTGGTCGCCGGTGACGTGCACGTTGTCGATGTCGCAGTGCACCCGGGCGAGGACGTCAGGCAGGGCGGGCGCGCCGGAGGATGACGGGTGCCAGTCGAGGCCCTCGAACCGGGCGCCGGTCCGTGAGCCGAAGCGGTCGACCATCTCCTGCTGGGCGTAGCGCAGGATGTTGACGCAGAAGACGCCGCTGTCGCGCATCCGTGGCCACGACCGGCCGCGATGGTCGGCGCAGAAGAGGACCAGGGGCGGCTCGAGCGAGACCGAGGTGAAGGACTGGCAGGCGAAGCCCACCGGTCCGCCTTCGCTGTCGAGGCCGGTCACGACGGTGACCCCTGTGGCGAAGTGGCCGAGAACGTGCCGCATCCGCTCCGGCGTCGGCCCCGCGCTCGTGCGCGGCTCGGTCACGAGGCGTTCCCATCGACCTCGGGGTCGGCAGGCTCGCCGAGGGCCTGGATCAGCGCAACCAGCCGGGAAGCCTCCTGCTCGCCGAAGGCGCCGTCCGCCTTCTGGATCGCCATGACGGCGACCGTGTCGAGGTCGTCGAGGTCGAGGCTGACCCACGGCGCTCCCCCGCCGAACTGGACCGAGACGATCTGGGTCCACTCGAGGCGGCGGGTGACGACGAGGTTGCGCACGACGAGCCCCTCCCGGCTCGGCACCGCCGACAGCGACGCGAAGCGCCAGGCGAGCAGGGCGATGATGACGCCGAACGAGAAGAACATGAGCCGGTCGACGATGCCCCAGAGAGCGTGCCCGGAGACGGTCGGCAGGAGCGCGGCGATGACGCCGAAGATGATCAGCGCGCCCCAGACGATGCCGAGCGCGACGAATCGGCCGCGCCGGGGACGGAAGGGCGCGAAGGCGTCTTGGTGGTGGGGCTGGCGCGGGGTGGCGGGATACGGGTCGGGCATGTCGTCACTCACGGGTCAGAGGCGGCAGGCCGCGATGTCGGTGACGAGGATCGCCCGGGCGCCGAGGTCGTAGAGCTGGTCCATGACCCGGTTCCGGCCGAATCGGGGCACCATGGCACGCACGGCGACCCACTCCTCGTCCTGAAGGGGTGAGACGGTGGGCGACTCAAGTCCCGGCGTCAGCTCGGTCGCCTCGTCGACGAGGTGCCGCGGGCAGTCGTAGTCGAGCATGACGTAGGTGCGTGCCGTCCGGACGCCCATGAGCCGGCGCTCGAGGACGTCGACGGCCACCTCCGGGCCGGGTCGGTTGCCCTTGATGAGGACGGCCTCGGAGTGCAGGATCGGCTCCCCGAACACCTCGAGCCCCTGGTTGCGCAGGGTCGTGCCCGTCTCGACGACGTCGGCGATGACGTCCGCGACACCGAGCGTGATGGCGGTCTCGACCGCCCCGTCGAGCCGGACGACGTCGGCGGCGATCCCGCGGTCGGCGAGGTCCTTGCGGACCAGCCCGGGGTAGGAGGTCGCGACGCGCTTGCCCTCGATGTCGGCGACGGACGCGACGACGCCGGGCTTCGCGGCATACCTGAAGGTCGAGCTGCCGAAGCCGAGCGACATGAGCTCGATGGCGTCGACCCCCGCGTCGAGCAGCAGGTCACGCCCGGTGACACCGGCGTCGACGGTCCCAGCGCCGACGTAGACCGCGATGTCGCGCGGGCGGAGGTAGAAGAACTCGACCTCGTTGTCGAGGTCCTGCACGATCAGCTCCTTGGGCTCCCGGCGGGTGCGGTAGCCCGCCTCGCGGAGCATCTCGGTCGTCGACTCGGACAGGGACCCCTTGTTGGGCACGGCAATCTTCAGCATCGGTCGACCTCAGAGGTGGGCGTAGACGTCGTCGAGGGTGATTCCCTTGGCGACCATGAGGACCTGCAGGTGGTAGAGCAGCTGGCTGATCTCCTCGGCCGTCTCGTCGTGGGACTGGTACTCGGCGGCCATCCAGACCTCGGCCGCCTCCTCCACGATCTTCTTGCCGATCGAGTGGACACCCGCGTCGAGGGCACGCACCGTGCCCGAGCCGTCGGGGCGGGTGGCGGCCTTGTCGGCCAGCTCCGCGTACAGCTGCTCAAAGCTCTTCACGGGGCCACAGCCTAACGAGGGGTATGCCGCTCACCTCGGCCCGCTCAGTCCGTGGCCTACACGGTCGGCCGGCTCAGCACCCCGCGGAGCGCGGCGACCGTGGCGACCGCGGCGGTGGCCGCCTCGTGGCCCTTGTCCTCCGCGGATCCGGGCAGGCCGGCCCGGTCGATCGCCTGCGCCTCGTCGTCGCACGTCAGCACGCCGAAGCCGATCGGGGTGCTCGTCCGGGTCGCCACGTCGGTGATCCCGACGGTCGCTGCCTGGCAGACGTACTCGAAGTGGGGAGTGCCCCCGCGGATGACGACACCCAGCGCGACGAGCGCGTCGTAGCGGTCCGCGAGGGCCGCGCAGGCGACGGGCAGCTCGAACGTGCCGGGCACCCGGACGACGTCGACATCCGTCACGCCGGCGTCGTCGAGCCCTCGGCGGGCACCGTCGAGCAGCCCGTCCATCACGGCCTCGTGCCAGGAGGCTGCGACGATGCCGACCCGGAGGCCGGTGCCCTCCGTCCTGATCTGGGGCGCGCCGTCCTTCATGCCGTCTCCTCTTGGGTGTGGTCGAGGACGAGGTCGTGCCCCATCCGGTCGCGTTTCGTCAGCAGGTAGTGCTCGTTGTCGCGGCCGACGCCCGTCTGGATCCGTTCGACGGCGACCACCTCGACACCGTGCGCCCGCAGGGCCGCGACCTTGCGCGGGTTGTTGGTCAGGAGCACCACCTGGCGCACCTCGAGGTCGTGAAGGATGGCGGCCGGAGCGGCGTACTCACGGGCGTCGACGGGCAGGCCGAGCGCGGTCTGCGCGTCGACGGTGTCCGCGCCGCGGTCCTGTTCGGCATAGGCGCGCAGCTTGTCGACGAGGCCGACACCCCGGCCTTCGTGACCCCCGATGTAGACGAGGAGGCCGCCCTCGCGCCCGACGCGGGCGAGGGAGGCCTGCAGCTGCGGCCCGCAGTCGCACCGGAGCGAGCCGAAGGCGTCGCCGGTGAGGCACTCGGAGTGGAGCCGGGTGAGGACGGGGCCGCGGCCGAGACCCCGGGAGCTGACGAGGGCGACGTGCTCCTCCCCCGTCAGCGTGTCGCGATAGGCGTGCGCGGTGAAGGTGCCGTGGGGCGTCGGGATCCGGGTCGTCGCGAGCCGCTCGACGCGGTCGTGGCGCTGCCGCCACTCGATGAGCTCCTCGATCGTGATGACGGGCAGTCCCTCCGCGTGCCCCAGCGCCAGGACGGCGTCATACCGCATCATCCGGCCGTCGTCGTGGACGAGCTCGCCTATGACGCCCACCGCGGGCAGCCCCGCGAGCCGGGCCAGGTCGGTGGCGGCCTCGGTGTGCCCAGGTCGGGCGAGGACACCGCCCGGCCTGGCCCGGAGGGGCAGGACGTGACCCGGCCGGATGAGGTCATCCGGCCGGCTCGCCGGGTCGGCCAGCACGCGGACGGTCCGGGTCCGGTCCGCGGCACTGATGCCGGTCGTGACCCCCATGGCTGCATCGACGGAGACGGTGTACGCGGTCCGCAGCGGGTCGCGGTTGTCAGCGACCATGAGCGGCAGCGCGAGCCGGTCGGCGATGTCCGCCGTCATGGGTGCGCAGAGGTAGCCCGAGGAGTGCCGGATCGTCCACGCTGTCCACCGCTCGGTCGCGGTGGCGGCGGCCAGCACGACGTCGCCCTCGTTCTCCCGGTCCTCCGAGTCGAGGACCAGGACCGGGCGCCCGTCGGCGAGCGCGGCGAGGGCGTCCTCGATGGTCGACATCCGTCGCGTCATGGCTGCACCCCTGCCGAGACACCGGCAACGACGGGGCCGCCCGCCGACAGCAGGCGCTCGACGTACTTCGCGAGGACGTCGACCTCGATGTTCACGTCGTCGCCGACTCCCTTGCGCCCCAAGGTCGTCAGCTCGAGGGTAGTCGGGATGAGGGAGACCGAGAAGCCTTCGTCGGACACCGCCGTGACGGTGAGGCTGACCCCGTCGACGGTGATCGACCCCTTCTCGACGACATAGCGCGCGAGGCCCGGGGCGAGCCGGAAGTCCACGGTCTCCCAGCGGTCCCCGGGGCGGCGAGCCGTGATGACCGCCGTGCCGTCCACGTGCCCCTGGACGACGTGTCCGCCGAACCGTCCAGCGGCCGCCATGGCGCGCTCGAGGTTCACACGGTCTCCCGGCGCGAGCGAGCCGAGGGACGTGCGCGAGAGCGTCTCGGCCATGACGTCGACCGCGAAGCCCCGCTCGTCGTGCTCGGTGACCGTGAGGCAGACGCCGTTGACCGCGATGGACGCGCCGTGCACCGCGTCCGACACGACGAGCGGCCCCTCGATGTGCAGCACGGCGGAGTCCTGCCCCTGCTCGATGGCTCTGACGGTGCCGAGCTCCTCGACGATCCCGGTGAACATCCTGCTACTCCTCTGTGCCGGCCGCGACGGGCGCGACAAGGTGGATCCGGACGTCCGGTCCGAGGAGGCGGACGTCCTTGGTCGAGAGCCGGCGGATGCCGGCCATGGTGGTGATGCCGAGGTCGCCGACAGCTGCGGTGCCGGCGCCGAGCAGGGCCGGGGCGAGGTAGGCGTACACCTCGTCGACGAGGCCGGCGCGGAGGAAGGCGGCGGCCAGGGTGGGGCCACCCTCGAGCCAGACGTCGCGGATCCCCTTCTCCCAGAGGCACTCGAGCGCCTCCTCGGGGTCGCGGGTCGCCATCGTCGCGACTGGGCCCGGCTCCTGATGCAGCCGGGCCCCGGCCGGCACCTCCGAGGTGCCTATGACGGCGCGGAGCGGCTGACCGTCCAGCGGTCGTCCGGCGCCGTCGCGCACGGTCAGTCGCGGGTCGTCAGCGAGGACCGTGCCCGTGCCGACGAGGACGGCGTCCCGGGTCGCCCGGAGCCCGTGCACGTCGGCCCGCGCCTCGGGCCCGGTGATCCACCGGCTCGAGCCGTCGGCGGCGGCACTGCGCCCGTCGAGGGTGGCCGCGAACTTCCACGTCACGAGGGGTCGCCCGAGCCGCACCGTCCGGGCCCACCTCTCGTTGAGCGCCGTCGCCTCCTCGGCGAGACACGCCCCGGTGACGTCGATGCCGGACCGGCGCAGCACCTCGGCACCGCCAGCGGCCCTCGGGTTCGGGTCGGCCTGGCCGTAGACGACGCGCTCCACACCCGCGGCCACGAGCGCCGGCGCGCAGGGGCCCGTCCGCCCCGTGTGCGCGCACGGCTCGAGCGTGACGTATGCCGTGCAGCCGCGGGCGCGCTCCCCCGCGCCGGCGAGCGCGTCCGCCTCGGCGTGCGGGGACCCGGCCCCGCGGTGGAAGCCCTCGGCGACGAGGTGCCCCTCCGGGTCGACGAGCACGCAGCCGACCCGCGGGTTGGGGTCGGGCCACGGGCCTCGCGCTGCGAGCGCGAGCGCCCGCTCCATCCACCGGCGGTCCACCATCGAGATCACGCCACCGCCGCGGCTTCCGGCTCGGGGCTGGGTCGCTCGGTCCGCGTGGCGCGCAGCCAGACGACGAAGCCGTAGATGACGAAGACGGCGTAGACCGCGTACAGGACGGCCGTCGGGATGTACCCCGAGTGGATCAGCAGCGGCACCCCGACGAGGTCGACGCCGATCCAGGCGAGCCAGAACTCGTTCCAGCCGCGGGCCATCGCGTAGGTCGCGATCATCGAGCCGATGAAGATCCACGCGTCGCACCAGTAGTACCAGCGCGGGGCGGGCCAGCCGGCACCGATCGCGGCGAAGGCCCACTGGACGAGCACGACGCCGGCGACCCAGACGAGGACCATCGCCAGCCGTTCGCGGGCGGTCGCCCAACGTGGGGTGATGGCTGGCTTCGACGAGTCACGCCCGTCGAGCCGCCGGACCTGACGCCAGCGCCACCAGCCGTAGATGCTCGTGAGGATGAAGAAGATCTGCCGGCCCGACTGGCCGAAGAGCGGCGCCCGACCGTCGCCCACATCGAAGGTCACGGTGATGTAGACGAAGAAAAGCAGGACGTTGCCGACGATCCCGATCGGCCACGCCCACACACGCCGCACGAGGCCGCCGACCGCCGAGCCGAGTCCGAAGAGGACCCCGATGAGCTCGAGCCAGTGCAGCTGGTAGCCGCCGATCGGGATACTCGCCTCGTAGAGCCACCGCAGCATGTCCATCTGGGCTTCCTCCGTGTCGTCCGAACTGTCAAGGACGAGCTCCGGGAAGAAACCACCATGGCCGGCGCCGCACCGGTCCACGACCGACGCTCACGCCAACCCCGTGCTGCCTCCCATCCGGACTTTCACCGTCGGTCCCGGAATTTCACCAGGTCAACCGGCCGCTGGCTGCGGCCGGGTCGCGGACTTTCACCGCCGGTTCGGAATTACACCGACCCCGGAGCACGTCCTCGCATTATGGCATCCGACGCGCGCGCCGCGTAGCGCCCTCCCGTGTGATGGGCCGCACGCCGGGTCGGCGTGGGGGTGTGTCCCGTCGAGTGAGCAGTTGGTCCCATGAGCCTCACAGGTGGTGCGGCCAGGCGGGAGGTATGCGCCAGGCCTGGCGAGCGGCGTACGCGGCGGTCGGGGTCGCTCAGTGGGAGTGACGCTGGGCGAGCACTCGCAGCTCGTCCACGGCCGCTGCGGCGTCCGCGGCGCCGTAGACGGCCGAGCCGGCGACGAAGACGTCCGCGCCCGCCTCGGCGCACTGCTCGATCGTGTCGGCGCTCACGCCGCCGTCGACCTGGATCCAGATCTCGCCACCGCGGCGACGCACGGCGTCGCGCACCTCGCGGACCTTCGGCAGCTGGTCGGCCATGAACGACTGCCCGCCGAAGCCGGGCTCGACGGTCATGACGAGCACCATGTCCAGGTCGGGCAGCAGCTCCTCGTACGGGGCGAACGGGGTGCGGGGCTTGAGCGCCATCGCCGACCTCGCCCCGGCCGAGCGAAGCGTGCGGGCGAGGGTCCGGGGGTCCCGGGCCGCCTCGACATGGAAGGTGACCGACTGGCATCCCGCCTCGGCGTACATCGGCGCCCACCGGTCCGGGTCCTCGATCATGAGGTGCGCGTCGACCGGGACCGGGCTGACCTTGAGCAGGGCCTCGACGACGGGCAGGCCGAGCGTGAGGTTGGGCACGAAGTGGTTGTCCATGACGTCGACGTGGGCCCAGTCCGCGTTGCTGATCCGGCGCAGCTCCGCCTCGAGGTTGGCGAAGTCGGCGGACAGGATGCTCGGGGAGATCAGCACGGTGCCCACCCTAGAGCTTGCGGATCAGTGCGAAGAACATCGCGTCGGTGCCGTGCAGGTGCGGCCAGAGCTGGACGAACGGGCCGGCGCCGAGCCGTGGCAGGGGCGCTCCCCCGGCGTCGGTGAAGAGCGGCCGGGTGTCGAGCAGCTCGGAGTCGTCGCGCTTCTTGAGGACGTCCCGGACGA
The DNA here is from genome assembly GCF_051961875.1 of Intrasporangium sp. GTDB lineage: Bacteria > Actinomycetota > Actinomycetes > Actinomycetales > Dermatophilaceae > Intrasporangium_A. Next base: position 13,698 of record NZ_JBQCCV010000055.1, on the reverse strand, counting down.
CGAACCGTGTCTCGTTGAGGTGGGGTGAGCACGTGGCGTAGCCGACGAGCCCGCCGCTCGCGGTCGCCTCGATCGCCGAGGCGAGCAGCTCGCGCTGGAGGCCGGCGAGGGCGGCGACGTCGGTCGGTTGGCGCCGCCAGCGCGCCTCCGGCCGCCGGCGCAGGGCGCCGAGGCCGGTGCACGGCGCGTCGACGAGGACGCGACTGAAGGTGCCCGGGTCGGCCTCACCGTAGTCCCGGCCGTCGCCCTGGCGGACCTCGATCGTCGTGCCGACCTCAGCGGCGCGGGCCCGCGCCGCACTGAGCGTCTGGCGCACGAGCTCGGCGCGGTGGGCGTTGACCTCGTTGGCGACGAAGGGGATGCCGCGTTCGATCGCCATCGCGGCGAGGAGGCCGGCCTTGCCGCCGGGCCCGGCACAGAGGTCGAGCCAGCGCTCGCGCTCCGCGGCGGCACCGGTCACGTCGGCCCGGGCGAGCGCGAGGGCGAGCAGCTGGGAGCCCTCGTCCTGGACGGCCGCCCGGCCCTCCCGGATCGCCGGAATGGCGCCGGGGTCCCCCTCGGGCAGCACCGCGCCCTGGGGACTGGTCGCCGAGGGCTCCGCTCCGGCGTCCACGAGCTCGGCCACGGTCGCGAGGCCGGGCCGGGCCACGAGGGACACCCTGGCGGGGTCGTTGTCGGTGTCGAGGAGGCGGCCCAGCTCGTCGTCGGCGGTCTCGGCGGTGGCGGTGCCATGGCCGATGAGGGCCGCGCGGAGGGCGCCCACCACCCAGATCGGATGGGAGGTGCGGATCGCGAGTGCCTCGCGTGGTTCGCGGCCGGCGGTCACCGCCTCGACCCACTCGTCGAGGCTCCGCTCGCTGACGCGGCGCATCACGGCGTTGACGAAGCCCGCCGCCCCGATGCCGTTCACCTGACGCGCGAGCGCGACGGTCTCGTCGACGGCCGCGTGCGTCGGCACCCGCATGCCGAGGATCTGGTGGATGCCGAGCCGCATGGTGTCGAGGACCCGCGGGTCGATGCGGTCGACGGAGCGGTCCGCCGCGACAGCGGCGATGGCGTCGTAGAGCCCGTGCATCCGCGTCGCCCCGTAGACGAGCTCGGTGGCGAAGCCTGCGTCCCGGCCTCTCAGCCGCCTTTCGCGCAGCAGCTTCGGCAGGGCGAGGTTGGCGTAGGCGCCCTCCGCGATGTCACGCATCGCCGTGTAGGCGGTGAGCCGGGCAGGGTCCGTGCGGCGCGCACGTTCCGATGGGCGCTGGCTCGAACGGTGCTGGGCGGACTGCTCCCGCGCCGGCGGCCGCTGCCGCCCACGGCGCTCGCCGCCGGCCCCCGGACCTCCGCGGTTCGCGTCCCTGCCGCCGCGGCCAGCGTCCCTGCCGCCGCCGCGGCCCGCGTCCCTACCGCCGCCGCTGCCGCGGTCCCGGCCGCGGTCGTCACCGGCGCCACCTCGACGGTCGCTCATGCCCCGAGCCTCTCTCCCGGCTCGATCCTGGTGCCGCGGGCCCAGTCGGCCGCCGGCATCGGCCGCTTGCCCCGCGCCTGCACGGTGCCGAGGCGGACGGCGTCGGTCGCGGTCCCGACGAATACGGCTCGCTTGGTGACGAGCAGCGCGCCGGGGGCGAGCGGGCCGTCCGCCGGGACCTCTGCCGACGGGGCGAGACCGACCGGCCCGAGCCGGAGGCGTTCCCCTCCGAGGGTCGTCCACGCGCCCGGTGCCGGCGTACAGCCACGGATGTGCCGGTCGATCACGAAGGCCGGGCGGTCCCACCGGACGCGGGCGTCCTCGACCTCGATCTTCGGGGCCAGCGAGACGCCTTCTGCCGGCTGCGGCTTCGGCACCAGGCCCCCTGACTCGATGCCGTCGATCGTCGCGACGAGCAGCCCGGCGCCACCCCTCGCGAGGCGCTCGAGGAGGTCACCTGCCGTGTCCTCGGGCCGGATCGGCTCGGTCATGATGCCGTAGACGGGGCCGGTGTCCATGCCACGCTCGAGCCGGAACGTCGTCGCCCCGATCATCTCGTCCCCGGACATGATCGCGTGCTGCACGGGAGCCGCGCCCCGCCAGGCGGGCAGGATCGAGAAGTGCAGGTTCACCCAGCCGTGCAGGGGGATGTCGAGCCCCGCCTGGGTGATGAGGTTGCCGTAGGCGACCACGGCGCAGAGGTCGGGCGCGAGACGGGTCAGCTCGTCGAGGAAGTCCGCGTCCTTCGCCGAGGGCGGGGTGAGGACCGGGATGCCGAGCTCGTCGGCGCGGCGACGCACGGGCGAGGGCTCGAGGTGGCGACCGCGGCCGGCCGGGGCGTCCGGCCTCGTCACGACCGCGACGACCTCGTGGGACGACGCCACGATGGCGTCGAGACTCGGGATGGCGACGTCCGGCGTGCCGGCGAAGACGACTCTCATGTCACATCCCCAGGCCGAAGGTCGAGTGCGGGCTGATCTTCACCGTGGGCGCGGGAGCGCCCGCCCACTCTGCCTCGCGGATCTCGCGCATCGCGAGCTTGCGGGACTCCCGGTCGAGCCGGTCGATGAAGAGGACTCCGTCGAGGTGGTCGGTCTCGTGCTGCACGCACCGGGCGAGCAGCTCCGAGCCCTCGAGGAAGACCGGCTCGCCCCACATGTTCTGCCCGCGGGCGACGACGCTGAGGGCCCGCTTCGTGTCGTACTGCAGCCCGGGGAAGCTGAGGCAGCCCTCCGGGCCGTCCTGCTCCTCGGTGGACAGGTCGAGGACGGGGTTGACGAGGTGTCCGAGGATGCCGTCCACCCAGTAGGTGAAGACGCGCACGGAGACGCCGATCTGCGGCGCGGCGAGTCCCGCACCGGGCGCGTCCAGCATCGTGTCCTGCAGGTCCCTGACGAGGGTGTGCAGCTCCTTGTCGAAGTCGACGACCTCGGCGGCGGGGGTGCGCAGCACGGGGTCGCCGAAGAGGCGGATGTCCTTGATCGACACGCAGGCAGTCCTTGTCGGTCGGCGGCAGTGCGGGACGGGCCGCGCGGCGGCGGCCCGGCGCCAGTCTAGAGCGCGGCCGCCGGGCTCCCCTCGGGCTCGTCGACCCGGTGGCGCAGGTTCCGGACGGACGGGGACGCAAGGGCGAGCAGGGACACTGCGGCATACACGACCGCGCTGGAGACGAGGAGCGTCTCGTGGTCGACGAGGGTGGCGAGCCAGCCGTAGAGGAAGGTCCCGACCGGGATCGCGACGAACGAGCCGAGCGCGTCGTAGCTCGAGACCCGGGAGAGGACGGCGACGGGGACGTGCTCGTGGAGCGCGGTGCTCCAGCCGACGCTGAAGATCTCGACGGCGGCGCCGCCGATGACGAACGCGATCGCGAGCGGGACGATCGCGGGGGCGATGCCGAGCATGGCGAGCGGGACGGCGATGACGGCGGTCGCGATCATGCCGGCGCGCAGCGGGTGCCTGAAGCGCAGCCGCATCATCGCGACGGTCATGAGGACGGTGCCTGCGGCCTCGGCGGACAGGACCCCGCCCCAGCCGGCCTCGCCGATGGCGGGCGTGGTCTTCGCGACGAGCGGGCCGAGGACGCCGATGACGCCCATGTGGATCGCGTTGGTGACGCCGAAGGCGACCACGATGACCCAGAGCCACTGGCGCGAGGTGAACTCGCCCCAGCCCTCGCGCAGCTCGCGGACCATCGAGCGGCGTTGCTGGGTGCGCTCCTCCCGTGGGAGGCACACCCGGGACAGCGCGACGATGGCGATCACGTAGGCGAAGGCGTCGGCGGCCAGGGCCCAGCCGGGGCCGACCCCGACGACGAGGAGACCGGCGACGGCCGGGCCGGCGATACCGAGGCTGCTCCGGCTGAAGGACAGCATGGCGTTGGCCTGCTGCAGCCGGGCGCGGTCGACGACGAGCGGGACGATGCCCATCATCGCCGGCATCGTGAAGGCGGAGACGGCACCGTTCAGCCCCTCGATGATGGTGATCTGCAGGAGGGTCGCGTGGCCGGTGATGATGAGCGCGGCGGCAGCCGCCTGGGTGAGGCAGGTCAGCAGGTGGGCCACCTGGAGGACCGCGATCCGGGAGAACCGGTCGGAGATGACGCCGCCGACGAGGAGGAAGGCGACCATCGCGATCGTCCGGACACCGAGCACCTGGCCGAGGGCGCTCGCCGACTGGTCGATGTGGAGCACGGCGAAAGCGAGGGCGACGGGCGCCATGGCCGAACCTGCCGTGGAGACCGTGCGCGCCGTGAAGAACCACGCGAACCGGCGGTCGGACAGGGCGCCGAGGGAGGTGCGGACGCTCATCGGGTCCCCTTGTTCTCGAGGTTCATCGTGAAGGCCGCCACGGAGAGGTTCGCGCGGATCGTCCCGGCGGTGCGGGGCGGCTTGGCCCGCTCGTGGATCAGGTGGCTGGCCCGGGCCACGAGGTCGAAGACCTCCTGCCACACCTCCGGCTCGACCCAGAGCTCGGCGTCCGTGAAGAGCTGCCCGCTGGGGTCGGCGTGCTCGGCGTAACGGGCCGGGATGGCTGCGGCGAGGACGGACACGTAGGCCTGCCGGTCGGCCTCGGTCGTCGTTCCCGACTCGTCGCGGAACAGCTCCTCCCAGGGGTGGCGGTACTTCTTGGCCCGCCCTCCCCGCACCTGCTCCTCGCCGGCGATGACGAGCAGCCCGGCATCGAGCAGGAAGCGCAGGTGGTACGAGGCGTTGGCCTGGGTGATCCCCAGCTCACGGGCCACCTCGGCCGCGCTCAGCTCGGCACCGGTGAGCAAGGACAGCATCTGCAGGCGCAGCGGGTGCGCGGTCGCCCGCAGCACGTTGCGCCGCCGATCATCCCCCAAAGACATGTTTGACAGTATTTCGTTCAGCACCCAAGACCGTCTAGCGCTTCTTTGGCGGTCGGCTGTCCGGCCTGGTCGAGCGGGCATTCCGTCCCGGCCGTCGGGCCGCGGACGGCGCGGTCGTAATGGGGTCTAGAACCCGTCGGTCGGGTCGACTCGGACGGTGACTACCTCGGGCTCCTTGCGGGCCGAGCGGAACGCCTTGAGCGCCTGCAGTGCTCTCGTCAGCTCCGGGGTGGACTCGACCGGCACCCGCACGAGCGCGTGCCAGCCCTGGTCCGCTCCGGCGCTCCCCCGCATGCCGAGATCGGGCACGGGCATCGGCCCGAGCACCTGCGCCGCACCGGGCAGCTCGACCTGTCGCAGCGCCTCCTCGACCGCTCGTCGCGAGCCACTGAGCTGGGCCATCCGGACGCTGGGCGGCAGCCCGAGCCCGCGGCGGTCGGCGAGCTCGCGCTCGGCCAGCCAGCCGGGGTCCCAGCGCACGAGCGCCTCGACGGCCGGCAGCGTCATCCCGTCGGGGACCCCACAGAGGACGACGGTGCGGCCGGGCCGGGCGAGCGCCGCCGCCGCGGCCCACCGGCGCAGGGACTCGGTGGAGGCGTCGAGCACGGGCAGGTCGAGGCTCGCCCAGGCGTCGAGCAGGAGGACGGCCGAGTAGCCCTTCGGGGCAAGGGGTTCCGCCCCGGGGGTCGCGATGACGATCGCCGGCTCGTCCTCGACGGTCGCGTGAACCTCGCCGGAGCCGGAGGTGATGACTGGAGCGCCGGGGAACGCACGTCCGATCTCCTCGGCGGTCCGCCGAGCGCCCGTGATGGAGGAACGGAGCCGGCGCGAGCCGCACTCACGACACTCGAAGCCGGCGTCCCTGCCGCCGTCACCGAGCGCCGCGCCGCACCAGCGACAGGCCGGGGGCGACCCAGGGCCGCCGACCGCCACCGGCCCATGACACCGGGCGCAGCGCACCGGGGTGCGGCACTCGGCGCAGCTGAGCGAGGGCAGGTAGCCGCGGCGTGGGACCTGGACGAGCACCGGGCCGTCGTGCAAGGCGTCCTTCGCGACGCGCCATGCGCGGGACGGCAGGTGGGCGCGCGCGGCGGGGCCGTCGCGCTCCTCATCGGCGCCCTCCCCCGCGACCGTGACCCTCGGGGCGACCGCGCGAAGGAGCGTGGGCTCGGCCTCCACGGCGAGCAGCCGGCCGCGCTCGACGCCCTCCTGCACGTGCAGGCTGCGGACGTAGCCACCGGCGAGGACTGCCGCCCCCGACTGGGCTGCCCGGATCTGGAGAACCGTGCCGCTGTGGGGGTAGGGCGACCGCGGCTCGTCGAGCAGGTCGTCGCCGTCGTCCCACCACGCGACGAGGCCGAGGTTGCGCACGGGCGCGAAGGCGGCCGCCCGGGTGCCGATCGCGACGTCGACGTGGCCGCGGAGCACCTTGAGCCATGCCGTGTACCTCGCCTGCGGCCCCTGGTCCGCCGTCAGCCGCACGTGCCGGCCCCGGCCGAGCACGTCGGTCAGCGCCGCATCGAGCCGGTCGACGTCGCGATGGTCGGGCACGACGAGGACCGCCCCCCGGCCGCCGCGGAGGGCCGCGGCCGCAGCGTCGGCGAAGGCTCTGGGCCAGTCGTCACCGGGCGTCCGCGCCGGCAGGGCGGACCAGGCCGCGGCCGGTCCCTCTCCCGCGGCGACCCGGCGCAGCCATGCCCCACCGGCGGGGTAGGCCGCCCAGGGCCCGCGGTCCTCGTCACCGTCGGACGAGCCGTCCTCGGGAGCTTCCGGGGCCGGCGCCTCGAGCGGCAGGTTGCGCTCGGCGGTGGCGTGCCGCTTGGGGACGGCGAGGCGCAGGACGTCGCTGAGGCTGCCGGCGTAGCGGTCGGCGACCGCCCGGCACAGGGCCAGCAGCGGAGGGGTCAGCACCGGCTCCGGGCTCACGACGCGGCGCAGCGGTGACAGCCGGCCGCCGTGCTCCGCCTCGGCACGGCGCTCCACGACGAAGCCGTCGAGCTCGCGCCCGGCGAAGTGCACCCGCACCCGGGCCCCCGGCGCGGCCGCCTCGAGCAGCTCCTCGGGGACGGCGTACTCGAAGACGCGGTCGAGGTGGGCGAGCGGCGTGTCGACGACCACCGCGGCCACGGGCAGGGGCAGGGCGCTCTCGTCGCCCGCCGCTCCCGCCTGATCGCTCACGCGAGGCAATCTAGCCCCGCGGGCGGACACCACCGCAACGGCCGTCGGGCAGGAACTGCTCACGTCGCATGCCAGGTCGCAACTGGTGCTGCCAGAGCGACACCGCGTGCGACACGCCCCGCCACCTGACCCGCCACCTGGCTCGGCGACGGGGCAAGTGAGGCGTCAGGCTTGGGCGACGGCGGCGCGCAGGGCCTCGATCCGGTCGGTGCGCTCCCAGGGGAAGGCGTTCTCCACGCCGTCGGCCTTCGTGCGCCCGAAGTGGCCGTAGGCCGCGGTCGGCCGGTAGATCGGCCGGAGCAGGTCGAGGGCGTCGACGATCGCGCGCGGCCGCAGGTCGAAGACCGTGCCGATGGCCTGCTGGATCTTGTCGACCGGGACGGTCTCGGTGCCGAAGGTCTCGACGTAGAGCCCGACCGGCTGTGCCTTGCCGATGGCGTAGGCGACCTGCACCTCGCAGCGACGCGCGAGGCCGGCGGCGACGACGTTCTTGGCGACCCACCGCATCGCGTAGGCACCGGAGCGGTCCACCTTGCTCGGGTCCTTGCCCGAGAAGGCGCCACCCCCGTGGCGGGCCATGCCGCCGTAGGTGTCGACGATGATCTTGCGGCCGGTCAGCCCGGCGTCACCCATCGGGCCGCCGATCTCGAACCGGCCCGTCGGGTTGATGAGCGCACGGTAGGAGGACACGTCGAGGTCGGTGCCCTCGTCGCGCAGCTCGGCGAGGACCGGGTCGATGACGAAGGCCTTGATGTCGGGCTCCAGCATCCCCTCGAGCGAGACGTCGGGGGCGTGCTGGGTCGACAGGACGATGGTGTCGAGGCTCAGGGCGCGGTCGCCGTCGTAGGCGATGGTGACCTGCGTCTTGCCGTCCGGGCGGAGATAGGGCAGCTGCTCGTTCTTGCGCACCTGGGTGAGGCGCTCCGAGAGCCGGTGCGCGAGGTGGATCGGCAGCGGCATGAGCTCCGCGGTGTCGTCGCAGGCGTAGCCGAACATGAGGCCCTGGTCGCCCGCGCCCTGCTTGTCCAGGGGGTCGACACCCCCGTGCCGGGTCTCGTGCGCCGTGTCGACGCCCTGGGCGATGTCGGGCGACTGCGCCCCGATCGAGATCGACACGCCACAGGTGCGCCCGTCGAAGCCCTTCTCGGACCCGTCGTAGCCGACCTCGAGGATCGTGTCGCGCACGATCTTCGGGATCTCGACGTAGCCGGTCGTCGAGACCTCGCCGGCGACGTGGACCAGCCCGGTCGTCACCATCGTCTCGACCGCGACGCGCGCCTGCGGGTCCTCGGCGAGCATGGCATCGAGGATGGAGTCACTGATCTGGTCGCAGATCTTGTCCGGGTGTCCCTCGGTGACGGACTCGGACGTAAACAGGCGTGCGGACACAGGGTCTCCTCGATTCCGGCGGTCGCTACCGGGCGAGTTTATACGTCAGCCCAGCAGCTCCTCGATCACGTCCAGCACGGCGGCGGCCACGACGTCCTTGCCAGCGGGGCCGACCGTGACGACCTCTGCCGTGTCGCGCCGCAGCAGGTGGACGGTGTTGTCGTCGCGGCCGAAGGCGAGGCCGCGCCCGACCTCGTTGACCACCTGGAGGTCGCTGCCCTTCTTCGCGAACTTGACCCGGGCGTGGTCCATGACCGTCCCGCTCTCGTCGCCGGTCTCGGCGGCGAAGCTGACGATGACCGGCCGACGCGAGCCGTCGCGCGAGGCGACCAGGCCCCGCACGATGTCGGGGTTCTCGACGAGCTCGAGCCGCAGCGCCGCATCGGGGTCGCTGCCCTTCTTGATCTTGCTCTCGCTGACGCTCGCCGGGCGGAAGTCCGCCGGCGCGGCAGCCATCACGACGGCATCCGCCTCGCGGGCGGCGGCCTCGACCGCGTCCTTCAGCTCGAGGGTGGTCTCGACGGGCACGACGGTGACGCCGGGTGGCGTCGGCAGGTCGACGTTCGCGGCGACGAGGACCACCCGCGCGCCGCGTCGAGCCGCGTCCTCGGCGATGGCGAGCCCCTGCTTGCCCGAGGACCGGTTGCCGAGGAACCGGACCGGGTCGAGCGGTTCGCGGGTGCCCCCCGCAGACACGACGACGGTACGGCCGCGCAGCCCCATGCGCTCGTATGCCGCTGAGTCGGCTGCCGACCCTGCTCCCGCCTGGACGGGGCCGGGTTCGTCAGCGGACTGCGCGGACCCGTCGCGCGACCCGGCCGCCTCGGCAGCGGGCGCGGCGACGGTGGCGAGGGCTGCGGCATACACCTCCTCGGGCTCGGGGAAGCGCCCCTTGCCCGAGTCTGCTCCGGTGAGCCGGCCCTCGGCCGGCTCGATGACGTGTGCGCCGCGGCGGCGGAGCGTCTCGACGTTCGCCTGGGTCGCCGGGTGCTCCCACATCTCCGTGTGCATGGCCGGGGCGAAGACGACCGGGCAGCGGGCGGTGAGGAGGGTGTTGGTCAGCAGGTCGTCGGCGATGCCGGCGGCGGCCTTGGCCATGATGTCGGCGGTCGCGGGGGCGACGACGACGAGGTCCGCGCTCTGGCCGATCCGCACGTGCGGGACCTCGTGGACGTCCGTCCACACCTCGGTGCTCACCGGCTTGCCCGAGAGGGCCGCCCACGTGGGTGCCCCGACGAAGCGGAGCGCCGCCGCGGTGGGCACGACCGTGACGTCGTGCCCGCCCTCGGTGAACCGGCGCACGAGCGAGCAGGCCTTGTAGGCGGCGATGCCGCCGCTCACGCCGACGACGACGCGCATCGCGTCGGTCAGGCCTCGGTCGGCGTCGAGGTGAGCAGGCCCTCGTTGATCTCGCGCAGGGCGATGGAGAGCGGCTTCTCGTGGACCTCGGCCTCGACGAGCGGGCCGACGTAGTCGAGCAGGCCCTCCTGCAGCTGGGAGTAGTAGGCGTTGATCTGGCGCGCCCGCTTGGCGGCGTAGATGACGAGGGCGTACTTCGAGTCGGCGGCCGTCAGCAGGTCGTCGATCGGCGGGTTGGTGATGCCGATGGGGTCAGCCTTGGTTCCGGACACGGGGCGTCTCGTTTCGTTCGGGGTCGGGTGTGCGTCAGGCAGCCCCCGACCGCGAGGATCGCAGGCACGCCGAAGCGGGACTCACCGGTTGGTGCGTCCCGATCTCATCAATGATACGAGTTCTTCGCTCGCGCGCCGAACGTCGTCGTTGACGATGACCGCGTCGAACTCCGGTTTGGCGGCCAGCTCGCGCCGCGCCGTCTCGAGGCGACGCTCCCGTTCGCCCTCGTCCTCGGTGCCGCGACCGACGAGCCGGCGCACTAGCTCGTCCCAGCTCGGGGGCTCGAGGAAGACGAAGAACGCCTCCGGCATCGTGGCCCGGACCTGGCGGGCACCCTGCAGGTCGATCTCGAGGAGCGCGTCCCGGCCCTCGGCGAGGGCCCGCTCGACGGGCCCGCGCGGGGTGCCGTACTGCGCGAGGCCGTGGACCACGGCGTGCTCGAGGAACTGCCCCGCCTCCACGAGCCGGTCGAACTCGCCGTCGTCGACGAAGTGGTACTGGACCCCATCGACCTCGTCGGGCCGCGGCTTGCGGGTCGTCATCGAGACGGAGAAGAAGACGTCCGGGAAGTGCGTGCGGACGTAGGCCGCGATCGTGCCCTTGCCGACGGCGGTGGGGCCGGCGAGGACGACGAGGCGGCCGCGCGCGCTGGTCAGGCCCCCTGTCGCGCCTCGTCCCTGCGCCCCGGGCATTCCTCGATCGTGCCCGGTCGGGTCCTCACTCCGGTCGGCGCTCATGCCCGGTCGAACCGGCGCAGGAGGGCCGCGATCTGGTTGGCACCGAGGCCGCGCACCCGCCGGGACTCGGCGATGCCGACCTCCTCCATGATCGCCTTGGCCCGCACGCGGCCGACGCCCGGCATCGACTCGAGCAGCTCGGTGACCTTCATCTTGCCGATGACGGGGTCGGTCCTGCCGTCCTCGAGGACCTCCGCGAGTGAGCCGCTGGAGTACTTCAGCTTGTTCTTCACGGCCGCGCGCTCCCGACGGGCGGCAGCAGCCTTCTCAAGGGCGGCTGCCCGTTGCTCGGGCGTGAGCGGGGGAAGGGCCACAGCGGTTCTCTCCTCGTGGTGGACGGACGTTGCTGCCGAACCTAGCGATTCGGTCGAGCGGGTGGCAACGCGGCCCCCGCCGGGCGCGGCGGGAACGAGGAAGTGTACGGCCTTGGCGGGGCTCAGGGACGCAGGCCGTCGGCGACCCGGCGAGCCGCGTCGGCGAGCTTCGCCACGTCCGGGCCGGTGCAGAGCACCTCCCGGCTCGAGGACGCGAGGACCTGCGGACGGGCCGCGCCGAAGACGCGGTCGAGTGCGGCCACCGTGCCGCCCTGGGTCCCGAGGCCGGGCGCGAGCACGGGCGTGGCCGCCGTGACGAGGTCGAGGCCGAGCCGCTCGACGGCGTCCCCGACGGTTGCGCCGATGACGAGACCGACGCTGCCGAGCTCGCCCCTCTCGCGGGCCAGGCTGTTGTCGACCGTCGCCCCCTCGACCATGGAGGCCGCGACGCTGCGTCCGCCTGCCACCGCGTGCTGGACCGACGCCCCCTCCGGGTTGGACGTGAGTGCCAGCACGAACAGGCCCCGGCCGTGCTGCTGGGCGACGTCGATGGCGGGGCGGAGAGACTCGTAACCCAGGTAGGGGCTGACCGTGAGTGCGTCGGCCGGGGCTACCGCCTCCGCCCCGAGGTAGGCGGCCGCGTAGCCGGCCATCGTCGAGCCGATGTCGCCGCGCTTCGCGTCGAGGATCGTCAGCGTCCCCGCGTCCCGAAGCTCGCGCAGCACCCGCTCGAGGACGGCGATCCCCCGACTGCCGAAGACCTCGAAGAACGCCGACTGTGGCTTGACCACGGCCACCCGTCCCCCGAACGCCGCCACGCACGTCAGCGCGAAGCGCTCGAGGCCGGAGACGTCGTACGGCAGGCCCCAGGCCTCGACGAGCGCGCGGTGCGGGTCGATGCCGACACAGAGCGGCCCGTGCTGGTCCATGGACCGGCGCAGCCGGGTGCCGAACGGCGTGGTCACGGGCGCTCCTTCGCGTCGGGTGGTCGGATCATGGCAGTCAGCTCGCGGCACCGACGCCATAGAGGTCGAGGTTGCGGGCATGGTCCTGCAGCGAGGTGACGCGGACCGGCTCGGTCAGCTGCGCCTCGATGCCGAGCACGGCCGCGGCGAGCGTGGCGATCGTCGTGATGATCGGCTTGTCCGCGCTGGTGGCCGCGGCCCGGATGGCGTAGCCGTCCGCCCGGGCGTCCTGCCCGGAGGGCGTGTTGACGACCATCTGGACCGTGCCGTCCTCGATGAGCCCGACGATGCTCTGCTCCGTCGGGTCCCCGACGTTCGGCCGCTCGGAGAGCTTGCGCACGACGGTGGCCGGGATGCCGTTGCGGTGCAGCACCGCCGCGGTCCCGCGGGTGGCGAGGATGGTGAAGCCGAGGTCGACGAGCCGCTTGACCGGGAAGAGCATGGCCCGCTTGTCCCGGTTCGCGACCGTGACGAGGATGGCGCCGGAGGTCGGCAGCCCCCCGCCGATCCCCTGCTGCGACTTGGAGAAGGCCGAGCCGAAGTCGCGGTCGATGCCCATGACCTCGCCCGTCGAGCGCATCTCGGGGCCGAGGAGGGAGTCGACGGCCACGCCTTCCTTCGTGCGGAACCGCTTGAACGGCAGGACCGCCTCCTTGCAGGAGATCGGGGCTCCGTCGGGCATCCGGCCGCCGTCGGCGGAGGCGGGCAGCAGGCCCTCGTCGCGCAGCTGCTGGACCGTCGCGCCGAGCATGACCCGCGACGCGGCGCTCGCGAGCGGGACCCCGGTCGCCTTCGAGACGAACGGCACCGTCCGCGAGGCGCGCGGGTTGGCCTCGATGACGTAGAGGATGTCCTGCGCGACGGCGAACTGCACGTTCATCAGGCCGCGGACGCCGATCCCCTCGGCCAGCTTGCGGGTGGCGACCCGGACCTTCTCGAGCTCCGCATCCCCGAGCGTGGCCGGGGGCAGGGTGCACGCGCTGTCGCCGGAGTGGATCCCGGCCTCCTCGACGTGCTCCATGATCCCGCCGATGTAGAGGTCGGTGCCGTCGAAGATGGCATCGACGTCGATCTCGATCGCGTCGTCGAGGAACCGGTCGATGAGGATCGGGTGCTCCGGCGAGGCGAGGGCGGCCTTCTCGACGTAGGTGACGAGCGCGTCGTCGTCGTAGACGATGACCATGCCCCGCCCGCCGAGGACGTACGAGGGCCGCACGAGGACCGGGTAGCCGATCTCGCGGGCCACCTCGAGGGCCTCGTCAGGGCTGAACGCGGTGCCGTGCTTCGGGGCGACGAGGCCGGCCCGGTGGAGCACCTGGCCGAACGCGCCGCGGTCCTCGGCGAGGTTGATCGCAGCCGGGGACGTGCCGACGATCGGCACGCCCTCGTCGGCGAGGGCCTGCGCGAGACCGAGCGGGGTCTGGCCCCCCAGCTGGACGACGACGCCCGCGATGGGCCCGGCCTGCTGCTCGGCGTGGATGACCTCGAGGACGTCCTCGAGCGTGAGCGGCTCGAAGTAGAGCCGGCTGCTCGTGTCGTAGTCCGTCGAGACCGTCTCGGGGTTGCAGTTGACCATGACGGTGTCGTAGCCCTGGCTGCGGAGCGAGAACGACGCGTGGACGCAGGAGTAGTCGAACTCGACACCCTGCCCGATCCGGTTCGGGCCGGAGCCGAG
>NZ_JBQCCV010000054.1:0-13520 GCF_051961875.1 Intrasporangium sp. | reverse complement strand
TTTTTTTTTTTTTTTCCCCATTTTTACACTCCCACCCCTCCCGCGGGCGGCCCCTGGCCCCCCCCCGGGGCCCGACATCAGCGAGGCCAGGCGTCGGCGCCACCCGGGCCGGTGGGTCGCCGCCCTCGTCGTCGCGGTCCTGCTGGCCCAGCTGGTCAACATGCTCGTGACGAACGAGAACTTCGGCTGGTCCGTGGTCGCGCAGTGGCTGACGGCACAGTCGATCATGCGCGGCCTCGGGGTCACGCTGCTGCTCACCGTCATCGCCATGCTGATCGGCATCGTGCTCGGCGTCCTGCTGGCGGTGTGCCGCATCTCCGGGAACCCGCTGCTGCGGGCCGTGGCCGGCGGCTACATCTGGTTCTTCCGCGGCACGCCGACGCTCGTGCAGCTGATCTTCTTCTACAACCTCTCGGCGCTGCTGCCGACGATCTCCTTCGGCATCCCCTTCGGGCCAGAGTTCGTCACGGTCAACACGAACAGCGTGATCACGCCCATGCTGGCCGCGATCCTCGGCCTCGGCCTCAACGAGGGTGCGTACATGGCCGAGATCGTCAGAGGCGGCCTGCTGTCGGTCGACCCGGGCCAGCGTGAGGCCGGTGCTGCCATCGGCATGAGCAACGCCCGGATCATGCGGCGGATCGTGCTTCCCCAGGCCATGCGCTTCATCGTGCCGCCAACGGGCAACCAGGTGATCAGCATGGTCAAGGCGACGGCCTTGGTCAGCGTCATCGCCCTGTCGGACCTGCTGTACACCGCGCAGTCGATCTACAACCGGACGTTCGAGACGATTCCGATGCTGATCGTGGCCTGCGTCTGGTACCTCGTCATGACCTCGATCCTCTACGTCGCGCAGTCGTTCATCGAGCGCCACTACAACAGGGGGAGCCGGCACCAGCAGACCAGCTTCCTCGACTTCCTCAGGATCCGGCCCCGGGCGAGCCGACCTGCCGTCACGGAAGGACCGACCGGATGACCGCCACCGCAACCCGTCCCGTGCTCGAGGCCCGGGGCGTCCGGAAGAGCTTCGGGCACATCGAGGTCCTGAGGGGCATCGACCTCGAGGTCAGGACGGGGGAGACGGTCGTCATCCTCGGCCCCTCTGGGTCTGGCAAGTCGACCTTCCTGCGCTGCATCAACCTGCTCGAGTCCGTGGACGGCGGCAGGATCCTCGTCGACGGCAATGACGTCGGTTTCGAGGTCGTCAAGGACCGCCTCCACGAGCTGCACCCCAACGAGGTGGCCCGCCGGCGCCGCGACATCGGGATGGTGTTCCAGCAGTTCAACCTCTTCCCGCACATGACCGTCCTCGAGAACATCATCGAGGGCCCGGTTGGAGTGCGGGGCGAGAAGAAGCAGCTTGCCGTCGAGCGGGCGCGGCGCCTCCTCGACCAGGTCGGGCTCGCGAACCGGGACGACGCCTACCCGCGCCAGCTATCCGGCGGGCAGCAGCAGCGCGTCGCCATCGCGCGAGCACTGGCGATGGAACCGAAGCTCATGCTCTTCGACGAGCCCACCTCGGCCCTCGACCCCGAGCTCGTCGGGGAAGTGCTGAAGACCATGGAGGAGCTGGCGAACGGCGGACTCACGATGGTCGTCGTGACCCACGAGATCGCCTTCGCCCGCGAGGCGGCCGACCGGGTCATCTTCATGGACGGCGGCGTGGTCGTCGAGGAAGGGACGCCCGAGCAGGTCATCGACAACCCCCAGCACGAGCGGACGCGCACCTTCCTCGCCCGGTTCCTCTAGTCCTGGCGAGCGAGCGCCGCGCCGGCAATGTTGGCGCCCAGCAGGGCAGTACGGGGCCCGCTCCGAATCGGAGCGGGCCCCGTATGTGCTCAGTGGCTCTCGCCGACCAGCTCGCGGGCGGCCTTCTCGATCTCGTCCTCGCTCACGAGGACGTGCCAGGCCGCGTCGCCGAGGGGGATGTAGCTGTCCGCGCTGGCGACGCGCTTGATGTGCCCGCTGAAGCCCGCGTCCACGAGGGCGGTGATGATGCCCTCGGAGACGCCGCCGGTCCGGCGGGTTTCGTCGACCACGAGGACGCGGCCGGTTGCGGTCGCCTCCCGGACGATGTCATCGACCGGCAGCGGGGCGAGCCAGCGCAGGTCGACGACGCGCGTCCCGACGCCGGACCGCTCCAAGTGGGCAGCGACGCGCAGGCTCATGTGAAGGCCGTTGCCATAGGTGACGATCGTGAGGTCGTCGCCGTCGCCGTACGTCCGGGCACTCCCGAGCGGGATGTGCCCGGAGGCCCACGATCCGGGCGCGGCGTAGGGCGCCAGCCACCCACCGTCGCCCTCCTCGTGGAGGTCCTTGGTGTGGTAGAGCGCGATCGGCTCGAGGAAGGCGCACACGCGCCCGTCCGCCCGGGCCGCGGCCGCGCAGGTCCGCAGCATTGCGGGGGCGTCCGCGGGGTGGGCCGGCGAGGCGATGACGAGCCCGGGTATGTCGCGCAGCACCCCGACCGCGTTGTCGTTGTGGAAGTGGCCGCCGAAGCCGCGTTGGTAGGCATAGCCGGCGATGCGCACGACCATGGGGTTGCGGTAGCGCCCCGCGGAGAAGAAGGAGAGGGTCGCGGCCTCTCCCCGGAGCTGGTCCTCGGCGTTGTGCAGGTAAGCGAGGTACTGGATCTCCGGGATGGGCAGCAAGCCGGTGATGCCGGCCCCCAGGGCGAGGCCGAGGATGGTCTGCTCGTCGAGCAGCGTGTCGAAGACTCGGGCCGACCCCAGGTTTCGTTGGAGACCGCGCGTCAGGCCGTACACGCCGCCCTTGGCACCGACGTCCTCGCCGAAGACGATGGCGCCCGGGTCCACGGCCATGAGGTCGGCGAGCGCTCGGTTGATCGACTGGGCCAGGGTGAGTGGGCCGGCGTCCTCGGCGAGGGAGCCGCCGAATGCCTTGCGCCGCAGCGCCTCCGGCGCGGAGCGCCTGGACAGCTCCTTGACCGCGACGGGCCGGTCGGCGGCGATCGCCCAGGTGACCGCCTCCCGAGATGCCAGGCGGGGCAAGGTGGCCACCTCCTCGGCCGCGGCGAGCACCTCGGCCCGCTTGGCCTCATACCGGTCGAGGACCTCGGCGGGGCTGAGCACGCCGGCAGCCACGAGCATGCGGGCGGTCCCGAGCAGGGGGTCCCGGTCGAGGTCGGCGACGATCTGGGTGCTGCTGCGGTAGGCGGTCTCGAGGTCGGTCCCCGCGTGCCCCATGAGGCGCACCGTGCGCAGGTGGAGGAACGCGGGCCGTCGCATGCGACGCACCCAGTGCGCCGCCTCTTCCGCCGCGGTCACGACACCGGCGAGGTCGCTGCCGTCCGCGCTGAAGTAGCGCAGCCCGGTGCGGTTCCCGTAGGCCTCCGCGATCCACCCGTGCGGGGTGGGGACGCTGATGCCGAGCCCGTTGTCCTCGCAGACGAGCAGCAGCGGCACCGGCAGGCCGCGGAAGGCGACCTGGATCGCCGAGTTGATGGCGCCCGTGGCCGTCGAGTGGTTCGCGGAGGCGTCACCGAAACTGCACACGACGACCGAGTCGGCGGGCCACGCCGGTTCCACCCCGAGCTTCTGGGCCCGTGAGAGCGAGAAGGCGACGCCGAGGGCGCGAGGGAGGTGCGACGCGATGGTGGAGGTCTGGGGGATGACTGCGAGGTCGTGGCGCCCGAAGACCTTGTGCCGGCCCCCGGAGATCGGGTCGTCCGTGGCGGCGACGAGGCCGAGGAGGACGTCGCGGATGCCATCGCTGCCTGGCACCTGCCGGGCGCGCTCGAGGTAGAAGCCGCCGGAGCGATAGTGCAGCAGCGCGGGGTCGGTGGGCCGCAGGGCGGCCGCCACCGCGGCGTTGCCCTCGTGCCCCGAAGAGCCGATCGTGTAGAAGCCGTCGCCGCGAGCCCGGAGCCACCGCGCCGCGAGGTCGAGATGGCGGCTGCCCAGCTGGGAGTCGAAGAGCTGCAGGGCGCGGGAGGCAGTGAGGTGGCTTCCGAAGGGCACTTCAGCGACCGTTGTGCCCGTCCGGTCGGCCGGGGCGGAAAGGGCCGAGACGACGTCCCGGAAGCGCGCGTCGACCTGCTCGAGTGTCGGGCCGCTCATCGGTCCTCTTCCCGGCCGCTCCGCGCGGCCGACGACTCGGCTGCGGCTTCGAGGACCGCGCGCACGATGCCCTGGTAGCCGGTGCAGCGACAGATGTTGCCGGACATCGTCTCGCGCACGCACTCCTGGTCGAGAGGCTGCTGGGGATCTTGCCCCTCGATGAGCTCCGTTGCCGTGACGAGCATCCCGGGCGTGCAGAAGCCGCACTGGAGACCATGGTGGCGGGACATGGCGCACTTGAGGCGCCCCGTCGTCGGGTTGTCGCCCAGGCCCTCGATGGTCACCACGTCGCGTCCCTCCACCTGGACGGCGAACAGCAGGCAGGAGCGGACGCTGCGACCGTCGACGAGCACCGTGCAGGCGCCGCAGACACCGTGCTCGCAGCCGAGGTGGGTGCCGGTCAGCCGGAGCTCGTCGCGCAACAGGTCGGCGAGGGTCAGGCGCGGCGGGACCGCGACGCTGACCGGGCGTCCGTTGACGGTGGTGGAGAGCGGAACTCGCTGCGACATCGTCGCATGCTGGTCCTCGAGCGTCATGCTGCATCCTCCTCGGGGGAGCGGGCGCGTCGATGTGCCTCAGAGAGGGCCTGCGTCAGGGCGGCCCGGCAGAGGTGGCGTGTGTGGTCCGGGTCGTCCGTCAGCGGTTCGAGCGTCCTTGTCCAGTGTGCGGCCAGGCGCGCCCACGTCTCCTCGGTGGGTATGCCGCCCACGACGTCCGCTGGCTCGCTGACCACGAGCGGGCGGTCGGCGGCGGCCATGAGGCCGGCTCGCACCGTCGCGACGCTCCCGTCGGGTTCCAGGGTGAGCAGGCACGCGGCGCCTGCCTGGGCGTAGTCGCCGAGTCGAGGAGCGTACTCGACGAAGCCCCAGCCCTGTCCGGGTCCGGCGCTGGGCACGGTGACCCACGTCAGGAGCTCGTCGGGCCGCATCGTCGTCGTGAAGACCGACTCGAAGAAGTCCTCGGCGGCGAGGGAACGGCGACCGGCGGCCTTGGAGTCGACGTGGATGACCGCCTCGTGCACGACCATGGCGAGGGGAAGCTCCGCGGCCGGGTCGGCATGTGAGAGTGAGCCACCCAGCGTCCCGCGGTTGCGGATCGCGACGTGCCCGATGTGGCTCGCCGCCGCTGACACGAGCGGGAGTCGCCGGCGCAGAGCGGAGTCGGTCTCCAGCGTCCGGTGGCGGACGAGGGCGCCGAGGACGACGGCGTCGACGTCCTCGAAGGTGCGCGACAGCTCGGCGAGGCTGCCGATGTCGACGAGCATGTCGGGTCGGGCGAGCCGGAGGTTCATCAGCGTGACGAGGCTCTGACCGCCGGCGAGCACCTTGGCCTGGCAACCGGCGGTGCCGGTCTCATCCGCTGTGGCGCCGAGGGCATCCAGGGCCTCCGGGACGGAGCGGGCCCGCACGTACTCGAACGACGCCGGTTTCACTGGTCCCCCTCGCGGACGGGCTGCGCGGCCGTTCGTACGACAGCGGTGCTGATCGGGGTCTCGCTGAGGTGCAGGGTCCCGCCGACGGCGTTGTCCACGGCGCTGGCCAGGGTGGCCGACACCGCGATGGTGCCGCTCTCCCCGGCCCCGCGGACACCGAGCGGGTTGCAGGGCGTGGGCACGCCGAGGTGGCGGACCTTGACCTCCGGGACGTCGCACGTCCCGGGCAGGAGGTACTCCGCCAGGGTCGTGGAGATCGGCTGCCCCGCGGGGGAGTAGCGGAACTCCTCGAGCAGGGCGCCGCCGATGCCCTGGGCGACGCCGCCGACGACCTGCCCCTCGACGACCTGCGGGTTGATCTCGACGCCGCCTTCGTGGGCCACCGCGTAGGCCAGGACGGAGACGGCGCCGGTTGCGGGATGCACCCCGACGACGGCGGCGTGCACCCCCATCGTCCACGTCACGGTCTCCGGGTGGAAGAACTCCACCACGTCGAGCTGACCGAGCTGCTCCTGCTCGCCGCCGGGCGCGCAGGCGGCCGCCAGGTCCGACCACGTGATCTCGCGATCGGAGGACCCGTCGGCCGTGGCGAAGCCGGTCCCGGTCGGCTTGACGAGCTCTGCGGACACCGCGAGCAGCTGCGCCGCGCGGTCCGTCGCCTGCCGGAGCAGCTCCTCGGCGGCCCGGCGGACGGCCGACCCCGCCAGCACCGCCGACCGGCTGGCGAAGGTACCGACCCCGTGGCGGACGAGGTCGGTGTCGGTCCTGCGAACGGTGACGAGCTCGAGCGGGCAGCCGAGGCCGTCCGCGGCGACCTGGGCGAAGACCGTCTCGTGGGCCTGTCCGGCGGAGGCCGCACCGGACGCCACCTCGAAGGTCCCTGCGGCGGTGAGCCGGACCCGGCCCGACTCGTAGCTGCCGCGGCCGGTGGCCTCGATGTAGCAGCCGACGCCGTGCCCGAGGGCCAGCTCCGGCTGCTCGGCGGAGAGGCTGGTCACGGTCTCCGGCGGCAGCAGCTCCAGGACCGTGTCGAGGCAGCGCCGGTAGTCCCCGCCGTCATAGACGATCGGGATCCCGTCCCGGTAGGGGAGCGGCTGCTTGTACGGCAGGTCCATGTGCGTGAGCAGGTTGCGCTCCCGGATCTCGACCGGGGTGATGCCGAGCCGGCGGGCCGCGGCGTCGAGGCTTCGCTCCAGGGCGAAGCACGCCTCGGGCCGCCCGGCGCCCCGGTACTGCGCGGTGATCGTCTTGTTCGTGAAGGCGCCCCGGCCGTGCAGCCTCGCCCGGGGAATCCGGTAGGGCCCGAGGAGGTGGATCGCCGTGTTTGCCACCACGCCGGCGACCCACAGGCCACCCGCTCCGACATCGAGCAGGAAGTCGTCCTCCCAGCTGACGATTCGGCCCTCGCCGTCGACGGACAGGCGCGTCCGATGCACCTGGTCGCGGCCTTGCGCCGAGCTGGTCAGGTGCTCCTGGCGGTCCTCGATCCACGCCAGGTCGTGCCCGGTGCGCCGCGCCAGCACGGGGACGATGATCTCCTCCGCGTAGACGTTGGCCTTGGTCCCGAACCCGCCGCCGACGTCGGGGACGACGACGCGGACGTCGTCCACGCTCCACCCCGTCGCCTCGCAGATGCCCTGGCGCACGAGGTGCGGGATCTGAGTCGAGGTCCACACGGAGACGCGTGGGCCGTCGACACGGGCGATGACGCCGCGGCCCTCGAGCGGCACCGCGCCGTGACGCCCGATCCGGTAGGTCTCCTCGACGGTGACGGCGACGTCCTCCGGATCGACGTCCTCGCCGAACTCGACCTCGATCACCGCAGCCTCGTTGTCGGGCAGGTGCGGATGGATCGGGGTGGCGTCCGGTGCGAGTGCCGCCTCGGCATCGAGGACGGGCGGTAGGGGCCGGTACGTGACGTCCAGGGTCTCGAGGGCGTCCTCGGCCAGGTAACGGTCGACCGCGACCACCGCGACGACCGGCTGCCCGACGTAGTGGACGTGCTGGGTCGGCAGGATGGCGAGGCGCTGCTCGTGCATCCGGAACCCGGTCGCCGCGACGAAGCCTGGATCGGGGGTGTGGAGCGAGCCGATGTAATCCCGGGCGAGGTCGAGGTCTGCGCCGGTGAAGACACCGACGACGCCCGGCATGCCCTCAGCCGCCGTGGTGTCGATCGACTCGATCACGGCGTGGGCCTCGGTCGAGCGGAGGAAGGCGACCGACAGCGCCCCGCCGGCCAGGTCGGCGAGGAAGCGGCCCCTTCCCTCGAGGAGGCGGTCGTCCTCCACCCTGGGCACGGACGTCCCGACGTACGGTTCCCCGGCGCCGGGGGATCGGTGCGGGCTGGCCCCGGCGCTCACTGGACCTTCTTCTCCCAACGCCACAGCAGCATCGAGATGGTGAACGAGACGATGATGAGCAGCAGGATCGTGGCGACCATCTCGGGGTAGTCACCGTGACCGTAGGTCTGCAGGACGACCCGGCCCAGCCCGTGCCGGGTGGCGAAGAACTCCGACAGGACGACGCCCACCACGGCGAGGCTGACCGCGAGCCGGAGCCCCGTCAGGAGCGGCTTGCGGATCGCCGGGAGGATGATGTGCACCAAGGTCTGCCGCCAGGAGGCCTGCACGGAGCGGGCCAGCTTCCAGTACACCTCGGGGATGTGACGCACGCCGGCCGCGACGTTGATGAGGACCGGGAAGAGGCAGAAGAGGACGCCCATGACAACCTTGGAGCCGCTCAGTTGGAAGATCGGCAGCAGGATCGGGTAGAGCACGATCTTCGGGACCCCGTTGAGGGCGATGATGAGCGGCTCGGTGGCGAGGCGGACGGACTTGACGAGGCCGAGGACGAGCCCGACGACGCCGCCCAGGACGGTGCCGATGACGAAGGCCGTCAACACCGCGACGGCCGTCTCCTTCGCGTCCACGAGGTAGTCCGCGTCGGTGAGGTTGGCGAAGAGGACGCTCACCGTCCTGGCCGGTGCGGGCACGACGAACAGCAGACCGCTCACGACCTGCCACAGGAGCACGACCACGACGGCGACTCCGATGGACCCGAGCAGCTGCCGGTGCCGGTCCTTGACGCTGAGCGAGCGGGCGACGGTGATGGTGGGGGCGCTCATCGGGTCCGTCCCTTCACGAGGAGCTTCTCGACGACGACGAGGAGGGCCGTGAGGATCATCGAGACGACCAGAACGACGAAGATGTAGGCGAACATCGTCTGGTTGTCGAAGATCTCGTACAGGTACCTGATCCGGTAGCCGAGGCCGGCCTGGGCGGTGACGAACTCCATGGCGATGCTGCCGATGAGCGCGTAGACGACGCCGAGCCGCAGCCCGGCGACGATGAACGGGGCGGCCGCGGGGAGGGCGATCGACATGAGCAGCTGACGTGGCGAGCACTGCAGGGACCGGGCCAGCTTCAGGTAGACGGGCCGGATGCCGTTCAGTCCGACCGTCGTGTTCAGCGCGACTGGGATGGTGGCCATGATCGTCGCGAGGATCACGACGGAGCTGGCGTTGATGCCGACCACGACGATGGCGAGCGGATAGAAGAGCACCATCGGGACGGCGTAGAACGACACGAGGTAGGGCTCGAAGATCCGGCCGACCGTCGGCAGCTTCCAGAAGAGGAGGCCGAGCAGCAGGCCGAGCACCGAACCGAACACGATGGACAGGCCGATCTCGAGGCTCGTGCGCCCCGCGTCGGCCCAGAACTCCGGCTCGGAGAGCAGCCCGGCGGCGGACCCGACGATCGACGAGGTGGAGGGCAGCACGTCCTCGCGCCACCAACCGGCACGCGGACCGACCTCGCAGACGAGCGCGAGCGCGGCCACGAGGACGGTGGTGGCGATGCTGCTGTAGGCGACGTCGCCCAGCTGGCGGCGGCGTCGCGCGCTCGGCGCTGCCGGCGGGGCGGGCGAGCCGGTCGCGGTCGGTTCCTGGACAGTCACGGGTTCCTCGGATCGTGGGGTCACGGCGGCGGTCCTCACGCCGCGCCTTCCTGCTGGCGGAACCCGCGCATCGACTCCTCCTGCAGCGAGGTCCAGATGCGGTTGTGCAGCTCGTTGAAGCCCGGGCTCGACACGATCGAGGGATCCCGCTCGGCCGGCAGGTCGACGTCTACGACGTCGATGATCCGGCCAGGCCGGTACGACATGACCCAGACCTGCTCGGAGAGCAGGATCGCCTCGGAGATGTCGTGGGTCACGAAGAGGACCGTCTGGGCGCTGCGCTGCCAGATGCTGCGTACCTCGGCGCCGAGGAAGATGCGCGTCTGCTGGTCGAGGGCCGCGAAGGGCTCGTCCATCAGCACGACGCCGGGCTCGAGGGCCAGGGTGCGGGCGAGGGCCACGCGCTGGCGCATCCCGCCGGAGAGCATCGAGGGGTACGCATCAGCGAACCCCT
Source organism: Intrasporangium sp. (assembly GCF_051961875.1). Classification (GTDB taxonomy): domain Bacteria; phylum Actinomycetota; class Actinomycetes; order Actinomycetales; family Dermatophilaceae; genus Intrasporangium_A. Next base: position 3,601 of record NZ_JBQCCV010000054.1, on the reverse strand, counting down.
TGAGGCCGACCAGCTCGATCGCCCAGGTGGCCCGCTCCAGCTGGTCACCCTTGCTGACCCCGGCCACCTGAAGGGCGAACCGCACGTTGTCGAGCACGGTTCGCCACGGCAGAGTGGAGTCCTCCTGGAAGACCACCCCGATGCCCCGGTCCGGGCCGGTGACGGCCTTTCCTCCCACCTGCACCTGGCCGCCGGTCGCCTTGGTCAGCCCGGCGATGACGGACAGCAGCGTCGACTTGCCGCAGCCGCTCGGCCCGACGAGGGAGATGAACCCCTGGGTGGGCACTCGCTGCGTGACACCGCTGACGGCCAGGACGGTGCCGGTGGGGGTGTCGAAGGCGACCTCGACGTTCTCGAGGTTGATCTCGGACATGGCATTCCTCCGGTGCAGGTGGGGGACGGTCTGGCAACGATGGGTCAGACGGCTGCGGGGCAGCGGCGTCGGCTGCGTCTCAGAAGCTGGCGCGGTCGGACTCCGGGAGGTACTGCTGGTCGAGCACCTTGCCCCAGTCGACGTTCTGCTTGATCTGGCCTGCTTCGACCATCAGCTGGGACAGGTTGTTGAGCGCGGCCGGGTCGACCTTGAGCGAGTAGGCCTTGCTCAGCTCGGGCGTCTCCTTGAGCGCCTTCGCAACGGTGGGCGCGTCCATCTTGATGACGCCGGCGATCTCCTTGGCGGCGGCATCGGGGTCCTTGACGACGTAGTCCATGACCCGCTGTGCGACGGAGAAGAAGTCCTTGATGTTCTGCGGGTTCTTCTTCGCGTAGTCGGTGTTGATCGCGACGAGGTCCGCCGGGACGTCCCCGAGCACGTCGCGTGAGGCCACCAGGACCTGGGCGCCCTCGGCCTGCTTGGCCGTGACGAACGGGTGCATGGCCCAGCCGGCGGTGATCTTGCTTGCCTTGGCCGCGGTCCAGTTGTCGCCCATCCCGCCGACGGCCTGGCTCTTGACCCCGAGCTTCTTCTCCAGGCCCTTGACGAGCAGCTCCGTGGAGGACCCGGCGGAGGAGAACCCGAGCGTGGCGCCGTTGGTCGACGCGGCCTTGGGAGCGATCCAGTAGAAGTCGTTGACCTGGAACCACGGGGCGATGATGGTGAGGTTCGAGTCCGGCTTCTGCGCCGCGAGGATGACCGACGAGTTCCCGGCGATGGCCATGTCGGCGTCGCCGCTCGTGACGACGCGCAGGGTGTTGCCGCCACCGCCGCCCGAGTACATCGAGACGTCGAGCCCCTTCTCCTTGAACCAGCCCTTGTCGATGCCGACCTGGAGCATGGCCATGAAGGGCAGGCTGTCGACGCCCGTGGCGGAGATGCTGAGCTTCTTGGTCGTGCCACCGCTCGAGCCGGCGGCGTCGGTGCCCCCGCCACAGGCGGCCAGGGTCACGGCCGCGGCCGTCATCACAACCATGAGGGGGATACGCATAGAGCGAAGGTTCATCACAAATGGCCTCTCGTGAAAGGAGATCGGGCTCTGGGGGTTCAGTTGGTGATGGCTGAGCGCCGGCGTCGGGAGCCGAGCCAGACTGCTGCGGCTGCGCAACACAGTCCGAGCGCCGGGAGGTAGGAGGAGAGGGGCGGTATGCCGTTCACGCCGCCGGTCGGCTCGTGGCCTGTGCGCGTGGTGCGGTGGGTCAGGCGGGTGGCCTGCCCCCCGGTCGGCTCAGTCGAGCCGGGGGTCGGTAAGGGCCGCTCGCCCTCGGTGAGGGTGGGCGCCTGCACCCCGTCTTCGGGGGTCAGGGCTCGTCGCAGCGCAGGTGGGGCACCGGCGACGGCGCTGCCCGGTGCGGGTGGCTGGAAGTCCATCCGTGATGCCCGGCCTAGACGCGGTCCGCGATCTCGGCGAACGTGCGGATGGTCGCCTCCTTGCTCTGGCCCGGACGGACGAACGGCACGATCGAGACCTGGTCGACACCGAGGTTCTGGATCTGGGCCAGCCGCTTCGTGCACTCCTCGGGAGTGCCGGCGAGCGCGAAGAGGTCGACCAGCTCGTCGGGGACGAGGTCGGCGTGCGAGGCCTCCGTGTCCATGTGGTGGTAGTAGTCGTACGAGTCCCGGATCCGGTCGACGACCTGCTGCAGCTCGGGGTCGATGGCAGCCGGCAGGGGTCGGATCACGACGCGGCTGACGTGCGCCCGGACGAGGTCGCGCGCCTCGGTCGGGTTCTCGTCGATCGCGGTGGGTGTCCAGAGCACGATGCGCACGTCGTCGAGCGTGCGCCCGGCCTGCCTGGCACCGGCCTCGATCCGTTCGAGGGCGCCCTCGATGAAGTGTGGCGCCGTCCCGACGAGGACGATGACGCCGTCGGCGATGCGCCCGGACATCTCGAGGATCTTCGGGGCGGACGCCGCGATGTAGATCGGCACGTCGATGGGCTCGCGCAGGTAGTTCAGGTGGTAGTGCGCGCCGCTGGTGGGTTCGGCGACCTCCTCGCCCCGGAACAAGGCCCGCAGCTCGCCGATGGCCTGCTCGAGCTCGGCGAGCTTGAGGGGCTTGAGGCCCATGGTGCGCAGGGACGAGTCGCCGGTTCCGATCCCGAGGATGGCCCGTCCACCGGTGTACTCGGCGAGCGTCGCCCACGACGAGGCGAGCAGGGACCGGTGGCGGGTGACGGCGTTGGTGACGCCCGTGCCGAAGACGATGCGCTCGGTCCCCACGGCCGCGGCTCCCATGACGACGCCCGACTCACGCCAGATGTTCTGCGAGTCGCCGAACCAGACGTTGTCGTAGCCCAGTGACTCGCACAGCTGCACGTAGTCGCGCATCGCACCCACGGGTTCCGTTGGGAACAGACCGATCCCCTTGCTCAGCACGCGGCCTCCTAGAGTTCCTGCAGCCCGGTCGGCTGGACGTCGTCGTCGCTGCATACTGTCTCTTGGATCACGTATACAATCAAGGCCCTCGCCGGAAAATTTGCGATCTGCACCACTCCCACCGCCCCGGAGGTCCCATGCAGCTGGTCAACGAGTTCACGGTCCGCGCGGGGGCCGAGGCCGCCTTCGCCACCCTGTCCGACCTCGAGCGCGTCGTCACGTGCATCCCGGGCGCGACGTTCGACGGCCGCGACGGGGCGAACTACCACGGCCGCGTGGGGCTGCGCATCGGCCCGGTCGGGCTCAACCTCGCGAGCACCGCGACGGTCGTGGAGTGCGACGAGGTGGCGCGCCGGCTCGTCGTGCGAGGGGTGGCTCGGGACCGGACCGGCCAGGGGGGCGCCAACGCGCTGGTCACGATGACCGTCGGTGAAGAGGCGGACGACGAGACCCAGGTGCGGGTCGTCACGGACCTCGACCTGTCGGGCCGGGTCGCGCAGTTCGGCGGGGCCGCCATCAAGCAGGTCAACCGACGGATCGTCGCCCAGTTCATCCGCGAGCTGGACGCGCTGCTGAGCGGCGAGGGCCGGGATACCCCGGACGCGTCGCCGGCGCCTCGCCCCCTGCCGCATGCCGCCCAGTCGCACTGCAGCGCAAGCGCGCTCGAACGATGGGCCGGCCCAGTCGCGGCGACAGCGGCGGCCGGCGTGCTGCTCGGGGCCGCGATCGTGCGGGCACTCCGGCGCGGCACCGTCCCGCAACCGCGCTGAGGCCAGTCGGGGGCGCGCCG
>NZ_JBQCCV010000053.1:0-26401 GCF_051961875.1 Intrasporangium sp. | reverse complement strand
CGCCTCGGCCGCGTCCACGTGGGCGTCTGAGAGCACGGCCCTCCGCACGGTCATCCCGTCCGCGTGGGCCTGCGCGGCCGTCCGGTCGGGCTCGGAGCCCTCAGGCCGTGGCATCGGACACCTCGATCCGGAAGAAGTCGGCGAGGATCGCCGCGACCGTGACCGGCTGCTCGGCCGGCGCGAGATGGGAGGCGTGGTCGACCACGACCGCCCGGCCGCCCGTGCCGTCGGCGATCTCCTCGGCGGACGCGGCGGGCGCCACCGGGTCGGCCGCACCGGCGAGGGCGAGGACCGGCACGGCCGCCTCGCCGAGTCGGGTGCGCAGGTCGAAGTCGGCGAGCGCCTCGCAGCAGCGGGCGTAGGACTCCTTGTCGGTGTCCTGGAGCGAGTTGAGCAGGCTGGTGCCGAGCCGGGGATTGCGCTCGAGGAAGCCGGGGGCGAACCACCGCCTCGCCGACCCCTCGATCATGACGGGTGTGCCGGCGCGCCTGACGAGCTCGGCGCGCTCGTGCCAGGCGCCCGCCTCGCCGATCTTCGCCCCGGAGCAGAGGACCGCGACACCGTCGAACCCCGCGGGGTGGTCGACCGCGAGCTGCAGGCCCACCGTCCCGCCCAGGGAGACGCCGGCGTACCAGACCCTGCCCTTGGCTGCGATTCGCTCGGACTCGGTTGCCGCGAGGACGGATTGGGCGAGGCCCGCCACGCTGAGCGGCTCGTCGGCGGCCGGGCTGCGGCCGTGGCCGGGCAGGTCCCAACCGATGACCCGCACGTCGCCGGGCAGCGCGGCGGCGCAGGCCGACCAGAGCGGTGTCACCGCCGTTCCGAGCGACGGGCCGACGACGAGAAGGTCCGCCTCGAGCGACCCGGTGCGCAGCTCGGTGACCGCAAGGGTGGGCGACATCAGGGACGACCCCCTTGGCCGGTGGTGGCGTGACCCTCGAGGGCCCGGTCGACGAGGGCGTCCGCGACCCCCAGGTATGCCGCCGGGCTCAGCAGGTCGTCGATCGCGGCGTCGGGCACGCCGTCCGGTGCCGCATCGGTGGGCAGAGCGGTGCGGAGCAGCGCCCACACCTCGTCGCGACCGGCGCCGGCGCGCAGCGCCGAGCGCAGCTTGGGCCCGAGCTCGTCGCCGTCGGGCAGCGTGGGGACGACGCGCAGGAGCCGCTCGGCGACGAGGGCCGGCCCCGCGGCATCGACGTTGCGGCGCATGGCGTCTGCGTGCACCTCGAGGCCGTCGAGGACGACGGCGAGCTGGGCCGCCGCGACGGGAACCGAGCCGAGCAGGCCCGCGAGCGGGCGCCACTCGGCGTGCCACGCCCCGTCAGGACGCTCGTCCGCGGCGAGTGCGGCGGCGGAGTGGAGGGCCGCGCCCAGGTGTGGCGCCACGATCGCCGCGCTCCGCACGAGGATCGAGAGGACGGGATTGCGTTTCTGCGGCAGCGTCGACGACCCGCCCCGCCCCTCCGCAGCCGGTTCCGACAGCTCCCCTAGCTCGGGACGGGACATCAGGACGATGTCGCCGGCGATCTTGCCCAGGGCGTCGGCCGTCCGCACAAGGACGTCACCGAGCCGGGTCACCGGGCCGCGGTCGGTGTGCCAGGGGCGGCCGGCGGGGGCGAGGCCGAGCTCCTCGGCGAGCAGGTCGGCGGCCTCGTGGGCGCGACCGGGGGCCAGTGCGTCGATCGCGGCCAGGGTGCCGGCCGCCCCGCCGCACTGGACGGGCAGGGCCCGGGCAGCTGCGCTCGCCTCGGCCCGCGCCCCGTCGAGCGCGGTGAGCCAGCCGGCGGCCTTGGCGCCGAAGGTGGTCGGGAGGGCGGGCTGGGACAGGGTCCGGGCGACGAGGAGGGTGTCTCGGTGGGTGTCCGCGAGCCGCGCGGTCGCGTGGGCGGCGGCGCCGAGCCGGTCGATGACGATCTCGAGCGACCGGTGGGCGAGCAGCATCAGCGCCGAGTCGAGGACGTCCTGGCTCGTCAGGCCGCGGTGGACCGCGGTGGCGGCCGGCGTGTCGGTGCCGATCGACGAGCGCAGCGCGGCGAGCATCGGGATGACCGGGTTGCCGCCGGCCTCGACCGCCGCGTCGACGGGTGCCAGGTCGAAGTCGGTGGCGTCGGCATGCGCCAAGACGACCGCGACGTCGTCCTCGGTCACGAGGCCGAGCCGGGCCTGGACACGGAGCCAGCCGACCTCGACGTCGAGCATCGCCTGGAACACGGCGGCGTCGTCGATCAGGTGGGGCCAGCGGGTAGACCCTGGGGAGAGGAGCACCGGCAGTCAGACCTCGTGGTGGGGGAACTGGAGGAAGACGGTCTCCCGGTCGCCCTGCAGGCGCACGTCGAAGCGGAAGCTGCCGTCGTCGTCGGGGGTCGCGATGAGCGTCGAGCGCCGGTCCTCGTCCAGAGAGCTGAGGAACGGGTCGTTCGCGAGAGTCTCGGGGTCGTCCGGCAGGTAGACCCGAGTGAAGAGCCGACCCAGCAGGCCGCGGGCGAAGACCGCCATTGCGATGAACGGCGCTCTGCCCTTCGAGGTGGCACCCGGGGCGATGGTCGTGAACGAGTAGCCTCCGTCCCGCCAGGTCGAGATCCGGCCGAATCCCGTGAAGGCTCCCGGGTCGCCGGTGAGTGAGCCCGGCTGCCGAGGGATCACGCCGGAGCCGTCCGCCTGCCAGATCTCGAGCATCGAGTCCTGGATGCCGACACCCTGGCCGTCGGTGACGAAGCCGTGCAGCCGGATCGACCCCGCACTGCCCGGCGCCACGAGGCGCTCGCCGCCCTCGTACGGCAGCGCGAAGTGGTAGAAGGGACCGATCGTCTGTCCGGGCGTAGGCACGGGACCCATCCCAGCGGCATACGGCATGGTGTTGTCAGACATGGTCGCCCTCCTGCTCCGTGCGCGTGGCGTGCGGGCCGGTGAGGACGATGTCCCAGCGGAAGCCGAGCAGGTACTCGTGCTCGGAGAGGTCGTGGTCGTAGGTCGCGACCAGCCGCTCACGGGCCTTCGGGTCGGTGACCGACTGGTAGATCGGGTCGAGCGCGAAGAGCGGGTCGCCGGGGAAGTACATCTGGGTGATCATCCGCTGGGTGAACTCGCGGCCGAAGAGCGAGAAGTGCACGTGCGCGGGTCGCCAGGCGTTGCGGTGGTTGCCCCACGGGTAGGGGCCCGGCTTGATCGTGAGGAACGAGTAGCTGCCGTCGTCACCGGTGATGGTGCGGCCGACGCCGGTGAAGTGGGGGTCGATCGGCGCCGGGTGCTGGTCGCGCCGGTGGATGTAGCGGCCGGCGGCGTTGGCCTGCCAGATCTCGACGAGCTGGCCGGCGACGGGCCGGCCCTCGCCGTCGAGGACGCGCCCGGTGATCCGGATCCGCTCCCCGATCGGCTCGCCGCCGCGCTGGATCGTGAGGTCCGCCTCGAGCGGGTCCACGTCGCGGGTGCCGAAGACCGGCGACCAGAGCTCGACGCCCTCCGGGTCTGCGTGCTGCAGGGCCTTGGTCGGGTGCCGCAGCAGCGAGCTGCGGTAGGGCGCGAAGTCGAGGCGCGCCTGGGTGCGGTGCAGCCCCGCCTGCTCGTCCTGGCGCTGCAGGTCCTCGATCTCGGCGCTGATCTCCTGCTGCGACTCGGGCTCGCCCCGGTTCGGGGTCTCCTGCTGCTCGATCACGACTTCGCTCATCGCCCGATCTCCTTCGTCCCAGCCTCCGCCCACCGTACCCCTTGTGCGCTTTCTGCACAATAGTTCGCATAGCGCACACACGGCGGTCAGGAGGGACGCCCGCCGTCACCCCCGGCGTGGCGAGGCGTCGCCGCGCGAGCCGGCCTCGGCGTGGAGCTCCTTGGCCCGGTCGACGAGCGCGTCGGTCTGCCCCTCGCGCTTCTCGACCAGCCGGGTGTCCCGCGGCGGGAGCTGGATCGTCTCCGCGGCGTGCATCCCGGCCTGCAGCTCCCGGCCCCGTTCGACCTCGGCGTCGATCTCGGCGCCGAGCATGAGCGCGAGGTTCATGATCCAGAGGCCGAGCAGCACGATGATGACCGAGCCGATCGTCCCGTAGGTCGCGTTGTACTTGCTGAAGTTGGCGACGTAGAAGCCGAACGCGACGCCGGCGATCGCCATCGCGACCAGGGCGACGACCGACCCGAGGCTGACCCACCGGAACCGGGGCTGCTTGACGTTCGGCGTCGCGTAGTAGAGCACGGCGATGAGGGTGATCGCCAGCACGAGCACGATCGGCCACTTGACGATCGACCAGACCGTCAGGCCGACGGAGCCCAGCCCGATGGCGTCGGCGGCCGACTTCGCCACGGGACCGGAGAGGAACAGGATGCCGAGCATCACGACGACAAGCACGACCAGGACGACCGTGACGAGCAGGTAGAGGGGGCGCAGGATCCAGATCGGGCGGCCCTCCCCCACCTCATACAGCCGGTTCATCGCCCGGCCGAAGGCACCGACGTAGCCGGACGCCGCCCAGAGGGCGCCGAGGATCCCGACGATGAGCGCGATGCCGGCCTTGCTCGAGCTCGCGAGCTGCTGGATCGGGCCCTGCAGGAAGCTCGCCACCTCGGGGGTGGCGTGGTCGCGGATGAAGCCGGTCAGCGCGTCGGTCGTGCGCTTGCCCTGGCCGAAGATGCCGAGGAGCGAGACGACGGCCAGCAGCCCGGGCATCATCGACAGGGCCGCGTGGTAGGTCAGGGCCGAGGCGAGGTCCGTGCAGTTGTCCTTGCGGAACTCGAGCCAGGCCCGCCTCACCACATACGTCCACGTCGGCTTGGCGATCTCGGTGACCTCGTCGGGCTTCGGTGGCGCGTCCGGCGAGGGGGCCTGCGTGGCCTTCTCCTGGGTCCGTGCCGCGGCGTCCTTGTCATCCATCCGCTCGAAGTGCCCATCCCGGGCGGATCTACACGTCCGCGAGGAGCACGCCGCCCGGCATACCCGGGGACGGCGAGAGCCCGCCACCCACATGGGGGTGACGGGCTCTCGGAACGGGTCGGGACCTCCGTCAGGAGGCGTCCTCCTCGACCAGGAGGTTGCGGGTCTTGCTCGCGTCGAGCGGGATGCCCGGGCCCATCGTCGTGCTCATCGTGGCCTTCTCGATGTAGCGGCCCTTCGAGCTCGCCGGCTTGAGACGCAGGATCTCCTCGAGAGCGGCCGCGTAGTTCTCGACGAGCGACCTCTCGTCGAAGGAGGCCTTGCCGATGATGAAGTGGAGGTTCGCGTGCTTGTCGACGCGGAACTCGATCTTGCCGCCCTTGATGTCGGAGACGGCCTTGGCGACATCCATCGTCACGGTGCCGGTCTTCGGGTTCGGCATGAGGCCGCGGGGACCGAGGACCTTGCCGAGCCGACCGACCTTGCCCATCATGTCGGGCGTCGCGACGACGGCGTCGAAGTCGAGCCAGCCGCCGGCCACCTTCTCGAGCATGTCGTCCGAGCCGACGAAGTCGGCGCCGGCCTCACGGGCGGCCTCGGCCTTGTCGGCCTGGGCGAAGACGAGGACCTTGGCGGTCTTGCCGGTGCCGTGCGGCAGGTTGACGGTGCCACGGACGGCCTGGTCGGCCTTGCGGGGGTCGACGCCGAGGCGGAACGCGACCTCGACGGTCTCGTCGTACTTGGCCTTGGCCGTCTGCTTGGCGACCCGGACCGCCTCGAGCGGCGGGTAGACCTTGCCCGGCGCGACGAGCTCGGCCGCGGCGCGGTAGTTCTTGCTGCGCTTCATGATGCTCCTTGTGATCTGTGTGGAGTCGTGGTGCAGGACCAGCGCCTGGCCCTCCCACTGCCCACCAGCATGCTGTATGCCGCTGGGCTGAGCTCAGGAATGACGTGCAGTCAGAGCCCTGAGCTCCATGGTCGCCCTATCTCAGAGCTCCGTATCGATACCCATCGAGCGAGCGGTCCCCGCGATGATGCGCGCGGCCATCTCCTCGTCGTTGGCGTTGAGGTCTTCCATCTTCTGCCGGGCGATCTCGAGGACCTGGTCCCGGGAGAGCTTGGCGACCTTCGTCTTGTGCGGCTCGCCGGAGCCCTTGGGCACCCCGGCGGCCTTCTTGATCAGCTCGGCGGCCGGCGGCGTCTTCGTGACGAACGTGAACGACCGGTCTTCGTAGACCGTGATCTCGACCGGGATGACGTTGCCGCGCTGGGACTCCGTCGCGGCGTTGTACGCCTTGACGAACTCCATGATGTTGACGCCGTGCTGGCCGAGGGCCGGACCGACGGGCGGGGCCGGGGTGGCCTGGCCGGCCTGGATCTGCAGCTTGATGAAGCCGGAGACCTTCTTCTTGGGGGGCATGGATGCCTACCTTCTTCGTTGTGGGCCGACGCCGTGGGCGATGACCCGGTTGCATTGCCTCGGACGGCAGCCCGAGGCGGGTTCTTGGGAGGACGCCTAGATCTTGGCGACCTGGCTGAAGGACAGCTCGACCGGCGTCTCGCGGCCGAAGATCGACACGAGCACCTTGAGCTTCTGCGACTCGGGGATGATCTCGGAGATCGTCGCCGGCAGCGTCTCGAAGGGGCCCTCCATGACGGTGACGGACTCGCCGACCTCGAAGTCGACGACGGCCGGCTGCTTCGCGGCGGTGCCCGCGGCGGCCGCGCCCGTGGCCTTCGCGCCCTGAACGGCGGGGATCGACGGCGCGAGCATCGTGACGACCTCGTCGAGCAAGAGCGGCACCGGCTGGTGCGCGTTGCCGACGAAGCCCGTGACACCGGGCGTGTGGCGCACCGCGCCCCAGCTCTCGTCGGTGAGGTCCATCCGGACGAGGACGTAGCCGGGCATCCGGACGCGCCGGACGAGCTTCTTCTGGCCGTTCTTGATCTCGGTCACCTCTTCCATGGGGACCTCGATCTCGAAGATGAAGTCCTCCATGTTGAGGGTCTGGATGCGCGTCTCGAGGTTGGCCTTCACGCGGTTCTCGTAGCCGGCGTACGAGTGGACGACGTACCACTCGCCGAACTTCGTGCGCAGGTCGCGCTTGAACGCCTCGACCGGGTCCTCGTCGGACTCTGCGGCAGCTGAGACACCCTCGGCCGGCACGTCCTCGGCCACGTCACCCTCGGCCGCGACCGGGGCCTCGTCCTCGGCGACGGAGTCGTCCTCGTCAGCGGCCTCAGGCAGAGCCTGCTCGGCGTCGTCCTCGACGACGGTCTCCTGGTCCACGGCGTCGTCCTGCTCGACCGGAGCGGCCGCCTCGTCGGCACCGACCTCGCGGTCGGTGACGTCTGGCTCGGCGTGGACGCTCTCGGCGGCGTACTCGTCGGACACGGTTGACCTACTTCCTCGCTATCGGTTCAGCCTGCGGCTGGTTGGGCATCGGGCTCGGCCCGTCAGAGGACCTTCCCCGTGAAGGCCCAACTGATGAGCTTGCTCCACACGAAGTCGAGCCCGGACACCACCGCCATGATCACCAGCACGAACACGATCACGACGGTCGTGTAACGCACGAGTTCGGGGCCAGTCGGCCGGACGACCTTGCGCAGCTCGTCGAGGATCTGCCGGATGAACAGGGCGATGGCGCCGTAGAAGCGCGACACCGGATTGCCGCGTCGCGCCCGACCCGTACGGCCGGACCCGCGCTTGGCGCTCGTTTCGGTCACGCTTCCTACTTTCTGCCAGCACACCTGATGCGCAGGGCAAGAGGGACTCGAACCCCCAACCGCTGGTTTTGGAGACCAGTGCTCTACCAATTGAGCTATTGCCCTACACCGGCCCTGTTGGGAGGAACCGGTGGGACGGCATGCGTCAGCATGGCCAGCATCGACCGTCCGGATGAAGATCATACGGGACGATCAGGCCCGAGGCGAACCGGTGAGAAGAGGTATGCCGCTGACCTCCCTCGGCGGCCGTGCGCGGTCACGCTCACGCGGACCCTGCCCAGCGGCATACGACTGCCTTCTCGGCCGCGAGCCGCAATCCGGACGGCGGGCACCGCGCCGGGACGGGAGTGGGAGGATCGGCGGGTGGCATCCTCGCGCACCCCCCTCGCGTCCCTGTCCGACGACGACCTTGCGGCCTTCCTCGCCGACCGGCAGCAGGCCTACGCCGAGCTGCAGGCCAAGGGCCTGAAGCTCGACCTCACGCGGGGCAAGCCGTCCTCGGCACAGCTCGACCTGTCGGACGAGCTGCTCAAGCTGCCGACGACGACGCGGGACCGGTCCGGCACGGACGTGCGCAACTACGGCGGGCTCGAGGGCCTGCCCGAGCTGCGCGAGATCTTCGCCGAGCTGCTGGCCGTCGAGCCGGCACAGGTAGTGGTCGGCGGCAACTCGAGCCTCACCCTGATGTACAACGTCGTCGTCGACTTCCTCCTCTTCGGCGGCGTCGAGTCGCCGCAGCCGTGGTCCCGGGAGGAGAAGGTCCGCTTCGTGTGCCCGGTCCCCGGCTACGACCGGCACTTCGCCCTGCTCGAGGAGCTCGGCATCGAGATGGTCAATGTCGACATGCACGAGGACGGCCCGGACATGGACGCCGTGGAGGCCCTCGTCCGCGACGACGCCAGCGTCAAGGGCATCTGGATCGTGCCGACCTATGCCAACCCGAGCGGCGCGGTCGTCTCCCAGGAGATCGCCGCCCGGCTCGCGTCGATGCCGACGGCCGCCCCCGACTTCACGATCTTCTGGGACAACGCCTACGCGTTCCACCACCTGACCGAGGACGAGACCAAGAGCGCCGACATCGTCAGCCTCAGCATGGCTGCCGGCCATCCCAACCGGCCAGTCGTGTTTGCGTCGACCTCGAAGATCACCTACGCCGGCGCCGGAGTCGCGGCCCTGGCGGCCTCGGTCGACAACATCGCCTGGTTCCTCCGGCACCTCGGCAAGAGCTCCATCGGGCCGGACAAGGTCAACCACCGGCGGCACGTCGAGTTCTTCGGGTCGGCGGAGGGCCTGCGTCGGCACATGCAGAAGCACCGCGAGATCCTCGCCCCGAAGTTCGCGGCGGTCGACACGGCGCTGCGCGAGGGCCTCGAGGGGCTGGACATCGCCGAATGGAGCCACCCGCTCGGCGGCTACTTCGTCAACCTTGACGTCCTCGACGGGACCGCGTCGCGCGTCGTCCAGCTCGCCAAGGACGCTGGCATCGCCCTCACACCGGCCGGCTCCTCCTTCCCCTATGGGCGCGACGCGCGGGACCGCAACATCCGGCTCGCCCCGACGATGCCGGTGCTCGACGACGTCCGCACGGCGATGGAGGGCGTCGCGACGTGTGTGGCGTTCGCCGCAGCCGAGAAGCTGATCACCGAGCGCCGAGCGGGTAGGTAACGTCGGAGCAGAGGGCGGGCACCGCCCCGGAGCGAGCCTCTGAAGGATCGAACCTCCCTGGATCGGAAGGAGAGCACGATGAGTGACACCCAGCCGAACGAGAACATCGAAGAGGGCCCCACCACCTACAGCACGGACGACGAGGACCAGCTGCAGCCGGAGGACACCCTGATCGAGGAGGACGTGAACGATCCTCTCGACCGCGGCTACTCCCCCAGCGAGGCGCCGCGCGGCGTCGATGCGTTCGGCACGACGGCTCGTGAGCAGTCGGAGCAGGAGACCATCGACCAGCGGATCAAGCAGGAGGTGCCGGACCCCACCACGGCCTACGGCGCCCCTGACAACGAGAGCGGCCTCGACGACGAGGACGACCGCGTCGGCGGCGACGACCCCGACTCGATCGATGCCGAGGACGACTGGCTCGGCGACCCCGAGGTCGGGGACAAGCGGGCCGGGCGCCTCGTGGCCGAGGACGAGGGTGCACACGAGGACACCGAGAAGGACATGGTGGCGCAGGACGTCGGCATCGACGGAGCGGCCGCCTCGGCGGAGGAGGCCGCGGTCCACATCATCGGCGTGCCGGACTACGAGGAGTGACCTCACCGGCCGGCGCGGCGCGACCGCTCGACCGCCTGCCCAAGGCGCACCTGCACCTGCACTTCACCGGCTCGATGCGGATCGAGACGGTCCGCGACCTGGCCCGCGGTCATGGCGTCCGGCTCCCGGACGCGCTCGTCGAGGCCTGGCCGCCTCGGCTGAGGGCCACCGACGAGCGGGGCTGGTTCCGCTTCCAGCGGCTCTACGACACGGCACGAGCCTGCGTGCGCGGTGAGGCCGACATGCGCCGGATCGTGCGGGAGGCCGCCGAGGACGACGCGGCCGAGGGGTCCCGGTGGCTCGAGCTGCAGATCGACCCGACCTCCTACGCCCCCTTCGTCGGCGGCATCACACCAGCCCTCGAGATCGTCCTCGACGAGGCCCGCAAGGTCTCGGCAGCGGGCCCGACCCAGGTGGCGCTCATCGTCGCGGCGAGCCGGACCCGGCACCCCTTCGAGGCCCGGACGCTGGCGCGCCTGGCGGCGCACCACGCCGGCGACGGACCGGGGCAGGTCGTCGGCTTCGGACTGTCCAACGACGAGCGTCGCGGCACGACGGAGGACTTCGCCCCTGCCTTCCGGATCGCGGAGCGCGCCGGCCTCGCCCTCGTCCCGCACGGGGGTGAGCTGCTCGGTGCCCAGGCCGTCATGGAGACGCTCGAGGCACTGCACCCGGACCGGATCGGCCACGGCGTGCGCTCCGTCGAGGACCCGCAGGTGCTCGACGCTGTGGCCGAGGCCGGCGTCGCACTGGAGGTCTGCCCGGGCAGCAACGTCGCGCTCGGGGTCTACCCGTCGATGGCAGAGGTCCCGCTCCGCGCCATCGTGGACGAGGGGATCCGCGTCGCCCTAGGCGCGGACGACCCGCTGCTCTTCGGCCAACGGCTCACCGCGCAGTATGCCGCTGCCCGCGAGCTGGGCTTCGACGACGCCGGGCTCGCCGACCTGGCCCGGCAGTCGATCCTCGCGAGCCGGGCCCCCGGACCGGTTCGCGCCGCAGCCCTCGACGACATCGACGCGTGGCTCGCGCAGGACGCGCAGCTGCTGGCCCACCAGGCGTGAGTTTGCTCTGCCTCCGCCTCGGCCCTCATGCTGGACCGGTCATGAACACGAACCCCTCTGCTCGTCCCGCCCGCTCCCATCCCGCCCGTCGGGGGTTGCGGACGGCCGCCGCCGTGGTGGCCGTCGCCCCGTTCCTCGCGCTCGCCGCCTGCTCGGGTGAGGCACCCATCACGAGCGCGACGGCCACGACCGCGCCGGAGACCGGCGCCACCGCCGCCCCGACCGGTGGCGAGACGGCAACGGGGGCGCCGACGACGGCTACGACGCCCGGACCGAGCCCGACGACCCTCACCACCAAGGGCAGCATCAAGGACGACGTCCTGGGTCATGTCATCACCCCCGCCAAGGTCGTGGTGAACCTGCCATGGCCCGACAACCACCCGATCGCGGCGGAACACTTCGAGCTCGTCGGCGTCGAGGTCAAGGTGCAGGCGGGCTCGCGCTACTCGGCCAACGTCACGCCCGACATGTTCGCGCTCAAGACGTCGTCGCCCGACCCGGTGCCGGCCACGAACGAGTTCAAGGGCGCGCTCGGCAAGGAGCTGGCGACCGTCAACCGCGGCAAGACCGGGAGCGGCTGGCTCATCTTCAAGGTCGAGAAGGGCAGCACCACCGCCCTCGAGCTGCGCTTCAACCGGCCCGCCTACGACGTGAAGACGACGGACAAGACGATCCCGGCGAAGTCGTTCTCCCTCAAGCTGACGCCCTGACCGCGGACCGGTCACTCCCCACGTCTAGCGGTCACTTTGGCACCGTCGACCGGTCACTCTCCCGCTCAACCGGGGTGCGTCAGAGGGTCTCGCCGAGCAGGATCGGCTCGTTGACGAGGCGGATGCCGAAGGCGGCCTCGACGCCGTCCCTCACCCGCCGCGCGAGCTCGACCACCTGGCTCGCCGTCGCCCCGCCCCGGTTCGTCACGGCGAGGGTGTGCTTCGTCGAGAGGGCGGCGGCCCCGGGAAGCCCGAAGCCCTTGGCGAAGCCGGCCTGGTCGATGAGCCACGCGGCACTCGTCTTGACCCGGCCGTCGGGCTCCGCCCAGCGCGGCGGCGTCGGCCCCTCGAACCCGAGGCGCTCCGCTGCGCGCTCCGCTAAGGCGTCGAACTCGTCCGGCGTGAGGATCGGGTTGGTGAAGAACGACCCGCATGACCACGTGTCGTGGTCCTCGGGGTCAAGCACCATCCCGCGCCGCCGCCGCTGCTCGAGCACGGCCTCGCGGGTGTCGCCGAGCGGCACCCGGGTGCCGAGCTCGACGCCGAGGCCCCGGGCCAGGTCCGCATAGCCGATCGGCGTCGAGAGGTCGGCGATCTCGAACTGGAAAAGGACGTCGAGGACCACCCACCGGTCGCTGCCCTTGAACCGGGAGTGCCGGTAGGTGAAGTGGCAGTCCGGCCCGGCGAACGTATGCACGCGCTGCTCTTGGCGGTCCCAGGTACGGACCTGGGCGATCGTCTGGGCGACCTCCTGGCCGTAGGCGCCGACGTTCTGCACCGGGGTGGCGCCGGCGAGACCCGGGATGCCACTCAGCGCCTCGATCCCGGCCCAGCCCTCAGCGACGGCGCGGGCCACGACCTCGTCCCATGGCTCACCCGCTGCGACCCGGACCATCGCCCCGCCGCAGTAGTCGGCCGAGAGCGGCTCGACCCCGCTAGTCGCGACCTTCACGACGGTCCCGGGGAAGCCCTCGTCGGGGATGACGACGTTCGACCCGCCCGAGAGGAGCAGCAGCGGCTCGTCGGCGTCGTCGACCTCACGGACCGCATCGACGAGATCGTCCGTCGTCTCGGCCGTGACCAGACGCGCGGCAGCGCCCCCGACCCGCATCGTGGTGAGTGGGGCGAGCGGGACGTCGAACTCCTCGCGCATGTCCCGAAGGCTCAGTCGAGCCGGACGACGGCGACGGCCTTGCCGAGCACCTTCGAACCGCCCGAGGTGGCGGTCAGCTCGACGGTCGCGCGCCGGGTCTCGGCGTCGACCGCCTTGACGACACCGCTCACGTCGATGTCGGCGCCCTCCTCGTAGGGCACGACGACGGGCTTGGTGAACCGGACGCCATACTCGACGACGCGGCCCGCGTCACCGGCCCAGTCGGACACGACGGTGACGGCCGAGCCCATCGTGAACATGCCGTGGGCGATGACGTCGGGCAGGCCGACGCTCTTGGCGAACCGCTCGTCCCAGTGGATCCGGTTGCGGTCCAGGGACGCCCCGGCGTACTGGACGAGCCGGGCGCGGTCCACGTGGATGGTGTGGGCCGGTAGCCGGTCGCCGACGGCCACCGCGTCGAAGGCCCGGACGCCGCTCGTGGCCTGGGTCTGGTCGGTCATCACTCGCCTCCTCGGATGACGATGGTCGACGTCGCCGTGCACACCGGCTCGCCCGACTCGGTCGCGAGCTCGGTCCGGGTCGTCACCATGGCGTGCCCACCAGCCTCGCGGACCGCGTCGACGTGGAGGGTGCCGACGATGGAGTCACCCGCCGTGAGCGGCCGATGGTGGACGAACTTCTGCTCGCCGTGCACGACCCGTGAGTAGTCGATGCCCGCCTCGGGGTCGATGATCAGCTGCCGGTCGCACTGCTGGGCGATGAGGACGGCGAAGGTCGGCGGCGCGATGACATCGCCGTAGCCCCTCGCCCGCGCCACCTCACGGTCGACGTGAACCGGATCGGCCGAGCCCACCGCCTCCGCGAACTCGCGGATCTTCGCCGCGCTCACGCCGTAGGGCTCCGTCGGCGGGTAGGTGCGCCCTTGGAAGTCTGCGTTCACCGGCATGCGGGCAGCCTATCGGCTGCCGAGTCCGCGCCCCGTCGGCGGTCGGCGGCGCGTGCAGCGGCACGAGAGGTATGCCGCTCGACGGGCTCACCGGCATACGAAAAGGACCGCTCCCCGGCCATGCGGCTCGGGGAACGGTCCTTCGAAGACTGGCGTCAGCGGGTCTCGCGGTGCTCCGTGTGGTGCCCGCAGTTGGGGCAGAACTTCGCGAGGGAGAGCCGGTCGGGGTTGTTCCGGCGGTTCTTCTTCGTGATGTAGTTACGGTGCTTGCAGTCGACACACGCCATCGTGATCTTGGGACGGACGTCGGTGCTCTTGCTGGCCACGGCAACCTGCTCTCGGGTCGTGCTTCTACGTTCGGGTGGTCACGCGGGCCTGCGGAAAACGCGGCAGGCGCACGGGCGCGACGCTCAAGGTTACGCGACACCGGTGCGTTTCGAGAAATCATCCCGAACGCACCGGTCGCGCTCCAGTAGCGGGAGCGGGACTCGATCCCGCGACCTCACGATTATGAGTCGTGCGCTCTAACCAGCTGAGCTACCCCGCCATGGGCGCCTGCCGTCCCGAGGGACAGCCGGCGGACCAGAGCCCCCTGTCGGAATCGAACCGACGACCTTTTCCTTACCATGGAAACGCTCTGCCGACTGAGCTAAGGGGGCACAGCCAAAGGGAGCGTGCCCGAGGGCAGCCGCTGACCTGCTGTGCAGCGGTGAGACTACACGGTGCCGGGGCCACAGGTGAAATCGGCGCATGGCCCGCGCAGGCAGACAGCTCACTCGCTCGGATGGGTCTCGAGGGCACGCCGCGCGTCCGCCTCCGCACGCGCCTTGTCGTCCCGTATGCCGCTCAGCCCGTCGAGCTCGTCCGTCGCCTTCGCGAGACGATCCTTCGCTGTGGCGAGCTGCCGCTCGAGGTCGGCGACGCCCTCGCGGGCCTCCTCGACGCGGGCCTGCTGGACCTCGACCCGGCGCTCGGCGTCCGCGGCCGCGTGGCTCGCCTGCTCCAGCAGCCGCTCGAGCCGGACGCGCTCCGCGGCGAGCGCGGCCCGCCGGCGCTCCTCCTCTGCGGCCCGGGCGGCCTCGTCGTCCTCGCTGG
Organism: Intrasporangium sp.; assembly: GCF_051961875.1. GTDB lineage: Bacteria > Actinomycetota > Actinomycetes > Actinomycetales > Dermatophilaceae > Intrasporangium_A. The sequence goes on along the minus strand of NZ_JBQCCV010000053.1, from coordinate 11,628 downwards.
AGCCCGCCTGCTCCTCGTCCGTGGCCCCCCCGGGGATGACCTTGAGGTGGCGAGGAGCGACGGCGGCCACGCCCTCGATGTCGACATCGCCGAAGCCGGAGTACTGCAGCGGCTTGACGAGGGCACCCGTCATGATCGACTCCTCGGCGCCTTCGTCGGCGATGAAGGCGGTCAGGGTCTGGCGGATCTCGTCGCCGACCGCGTCGCTGACGGGTTGCCCTGCGGTTCGGGCGGCCGACTCCACCTTGCGGGCGAGCGCGTCCACCCGTCTGGCCCGCTCCCGGGAGAGCAGCCGGAGCTGGTCGGCGTCGAGGGTGCGCTGGGCCTCCCGCAGCAGCTCCGCGAAGTCGTGGAACGTATCGAGCTCATCGGGGTGCTCGCGGACGAAGTGGTTGAGGGCCCAGGCGGCCACCGTCGGCTTCCGGAGGGCGCCGACCTGTTTCGCGAGGTCCTTCTCCCCGGCCTGCTTTGCCTCGGCGACGATCGTGGACCGCACCGACATGAAGTCGCCCGGCGCAGCGGCATACAGCTGCTGGACGGCGGCGCGCAGGTGCAGGATCACGCCCCCATCCTCACCCACCCGGGGTGGCTGGAGGGGCGAACGGCTCACTCGCCGTCCACCCCGTGTGTAGTCAGCGCTCCGCCCCATCTGTCGCACCGGTCGGGCAGGCTGGGGCCATGATCTGGATCTGCGCGACCTGCGCTGTGGAGACCGACGACCTCACCGACCCACCTGCCGAGTGCGCGATCTGCAGCGACGAGCGGCAGTGGGTGCCTGCCACGGGCCAGGCGTGGACCACGCTGGACTCCTTGCGCGACAAGGGAACTCGAATCACCATCGAGGCGGTGGAGCCGGGCCTGTGGGGACTGCGCGCGGACCCGGAGGTCGGGATCGGCCAGCAGACGATGGTCGTCGTGACGGGCGAGGGGACGGTGCTGTTCGACTGCATCGGCTACATCGACGCGGGGACGGTCGACTTCGTGCGGTCGCTCGGCCCCACCCTCGCGGTCGCGGCCTCCCACCCCCATATGTATGGCGTCCAGACGGAGTGGGCGCGAGCACTTGGAGGCGTGCCGGTCCTGGTCGCCGAGGCGGACCGCGAGTGGATGCGGCGGCGAGACCCGCTCGTCGAGTTCTACCGCGACGGGCGCCCGTTGGCAGACGGCCTCGCCCTGCATCGCGTCGGTGGGCACTTCCCGGGACAGGCCGTCGTCGAGTGGCGCTACGGCGCAGATGGACGCGGGGTTCTGCTGGCCGCGGACGCGATCTTCCCCAACCCCGACCGCAAGTCGGTCAGCTTCCTGCGGAGCTATCCGAACCGGATCCCCTTGTCGGCCAACGTGGTCCAACGGATCGCCGCGCAGGTGGAGGCGATGCACTTCGACCGGCTCTACAACAACTTCGGCACCGTCGTTCCGTCCAGCGCGAAGCAGATCATCCGGTCCTCGGCTGACCGGCATGCCGCCTGGGTCCGGGGCGACCACGACGACCTGACCTGAGGGGAGCGGTCGCGGATGTCGGCCGTCGTGGGGGCTCGGAGGGGATTCACAAGCGCGTGCGCCTAGCATCGGGGGCGTGTTCCTGCTCCACGCACCCTCGACGCTCCACTACCTCATGCCCGCGACGCGTGCGTTCGGCGCCGGACGGCTCTTCTGGCTGATCATCCTGGTCTTCCTCCTCATCATGGCTGCCTTCATCGTGCCGCTCGAGCTGCGCCTGCGCCGGGAACGTCGGGCGGAGCGCCGGCAGGGCGGCTCCCCTACCTCTCGCGACGACAGGTAGGGGCGCCAGAGCGACCTGCCGGCTGCGGCGGCAGGCTCGCGCGGCGGCGTGAGCCGTTGCACTCCTCGGGTAGAGGAAGGCACATCGGTGCCGACCGGTGCCGTGCCACATTCCCGTGAGGAGGGAACATGAGCGACAGCCAGACGTCCTCGGCGGACGACCCTCAGGCCACCGGCGGTCTCGCCGACGGAGGGGCCAACCCGACCGCCCACGATGGTGGAGCGGATGGCGGCGCTGACACGGCCACCGGCGGAGCAGGCGGCGGCATGAGTGAGGAAGGCACCGCGGACGGCGGTGCCAACCGGATGGGCGAGGACGGCGGCGCCGACGGAGGCGCCGGCTCCGGCATGAGCAGTGGCGGCACCGGCGCAGCCGGCGTTCCCGGCGGGGTGACCGGTGACGGCGCCGCGACGGGTGGTGCCGGCGGCATGACGGGCGAGGGCACCGCCGACGGCGGGGCGGACACCGATGCCCAGGACGGCGGGGCCGACGGCGGCGCCGGCTCGGGAAGCGCGCGCGGCTCGGGCATGGGATCCGCTGGATCCGGCATGACCGGGGAGGGCACCGCCGACGGCGGGGCGGACACCAATGCCGAGGACGGCGGGGCGGACGGCGGCGCCGGCCAGTCGAGCTGATATGAGCACCAGCACCACGAGCCGGGTGTCCGCCGCGCACGGTGGGCACCCGGCATTCGCCGAGCTGGTGTCCGTTCCTCTCGACGAGTTCGCGCAGCGCTACTGGTCCAGGCAGCCGCTCGTCTCCAGGGCCGAAGAGCTTGCCGGCGACCCCGCCGGGCTGCTCGACGCGGCGGCGGTGGACGAGCTCGTCTCCTCGCGGGCCCTGCGCGTGCCCTTCGTCAGGGTGGCCAAGGAGGGCCGCACCCTGGGTGACGCCGAGTTCACGCAGGGCGGCGGCGTCGGCGCGGAGATCGCCGACCAGGTGAGCGACGACAAGCTCCTGCGTCTGTTCCGGGACGGCGCGACGATCGTCCTGCAGGGGCTCCATCGGTCGTGGCAGCCGGTCCTGACCTTCTCGCAGGCCCTGAGTGAGCAGCTGCGGCATCCGGTACAGGTCAACGCCTACGTGACGCCGAGCCAGAACCGCGGCTTCAACGACCACTACGACGTCCACGACGTCTTCGTCCTGCAGACCTGCGGAGAGAAGCGGTGGCGGTTGCACCCGCCGGTCCACGAGGCACCGCTGCGGGACGAGCCGTGGACCGAGTACCGGAGCGGGGTGGAGGTCGCGGCCCAGCAGGAGTCCTCGCACGAGTTCACCCTGCGGCCGGGCGACTGCCTCTACCTGCCCCGCGGGTGGCTCCACTCCGCGACGGCGCTCGGCGGCGTCAGCATCCACCTGACGATCGGGGTGCACGTCTGGACGCGCCGGCACCTGGCCGACGAGCTGATGAGGCTGGCGCTCGGCTCTGCCAGCAAGGACGCGGCCCTGCGTGCCTCACTGCCCGTCGGGGTGGACGTCGGCTCCGCCCAGGACATCGGCGACGACGTCGATCAGGCCCGAGCGGCCCTCATCGCGGCGCTCCAGGCCGCCACGCCGGACCAGGTGGCCGCCGCCCTCGAGTGCCGGTGGCGGGGTGCCGTGCGCGCGGCGCCGATCGGGCCCCTGGCCCAGCTCGAGGCGGCAGAGCGGCTGCGGCCGGAGACCGGTCTCCGCCTGCGCGAGCACCTCGTCGCGCGGCTCGACCCGCAGCTGGACGGGACTGTGCGCCTGGTCAGCCGGGCGGCGGCCCTCACCCTGACGGCCGCAGAGGGGGACGCGCTCACGGCACTGCTCGACGGGGAGACGCTTCCGGCCGATCTCATCGGGATGGAGCTCGCGTCCCGGCTCCTCCGAGCCGGGCTCGCCGTCCCGGACCGCTGACCCGGGCACCCCACGAGAACTGGTCACAGCTCCAGTTCTCGTGGTCTCCGGGGCGCTCCGCCGCGAGAAGTGGCCACGACGCCAGTTGTCGTGGGGCCGGCCCGCGGGAGCTACACGAGCGACGAGAGGGCGGCTCGGGCCCCGACCATCGCGGGGCCGTACCAGGTCAGCAGCCGTCCGCTGCAGAGAGCGGTCCGGACTCGGCGGAAGGCCTCCGGCCCGTCCTGCTCGGTGAAGACGTAGGGCTCGTCGGGGAGCAGGACCAGGTCGAGGTCGTCCCGGTCGAGCTCCGCCAGGTCCACGTGCGGGTAGCGCTCCTCCCCTGTGCCGAAGACGTTCTCCCAGCCGATCCGGGCGATGAGGTCACCGGTGAAGGTCGACGACCCCACGACCATCCACGGGTCGCGCCAGATCGCCACGGCGACGCGCGCCGTCGGCACGGGGACGGGCCCAGCCCACTCCCGCTCCGCCTCGTCCAGCCAGGCCGGCACCTCGACGGCCAGGGCCTGGCCGAAAAGCCGCCGCATCGAGGTGAGGGCCTGCGGGACGGTCTCGATGTCCGTCACCCAGACCGGGACCCCGGCATCACGGAGCCGCCGCACGTCGAGCTCGCGGTTCTCCTCCTTGTTCGCGACGACGAGATCGGGACGAAGCTCCTTGATGACATTGAGGTTCGGGTTCTTGGTACCCCGGACTCGTCGCACGTCAAGGTCTCCCGGATGGGTGCACCAGTCGGTCGCGCCGACGAGGACCTCCGGGCAGGTGGCCGCGATCGCCTCGGTCAGCGACGGCACCAACGACACAACGCGCCGGGGAGCCCCAGCCAGCTCGGCGGCGTGCCCCAGGTCGTCGGCCACCACCCGCCGAGAGCCAGTGTCCGCCACGTGTCTCAGACGTTGCGGCGGTACTGGCCGCCGACCTCGAAGAACGCCTCCGTGATCTGCTGCAGCGAGCACACCCGCGCGGCGTCCATGAGCACGTCGAACACGTTGCCGCCCTCGATCGCGACCTTCCGCAGCTCCTCGAGCGCCTGGGCCGCCTCGGCCTCGTGCTCCTTCTGGTAGGCGCGGACCCGGGCGAGCTGGGACTCCTTCTCCTGCTCGGTGGCGCGCGCCAGCTCGATCTTCTTCGGTTCCCCTCCCTCGTGCGGGTTGCGGAAGGTGTTGACGCCGACGATCGGCAGCGACCCGTCGTGCTTGCGGTGCTCGTAGAGGAGCGACTCGTCCTGGATCTTGCCGCGCTGGTAGCCGGTCTCCATCGCACCGAGGACACCACCCCGCTCGGTGATCTTGTCGAACTCCTTGAGGACCTCCTCCTCGACGAGGTCGGTCAGCTCCTCGATGATGAACGAGCCCTGCAGCGGGTTCTCGTTCATCGCGAGGCCCCACTCGCGGTTGATGATGAGCTGGATCGCGAGCGCCCGCCGCACCGACTCCTCGGTCGGGGTCGTCACGGCCTCGTCGAAGGCATTGGTGTGCAAGGAGTTTGCGTTGTCGTAGATCGCGCAGAGGGCCTGGAGCGTCGTGCGGATGTCGTTGAACTGCATCTCCTGCGCGTGCAGGGACCGACCGGACGTCTGGACGTGGTACTTCAGTTTCTGGGAGCGGTCGTTGGCGCCGTACTTCTCCTTCATCGCGATCGCCCAGATGCGCCGGGCCACGCGGCCGAGGACGTTGTACTCCGGGTCCATCCCGTTGCTGAAGAAGAACGAGAGGTTCGGCGCGAAGTCGTCGACGTTCATGCCCCGCGCGAGGTAGCTCTCCACGTAGGTGAAGCCGTTTGCCAGGGTGAACGCGAGCTGGCTGATGGGGTTCGCGCCGGCCTCGGCGATGTGGTAGCCCGAGATCGACACCGAGTAGAAGTTGCGCACCTTGTGCTCGATGAACCACTCCTGGATGTCGGCCATCATCTTGAGCGAGAACTCGGTGCTGAAGATGCAGGTGTTCTGGCCCTGGTCCTCCTTGAGGATGTCGGCCTGCACCGTGCCCCGCACGTTGGCGAGCGTCGCCGCCCGTATGCCGCTCCGCTCGCTCTCGCTCGGCTCGCGGCCCTCACGCTCCCGGAAGGCGTCGACCTGCTGGTCGATGGCGGTGTTGAGGAAGAAGGCGAGGATCGTGGGCGCGGGGCCGTTGATCGTCATCGACACCGACGTCGTCGGGCTGACGAGGTCGAAACCGTCGTAGAGCGCCTTCATGTCGTCGAGCGTCGCGATCGAGACCCCGGACGTGCCGACCTTGCCGTAGACGTCGGGTCTCGGGTCGGGGTCCCGACCGTAGAGCGTCACCGAGTCGAACGCGGTCGACAGCCGGGTCGCGGGCTGGCCCTCGGAGAGGAGCTTGAACCGGCGGTTCGTCCGGAACGGGTCGCCCTCGCCGGCGAACATCCGCGCGGGGTCCTCGCCCTCGCGCTTGAAGGGGAACACACCGGCCGTGAAGGGGTAGTAGCCCGGCAGGTTCTCCTTGCGCAGGAACGTCAGCAGCTCGCCGTGGTCCGTGAAGCGCGGCAGAGCCACCCGGGGAATCTTGTTGCCCGACAACGACTCTCGGGTCAGCTTGTTGACGATCTCCTTGTCGCGGATCTTCACGACCTGCTCGTCGCCGGAGTAGGACTCGACGAGGGAGGGCCAGTCCGCCAGCTGCTTTGCGACGGCACCGGGCAGGTCGCCGCGCGCGTGCTCGAGCAGGTCCCCGACGCTCGCGCTGTCGGAGCCGGCCTGCTCCAGCTCGCCCCGCACGGCCTCGAGCTGCTGCACGCGGCGTGCCTGAGCGGCATACTCCTGGGTCTTGGCGTGGTAGCCGCGGACCGTCTCGCTGATCTCGGCGAGGTAGCGGACACGGGAGGCGGGCACGACGGTCGCGATGCGGGTCGACTTCTTCGTCGTGACATGGGGCAGCACGCCCTCCTCGACGGGCAGGCCCGCGTCGGCGAGGAGGTCGCGGACGTGCTGGTAGAGGGCGGTGACCCCGTCGTCGTGGAAGGTCGCTGCGGACGTGCCGTAGACCGGCATGTCGTCGGGGCCCTTGCCGAACGCCTCGCGGTTGCGGACCATCTGGCGGCCGACGTCGCGCAGCGCGTCCTCGGCGCCGCGCCGCTCGAACTTGTTGATCGCGACGACGTCGGCCTGGTCGAGCATGTCGATCTTCTCGAGCTGGCTGCTGGCGCCGAACTCCGGCGTCATGACGTAGAGGGAGACGTCGGAGTGGTCGACGATCGCGGCGTCGCCCTGCCCGATGCCCGGGGTCTCGAGGATGACGAGGTCGTAGCCGGCCGCCTTCGCGATGTCGACGACCTGGTCGAGGTTGTCGGGGACCTGGCTGCGCCCGCGGGTGGCCATCGAGCGGAAGAGGACCCGCTCGCCGTCGAGGGACGACATCCGGATGCGGTCGCCGAGGAGAGCGCCGCCGCCGCGCCGACGCGTCGGGTCGATGGCGATGACGGCCACGCGCAGCTTGTCCTGCTGGTCGAGCCGGAGCCGGCGGACGAGCTCGTCGGTGAGCGAGGACTTGCCCGAGCCGCCCGTGCCGGTGATGCCGAGGATCGGCACGGTGCGCCTGGCGGCCGCCTCGCGGATTCCGGCGACGAGGTCGGCCGGCAGCTCATCCTCCTGGGCGCCCGTCATCGCGCGGGCGACATGTGCCCGGTCCCCCGAGACGATTGCGGCGAGGTCAGGGTGGCTGACCTCCCACGGGTCGAAGTCGCAGTCCTTGATGACCGAGTTGATCATGCCGACGAGGCCGAGCCGCTGCCCGTCCTCCGGACTGAAGATCGTGACCCCGGACTGCCGCAGCCGGGCGATCTCCTCGGGGACGATGACGCCGCCACCACCACCGACGACCCGGATGTGCTCGGCGCCGTTCTCCTTCAGCAGCTGGACGAGGTACTCGAAGTACTCGACGTGGCCGCCCTGGTAGGACGAGACCGCGATGCCCTGCACGTCCTCGTCGACCGCCGCGTCGACGACCTCCTGGACCGCACGGTTGTGGCCGAGGTGGATCACCTCCGCGCCCTGGCTCTGCATGATGCGCCGCATGATGTTGATCGACGCGTCGTGGCCGTCGAACAGGCTCGACGCGGTGACGATGCGGACGTGGTGCTTCGGCTCGTAGAGCGCGGGCTTCTCGGACATGGAGCACTCCGGTGTCGCAGGGAGCTGACGCGAGAAATAGTAGGACTTCCTAATAATGGACGTCAACGCAACGGCGACCTACGATGACCGCATGACGGCCGAGACCTCCGACACGCGGGACCGCCCCGCTCCGCTTGCAGCGGACCCGATCGCGTCCGCGCGTGAGCAGTGGGTCGAGCACGGCTGGGAGGATGCGGCGCCCGGGATGGCGGCCATCACCTCCCTCATGCGGGCGCACCAGATCGCCCTCGCCCGTGTCGAGGCGACCCTCAAGCCGCTCGGTGTCAGCTTCGCCCGCTACGAGGTGCTGATGCTGCTCCTCTTCAGCAAGCGGGGGTCGCTGCCGATGAAGCTTGTCGCCTCGCGCCTGCAGGTGCACCCGACGAGCGTGACGAACGCGGTCGACCGGCTGGAGGGGGCCGGGCTCGTCACCCGGGAGGCCCATCCGGGCGACCGGCGGGCGCTCATCATCACGCTCACTCCGGAGGGACGGGCCGTCGCGGAGAAGGCCACGGCGGCCCTCAACACCGAGGTCTTCGCACGGCCCGGGCTCGGCGCTGGTGACGTCGAGGCGCTCATCCGCGTGCTGGGCAGGATGCGGCAGCAAGCCGGCGACTTCTGACGTCTGCCGGTGCGCCGACGGGTTGTGGCGCAGAATCAGGCCATGTCCCTGCTCGAGCGGGAGCACCTCCTCCGGCTGCTGACCGAGTACGCCGACGAGGCACGCACCGGGGCGGGCCGGCTGGTCCTCGTCACCGGTGAGGCAGGCGCGGGCAAGACGAGCCTCGTGGACGCCGCCGAGGGACGGATCGCCGCGCAGTGGCTCCGGACCGCCTGCGACGGCCTGTTCACTCCCCGGCCGCTCGGTCCGATCTTCGACCTGGCGGACCTCGTCGGCGGCGACCTGCTCGAGGCAGCGCGCCGCGACGCCTCCCGTGAGGAGCTCTTCACCCGTGTGCTCCACGCCCTCCGGGACCCCGGGAAGCGACTCACGGCCCTCGTCATCGAGGACGTCCACTGGGCCGACGAGCCGACGCTCGACCTGGTCCGGTTCCTCGGCCGTCGGCTAAGGGACCTGCCCGTCCTGGTCATCCTCACCTTCCGCGACGACCAGCTCGGACGCGACGCACCCCTGCGCGTGTGCGTCGGTGATCTTGCATCGTTCGCCGGCACCAGGCGGCTGTCCGTTCCCCCGCTGACGGAGGCCGCCGTCGCGGAGCTCGCCGCAGACACCGGGATCGACGCTGCCGAGGTGCATCACCTGACAGGCGGCAACGCCTTCCTCACCGTGGAGGTGCTGCAGGCAGGGCCACTCCGCGCGGGCAGCACCCCTCCCTCCGTGCGGGACGCGGTGCTGGCCCGGACGGCGCGCCTCGGGCCGGGAAGCCGCTCGGTGCTCGAGGTGTGCGCCCTGCTCGGCCGGCTCGTCGAGCCCGATCTCCTCGCGGACGTCGTCGCGGCGACCGGTACCGGGCTCGTGGCGACAGAGGGGCGGAACACTGCGCCTGGGCCGGAGCTCGTCACCGCCGGTCTCGACGACCTCGTCGCCGCCGGCCTCCTCGTCACCGACGGCCCCTGGCTGCGCCACCGTCACGAGCTGACCCGGCTCGCGGTCGAGGGCGAGATGCCGCCGCACCGCCGCGCCGGCGTTCATGCCGCCATCGTCGGAGCCCTCCTGTCCCGACCGGATGCGGACCCGGCGCGCGTCGCCCACCATGCCGACGCCGCCGGCGACTCCGCCCTGGTCCTCGAGTACGCCCCTCGCGCCGCGGCCCGGGCCTCGGCCCTCGCGGCGCATCGGGAGGCGGCCACCGAGTACACACGCGCGCTGCGGCACTCCGGCGCCGCCCCGGACCTCGTCCGAGCCGGCCTCCTGCACGAGCTCGCCGTCGAGCTGACCCTCATCGACGAGTGGCCTGACGCCGAACGAGCCCACGAGGAGGCACTGGCCGTATGGCGCCAGGTCGGGGACGTCCACCGGCAGGGCGACGAGCTGTGGCGCATCGCTCGGCTGCAGGGCTCCCCCGAGGCGGCCCGGCTCACGGCACTGCGCGCCGTCGAGCTCCTCGAACCGCTCGGTCCATCCGAGCCGCTCGCGTGGGCCCGGACCATGGCAGCCGCCGCTGCGATGCAGGCCGGTGCCGCCGCCGAGGCCCTCGAGGACTGCCGGCAGTCCAAGGCCCTGGCCGACCTCCTCATCCTTCCAGCCGTCCGCAGCTCGGCGCTCAACACGGAGGCCTGCGTGCGTGCCGCCCTCGGCGAACCGGGCTGGGCGGACCAGCTCCAGGAGGCCCTCGACGTCGCCCTCGAGAACGGGGACGCGATGCAGGCGGCGCGGGCCTACACCAACCTGGTCGGCACCCATGCCGGACGCTGCGAGTTCGCGGCCGTCGAGCACTGGTACCTGGAGGGATCCGCGTTCTGCGACGACCACGACATCGGCACGTACGGCAACTGCATCCGGGGCTACCGCGCGCTCAGCCTCGTCCCCCAGGGCCGCTGGGAGGAGGCGCTCGCCGTCGCGGGCGACATCCTCCGCAGCAGCCGCTCCCCCGCCAACCGCGCCGAGGCGCTGCTCGCGATGGCCACGGTCCAGTCCCGCCGCGCGGGGTCGAATGCCGCCGCGACGGTGCAGCAGCTGCACGACGAGGCGCTCCGCTCGGGGTCCGGCTACTGGGTCGCCGTCGCCGACCTTGCCCGAGCGGAGTCGCACTGGGTCGTCGGAGACACCGAGGCCGCACGGGCGGCGCTCCCGCCCCTGAACGCCGAGGGCGTGCTGAGCGACGCATGGGAGCGCAGCAACCTGCGGGCCTGGTGGCAGCGCATCTCGGGAGAGGCGGTCGAGGCTCCTGCGGATGCACCGGGCCCGTACGCGCTCATGTTCGCCGGTGACGTCGAGGGCGCCGTCGCCGCCTGGGACCGCCTCGGCTGCCCCTACGACGCCGCCCTCACCCACCTCGATGCGGCGACGCACCACCGGCCCAACACCGAGCAGCACCTCCGCCACGCCTTGGCCCGCCTCGAGGCCCTCGGCGCAGCGGCGACCGCGGACGTGGTCCGCGCTCGGATGCGAGAGCACGGCATGAAGCGGATCCCACGCCCGGCCCGTGCGGCAACCCAGGCCCACCCGCTCGGCCTCACGGCCCGGGAGCACGACGTCCTGGAGCTGCTGGCGCAGGGCCAGAGCAATGCCGCCATCTCCGAGCGCCTCTTCATCTCCCCCAAGACTGTCGACCACCACGTCTCGGCGGTCTTGACCAAGCTCGGGGTCGCGAGCCGCGGCGCCGCCGTCGCCGCGGCCCAGCGGAGTGGGGTCCTCCCGGCCGCAAGATAGGGAGTTCTCCCGATCCGAGGCGGGCCCTGCCGTTCCTACCGTCGAGAGACGACGCCGGGAAGCACCGGCCGGGAACTGAGGAGCGGAAATGCCACTGTTCATGGACGTCCACGAGCTCGGCGGGGAGGTCAGCATCGACGACGTCGCCAAGGCGCACCTCGCCGACCTGCAGACTCAAGGCAGGTTCGACGTGCGCTACCTGCGCTACTGGGTCAACGAGAGCCAGGGCCGCATCTTCTGCCTCGCCGAGGCACCGTCGGCGGACGCCGCCGCGACCGTCCACCGCGAGGCGCACGGCCTCGTCGCCAACGAGATCTTCGAGGTGAAGGAGGGCAGCTGAGGGGATCTCCCACGATCGAGCGCTTCGTCCTCCACGTTGCTTCCAGCGCGGTGACGGCTGTGACGAAGCGCTCACTCGACGGGTGGGGGGCGCACCACGCGGGCGGTATGCCGGTCAGCGAGCCAGCTGGGCGGCATACCGCCCGCTCGTCGTCCTCGGCCGCG